>JAUIED010000214.1 GCA_030428905.1 Gammaproteobacteria bacterium
GGTCGCCGCTGAACACCAGACGGCGTTCAATCCCTGCCTCGCTGACGAGCACTTCCACAACCGCCGAGCCGAGAATGTGACCGGCATCGAGAAAGCGGACGCGCACACCCTCCACCACTTCCACCCAGGCACCGTAGCGGTGGCCTCGCATGAGCTTCAGCGCTCGCTCGGCATCCGCGGCTTCGTAAAGCGGCTCCACCAGCGCTTCCCCCCGCCGCTCCCGATATCGGTTTTCCCGCCGGGTCTGGCTGGCGGCGATGTTGGCAGAGTCGCGCAGCAGGATCCCCGCCAGGTCCACGGTCGCATTCTGCGTGTGGATAGCCCCGCGAAATCCACGTCTTGCGAGTAGCGGCAGGCGGCCCGAGTGGTCGATGTGGGCGTGACTCAGCACCACCGCATCGACCTGAGATGCCTCGAAGGGAAAGGGGTCTGCATTGCGCGCATCTGCATCACGCCCGCCCTGGATCATGCCGCAATCCAGCAGCACCCGGCTCCCGCCGATTTCAAGCACGTGGCAGGAGCCGGTGACCTCCCGCGCTGCCCCATAGAACTGCAATTTCATCGTCGCGGACTCCCCATACCCCACCGTTGTACACCTCGGCGCCTTGTTAGTGATCACCAACCCCGTAGCCGTTATCATGACAACGTTTCTTACATAGAAATCACAATCCGCGGGGCGTCGCTCGTGTACACTGCCCCGAAACCCAATTGCAGGTAAGATTGCGGCTTGAATTGTGCCTTACCGACACCGTCACGCACACCCGCAACGCATTGCCCGACAATTGCACGCACAGCGACCCTCATGCTCTCGAGGGCCAACAACACCGGAAATGGAAAGGGTTGACGATGATCCAATCAGTATCCAGGAATCTTCTCAAGGCATTAGCGATGCTAGCCGCGCTGACCACGTGGACAACGTACGCGTTTGCTGCCGAGCAGGCGTTCAACGTAGACGAGTACGAGATCCAGCCGGAAGACGTGCTGGACGTGTTCGTTTGGCGCGAACCAGACCTGCAGAAGAGTGTGGTCGTTCGGCCAGATGGCGGCATCTCCTTTCCGCTGGTGGGCAACATTCAGGCAGCCGGCAAGACCACTACGCAGCTCCAGGCCGACGTTGCCGCGAAGCTGCGGGAATACATCCCCGACGCGGTGGTCAACGTCAGCATCACCGAGTTGAAGGGGATGCGTATCTACGTGACGGGAAAGGTTGCACGCCCTGGACAATATGAAATCGGTCGCTACATCGACGTGTTGCAGGCGTTGACACTCGCCGGCGGGCCGAATCCGTTTGCCGACGCCAACAATATTCGCGTGCTGCGCGGTGCTGGTGAAAACGTCGTGGTGTACGACTTCAACTACAGCCAGGTACAGCGCGGTAAGAACCTGGAGCAGAATATTCTGCTCAAACCCAACGACACGGTCGTCGTTCCATAAACCAGAACAGGAATAGTCGGAGCAAATGCACAAGTACAAGCTGCTAGCAATCAGCCTCGCTCTGCCGCTGGCACACAGCGCGCATGCCGCGTGGGAGATCACACCGCAAGCCATGGTGGAAGTGGGCGTGGAAGACAACATCCGCCTTACGCCGCGTAACGAGGAAGATGCGACGGTAACGACAGCCGAAGTCTCCGGGCAGTTCAAAAATGTCACGGAACGCTCTTTCGTCGACGTGCGCGCCATTGCCCGATACACGGATTTCGGTGACAGCAGTGTGGATGCAACCGACACCCAGCGGCTGCGACTGGACGCGGAACGTCGCGGCGAGCGTTGGGCAGCGGGGGTAAGATCGCAGGTTACCCGCGACTCGCTGATTCGTTATGGACAGGTGGGCGGCGTAGACGCCTCTGGCGAAGTGGTCGATGACGGTGCAGAGGTTGTTTCCCCTGGAGATGACGTAGATCCGATCGATACGGAGCAGGGAACGATTGAGGTCGACGTCGACCGTCTGCACATCCAGGCAAGGCCGTACCTTCGATATCAGGTATCGGAGCGTTCCCGACTCACGGTGGAAGGGATCTACTCCAAACGTGAATACGATAACCTGCAGGGCCTGGTGCTGCGCGATTCGGAAGAAAAGGGCGCTGCTCTCGGCTACGACTATCGGTTGAGCGAACGAGACACAGTGGACATCAAGGTCCAGCAGACGACTTTCGAGCCCGACGGACTCGCAGAAGCGGACCTGCGACGGGCAACGGTGGGTTGGGCACGCAGACTGTCGGAGCGTACCCGTTGGCGCCTCGAAGCGGGTGTGCGGGAGTCTGATCCGGATCAGGGCTCGAAAGAATCTGGCCTGCATCTGAGCGCTTCACTGAACCACCGGACAGAGTTGGACCGCTTTCTCGTGCTCGCACAGCGCTCCAATACGCCGAGCGCCTTCGGCGACACGATTGAATATGACCGCATACTTGCCAACTGGCAGCGCAAGCTAACTGAGAAGTGGTCGCTGGATGCAACAGCACAGTACACCACGACCGAATCAGAGAACCTGGCGTTCAACGGCAACCTCCGAGACCGCGACTACGGTGAGCTATTCCTCGGTGTGCGCCGAGCGCTAACCCCGGAGTGGTCACTCGGGGCCGAATTCCGCCATCGATACGTGGATCGCGCCTCAGATAGCGGCACGGCTCACAGCAATGGTTTCTACATCAGTATTCAATACAGCCCGATAACCCAGTTTTAGGGGAGTCGTCGCTGAAAGGACCGCAGGTCAGAGCAGACATGGAGCGAGTTGAATCGTGAGCTTAACGGCAGATATGCAGATCATCGACTACGTCAAGGTCGCGATGCGCCGTAAGTTCCATTTCCTTGCGACGTTCGGCGTGATCATGGCGATCTCGCTGGCACTGGCCTTCGGCCTGCCCACCAAGTACCAGTCTGAAGCAACACTGCTCATCGAGCGCCAGTCCATTCCACCGGATCTCGTGGAAAGCACGGTGAACACGTTCGTGCAGGAGATCATTCAGCAGATCACGCAGAAACTGCTCACCTACGAGAGCCTCCTGGGTATCGCCGCAACACACAAGCTGTACCCGGAGAATCAGATCAAAGGGGACCCCAGGCGCGTTGTAGAGGAGATGCGAGATAGCTTCGAGGTTAACATGCTGGACGTACGGGCGAGCGACCCGAACAAATCCGGCTCGCGTGAGGCCACCATCGCCTTCACCGTTGCGTTTACCGCCAACACCCCGGAGCAGGCACGCGATGTAACTGCTGAGATCACGGATCGCTACCTGAAGGAACACGAGATCCAACGTCAGCTGCAGGCCGAGAAAGTGCGTGAGTTCATTGAAGTCGAGGCGCTGAAGCTGCGGGCGCAGATCGAAGATATGGAAACCGAACTCGCAGAGTTCAAACAGGACGAAATTCATACGCTACCTGAACTCAAAGACGTCAACCTGCGCCTGTACGAAAAGACGGAAGGTCAGATTGAGACTTCACAAGAGCGTGTGCGCGAGCTGGAAGACCGCCTGGAAGGCCTGCGCGCCAGCCTGTCGGTGACCCCGGCCTTCGAGAACGTGCGCACAGACGAAGGCAGCACGCTGCTCAACGCCACCGATCGCCTCAACTCACTCGTCGCCCAGTACCTGCGCGCCACTTCGCGCTACAGTGCCAAGCACCCGGACGTGATCCGCCTGAACCGCGAGATCCGCACGCTTACCGAGCAGACCGGCAACGGCGGCAGGGCGGACGAGCTGATGGACGAGCTGGTACGACTCCAGGAAGAGCTGCGCCAGGCGCAGCAGCGCTACGGTGACGGCCACCCTGACGTACAACGCCTGGAGAAATCCGTAGCGGCGCTGCAGCAGGGCTTTCAATCCGCACTCATAACCGGCGACGACCAAGGGAAATCCGCGCAGCCGGACAACCCCGCCTACGTCTCGTTACAGACCCAGCTCCGCGGCGCCCAGTCGAGCCTGGAAGCGGAACGCAGCAAACTTCGCCGGCTGGAAGGCAAACTCACTGAGTACGAACGCAGGATCTTCGAAACCCCTCAGGTCGAGGTGCGCTACCAGAACCTCATGCGTGAGTACAACAACGCTGTTTCCCAGTACAACGAACTGAGCCGCAAGCAGCTCGACTCGGACCTCGCGCTCACGCTCGAAGAAGGCGAAGGTGGCGAGCAGTTTCTGCTGTCGAGCCCCGCTTTCCTGCCAAAACTACCCGACAGCCCAAACCGAGTCGGAATCCTGCTGATTGGCATGTTACTGGCAGGGGTGTTTGGCGCCCTGGCTGCGGCCATTGCGGAGTATGCAGACCGCGCGATCTACGACGTGCGCGACATCACGGCGGTGCTTGGCGCCCCCCCATTGGCGGTCATCCCGAAAATCAGCCTAGGCAGAAGAGCGAGCCATGGATCACATTCGTAAAGCTCTGGAGAAGTCCCAGGCCGACACCACTGTCCGCGACTGGATGCAGCCAGCCGCGGACACACTGGATCAGCACCCGCAGAAACCTGTGCTGTTGACGGATGATTCAGGAGCGGCCCCGGCCAGTTCCTTCCATCTGAACACGGAACTGCTCCGCGACAATCGCATCATCACTGCGGAAAACACCAGCAGCCCGCTCATTGACCGATACCGCCTGCTGAGAACCCGAGTACAGCAGATCATGAAGCCGCGCGGCTGGAGCGTGCTCGGTATTACGAGCCCGACGCCTCAAGCTGGCAAGAGCGTGACCACCATGAATCTCGCGATCGCTGCGGCGCGCGCCGAAAACCAGTTTGTGGTGGTAATTGATGCCGACCTGCGCCGCCCAAGAGTCGCGGGCTTGCTGGGCCTGGAAAACCAGCTGGGCATCGTCGACTTTCTACGCGGATACGCGACGCTGTCCGAGGTGCAGTGGCAGTTCGACAATCTCGACAACCTGATGGTCATCCCCGGCCGCGCCTCGCGCAGCTTGGAGCATCCCAGCGAACTTCTCGGTTCCAGGCGATTCGAGTCGCTGGTGCGCCAGCTCAGAGCCATGGGCAAACAGGTTACCGTGATCGTCGACACGCCGCCGCTGCATCTTGGCGACGACGTGCTGTCCATCGCACCGGCACTGGATTGCATGCTGCTGGTTCTGGAGGAAGGCAAGAGCACGCGAGATGAGCTCGAAGAAAGCGCTCGCCTGCTCACCGACTACAACCTCATCGGCACCGTGCTCAACAAGGCTTCCGAAAAGCCGAAGAAATTCGAATCCTACTATCAGTCAGACGGAGATGACCTGCCCGCAGGCAGAGGTAAGCGCTAGATGTACCAGCAGTTTTATGGATTCACCAAGCCTCCGTTCGAGAACATTCCGGACCCGGCGTTCCTCTACCTGAGCCCGCAGCATGAACGCGCGCTGTCGGTGCTGAAGTACGCCGTGCTTTCCCGTTCAGGATTTTGTGTGATAACAGGCAACGTCGGCGCCGGCAAGACCACGCTTGTGCGCTCCGTGCTCTACGATCTGGGACAGCAGACCGTCGTAGGCCTCGTGTCCAACACGCAATGTGACTCCTTCGAGGAGCTGATGCGGTGGATTCTTCTCGCGTTCGGCATCGACTACAAAAACAAAGAAAAAGTGGAGATGTACGACGACTTCGTGCGTTTCCTCATCAAGCAACGCGACGACGGCAAGGTAGTCACTCTGATCATCGACGAAGCTCAGCATCTGAATATCCAGATACTCGAGCAGCTGCGCATGCTGTCCAACGTCAACACCGAACGGGGCCAGCTTCTGCAGATCATCCTGGTCGGCCAGCCGGAACTCTCCGAGAAGCTGCGTCGCCCTGAGATTCAGCAGTTCGCTCAGCGCATCTCGTTCGACTACTTTCTGGGGCCGCTCACCAACGTCGAGTCCGTGCGCGAATACATCGAGCACCGCCTGTCCAGTGTGGCAGACCGTTCCGACCACTTCGAGCCGGAGACTTTTGCTCCCATCTTCGAGGCTACCCGCGGCGTACCGCGACTGATCAACCTCGTGTGCGATACGGCACTCGTCTACGCATTCGCCGAGAGCCTGCAGAAGGTCCCGCTGCGCATCGTGCAGCAGGTTCTCGACGACAAGCAGACGAGCCTGGCTCCGCTGACCGGCGCTGCACATATACGCAATGTAGGGCGTGAGCGGGAACTGGAGCCGAAGATCGCCTCAAGAAGGCTGCGTAGCGGCTCTTCCATTGACCGCGCATCAATGATCGAAAGGGCAATGTCGCCTAAAGATTAGTTATCTACCACAAGAAACGCGCCCCACCCGATTCAAGGGTCGGCGAACTCCACTATCGGCAACTTTACACGGCGGCTAGGGCGCTTAACTCTTCTTGCCACCCCCCCACTTCGCTCAAGACTACGTATATGTAGATGCATATATGGACTCCAATGCCACGAGTTAAATAACACCCCCTCACCAAACGTCTGTTGCTGGTAGACAAGCGGCGCCCCGCGACCCAAGCGATGGATCGTTCGTATCACTTGCTCGGTCCCTAGCCGGGTGAGCTGCAAATTGATCGAATAGACGGTGTCCTGTGCGGTTACCTCTGCTCTTGCTTGTGCAACGATATCGCCGCCGTCGATCTTGCTATCTAGCGCATGAATAGTCACTCCAATATTCAGCACATCACCGCAAATCAGCGCCAGCTCCGTGCAGCGACCGCCTCGA
>JAUIED010000215.1 GCA_030428905.1 Gammaproteobacteria bacterium
TAGTCTGCGCTGAGAAAGTCCCGCCCGGCGAGCAGGTGCGCCATGTAGGAAGCAGGCGGCAACAGGCCATTCTTACGTGCATGGCGGTTCGCGAAATAGGTCCATGCTGGAACGCGGCGATCGGCAACCTGAGCCATGACCACATCACGGCCATAGTTCACCGGCGCGCTTTCGAAGCGGTCCATTTTGCCAATCTCTTCCACGCGTGCGAGCTCATACAGGACACCCTCCACGACGCTTCCGGCGCTGAAGACGATGTTGGCATGCGCACAATCCGGGTGGGCTTTGGAGACTTTGTCGAAGCGCAGCGCAAAGCCATGGATCTGTGCGCCCTCGCAACGAATGACATTGAGCCCCCGTTCACGCACCCGTGCCGGATTCATGTTTGAGCCGTAGGCAAAGTAGTGCACAACCTGCATCAGGCGCGGCGGATCCAGAATTCGTACACTTCGCCTTGCAGGTCCTTGCCAACCATCTCATGGCCCATGAAGCGGCAGAGGTTGTCGAAGTCGCGCTCCGTAGACGGATCGGTGGCACGGATGTACAGCACCGCACCCGAGGTCATAGCGCGGAGTTGATTGCGCGCGAGCATCAGCGGTTCGGGGCACCGCAGCCCCTCGGCATTCAGAGTTTCGTCGGCCTTCTGCACGCCCATGAATCCGCACGTCGATTGGCAGCGCGCATGCTACCTTGACTTGCCTGACCGGCAAAACCACACTCGAACCGATCGCTTCAGCGGTTGTCCAATGCGATCGGGAACCTCGATATCATGATGCCCATGCGTCTTCTATCCATGCTCGTTGCCATACTGCTGGTGGGTGCCTGGCTACCTGGCCACGCAGAGTCACCGGTGGCGTCTGAGACGGCGTCAGAGCCGGAAGCTTCGCAATCCGAGGAGGCCGAAGCACTTCCAGAAGACGAGCAGCCTGCAGCCGCATCTGAAGACGCTCAGTCACAGGAATCGGTTGCCGCCGAGCCCGACGGCGAGCAGCCCCACCAGAGCATTGTCGGCGACTCGCTGAGGCGCGATGAAGACGCCTCGCTGAGCGAACTCGCGGAACAGATTCAGGCCTTCGAGCACGATCAAGCCAAACGCGTCCTCGAGGCCAGGGTGGAGCAGATCGAGCGCGCCACGCATCGCTACCATGAGGACCTCATCGAGCCGCTGACGCTGCTGGGTGATGCACACATGCAGGCTGAGGAGTACGAAAAGGCGGTGGACCTTTACGGCCGGGCTGTGCACATCGATCGGGTCAGCAACGGTCTGCACACACCTCACCAGGCAAACGTCGTTTATAAAGAGGCGCAGGCGCTGACGAAACTCGGCAATCTTGTCGAGGCGAACAACCGTTATGAGTATGCATACGAGCTACAGATCAGAGGTTTCGAACCGGGCGATGAGGCGCTGCTCGAACCCACCTATCAGCTCGCGGACTGGTACATGACCAATGGCAACATCCTGCCAGCCCGGGTGCTCTACCAGAACGCCGTTGACATTCTCGAGCAGAATGGCCGCGGTGAGCACCCCGATGCGATACGCCCACTACGTGCCATTGCGCTAACCTATCGGCTGCAACGCTTCCCGCCTATTTACCTGCGCCGCACGGATTCTGGAGAGTCGCCCTTTTCCTTCTCCGACGCCGACGATGAGATCACGCCCTCGCTGGACGCCGGTGCCCGCACCATCGCCCAGTTTCCGCGCGGCGAGCGGGCATTGGCGAGCGTCATCAAGATTGTCGATGCCGACCCTGGCAGCGACCCGGAACAACAGGCGCAGGCCTATCTCGAGCTTGCAGACTGGTACCTGCTCTTCGAGCACAAGCGTCGCTACGAGCCGCTATACGCGCACGTCTACGAGATGCTGGGCGAAGCGGCGCAGGCACGGTTCAACGAGCCGCACCTCCTGTACTACCCTCGCCCGGCAGATCCTCGGGCACCCGCCGAGGCCAAGCGTGGCGAGGCGGCGCAGGGCAAGGTGACCTTGGGCTTCCGCGTATCGGCAACCGGTGAGGTTGAAGACCTGACCACGCTGGACGCAGTGCCCGACGAGAGCATGGTGTTCCGTGTGCGGCGCAGCATGCGCATCGCCCGCTTTCGTCCCCGCCTCGAGAACGGCGTGCCAGTAGAGGCCGCCGGCCAGCGCTTCGAGCACAGCTACACCTACTATCTGGACAAAGGCGAAGTTTCGGAGGCATTGCAGGCTTCCGCGGGTACGACTGATGACGTTGCGGAGAAGGCCCCTTGAACAGACCCCAGTCAGGTTCCGTTCAGGTCCACCGCTCTAGGCTGGCGTATGACGCACGCATCGATTCGGGGGCCGGTATGCTTCGCACGTCACGCTCGAACATCTGCAAGACGCTTGCGGTACTGATTCTGCCGCTTGTCGCGGCAGCCTGCGCACCCGTCACGCCGTTTCCCAGCCCCAGCATACCGGGGCCAACTAATATCCCCGGCGCTCCCGGCGGCGGCTTGCCAGGGCTGCCCTCGCCCTCCAGCATGCCTGGTGGCAGTCCTGCAGGCATGCCCGGCGGCACGCCCGGCATGCCTTCCCCCTCTTCCCCTCCAGGCGGCCCGTCCGGACAGTCTTCCCCATCCAGCACCAGTCCCGGCGGCAGCGCATCCGGTGGCGGTTCGGGTCTACCATCAAAAAGCACCATGCCCGGCGGTAGCCCGGGTATGCCCGGTGGATCCGGAGACGGGAGCGGCGTCATGGATGACGGTAGCGACGACGGTGACTTCCGCAACAAGGATGGCAGCACCGAGGCGGGCAGCGATGATGGCTGGCGGCGCGGCGGCGATGGCGGCGATGGCGGTTGGAGCACCAGCAACGAGATTCCGGAGGTGGTCGATTTACCCTCCCCGACCGGCGACGGGTCTGCGTCAGGCGACGACGACGCCGCCGGTGGCGCGCTCGACGAAGCGCTTGAAGATTTTGACGGTGAGATACTCGCCGAGCGAGATGCGATAAGAGAGCGTGGCGGCAGCGCATCCATACCATTACCCCTGCCGCAGGCTGCAGGGCCACAGGGTGTGGGCGGCTCTCCCGGCGGCTCCGCCGCCACTACGGCGGAAGAAGAAGGCCTGCCGGAGGCGCCGCCCGCTGCAAACGTGCCACCCATGCCGCCGGGGCGCAGCGGTGATGGCACGGCGGACCTGCCGGATGCCAGAGACGACGACGTCATCGCGCGGCAGCTGCGCGAGGCAGCCATGGCCGAAACGGACCCGGAACTGAAGGAAAAACTGTGGGAAGAATACCGCCGTTACAAAGGCAAGTGATGCGCAGCATCCGCCTGGCGCCGGTGCTGTTCCTGTGCGCTTGCGTCACGCAGGAGGTACGCACTGTCGATCTGACCCCCCCGGCGACCAGTGATGTGCCGGTGCCGGAAGAACAGCTGCTCGACGTCGGGGTGGCCATCTTCGATGCCAACGTACCGGAAGACTACGACGAACAGGTGGAGGCCATCATTCAGCCGGAAGTACGGCGTGCCGAAGCCAATTTCATGCCTTACGTCGCCAAGAACATGCTGCAGAGCAGCGGTAACTGGGGGGCTGTGCGGGTAGTACCGCGCCCGACCGATGCGGTAGACGTAACCGTACGCGGCACAATCGTCGAATCCAACGGTGAGCGCCTGACGTTGGCGATGCAGGTCACCGACGCAACCGGCCGGGAATGGTTCCAGCGGGAATACCACGCCTTGGCCAGCAAGTACGCGTACGACGACACCATGCCACCTGATGTGGACGCGTTTCAGGCGGTGTACCGTGCGCTTGCGAACGACATGCTGGCCTATCGGCAGACACTCGATGATGAGGAGGTGCTGCGCATTCGCCGCACCGCCGAGATGAAGTTTGCACGCGAGTTCGTGCCAGACGCCTTCGGCACACACGTGGAGTTCGATCCGCAGCTTGGCAACGAAGGCGGCTATCGCCTGCTGCGCCTGCCGGCGGAAAATGACCCGATGCTCAGCCAGGTGCGTCGCGTGCGGGAGCGCGAATACCTGTTTATCGATACCCTGGATGAGTACTACGCCGGCTTCCATCGCGGTATGTACACGGCATATCAAAGCTGGCGCTCTGCAACCTTTGACGAAGCCATCGCCAACCGACAACTGCAGGCGCAGGCACGGGCCCGCATGATTGGCGGTACGCTGGCCATCGTTGGCGGCATCGGCGCGATGTACGAAAGCGACAATGCCTACGTGGACGCAAGCTCCCTTGGCGCGATCTTTGGCGGCGTTACGCTGATCAAGAGTGCCGTCAAAAAACGTCACGAAGCAGCGATGCATGCCGAGGTGATTCGTGAGGTGGGCACCGCCGCCGAGGCGGAACTGATCCCCTTCACCATGGACCTTGAAAACCAGACGATTCGCCTGCAAGGCACGGTCGACGAGCAGTACAGTCAGCTGCGGAGCATCCTGAAGCGCATGTACTACGAAGATCTCGGTCTGCCCGTGCCCGCCGACGACGCAATTGAACCCGAGCAGCCGAAACCCGCCGACGAACCAAGCTGAGTACTTCTGCGCGCCATGAGTGACGACGTCATCATCCGTCCTACGCCGCCGCCGCTCAGCCATATGGCAGAGCAGCAGCACCGGACCATACCCTGGGCAAGATACGCAGGGCTGGGTCTGGTGACCGTGCTGGCGCTGTCCGGTGTTCTGTGGGTGTTTTCGCTCGATCCCTCGCCACCGACGTTGCAGAGCCAGCCCACCATCATCGGCGACGACACGGCGCCGGCGCGTACACCTTCCGCTGCAGGAGAGCGCCAGAGACCACCAATCGACGCGCTCACCTTCGAACGCCAGCGCGAAGCAGCACAAGCGGCTGCGGCGACGTTCATCGAGGCGCAGATTGCGCTCACCGAAGACTTCGAGATTGATCACTGGGCGCAGGCGGCCTACCGGGACGCCAACCAGTTGGCCAAGCAGGGAGACCAGGCGTTCCTCGAGGAGCGCTTTGAAGACGCAAGCACCTTCTATGATCAGGCCCTGCAGGGTGTGGAAGCGCTGCACGCGCAGGCGGATGCTCGGCTCGATGAGTATCTCACCACTGGCAAACAGGCGCTGGACAACAGACAGGCGGATGACGCGGGGCGTGCTTTCGCGGACGCGCTTCGGCTTCAACCCGGTAACAAAGCAGCGCAACACGGTACCGAGCGAGTGGCGCGACTACCTTCAGTGATCGAGTCGTTGCGCAATGCGCGTAATCATGAGCTCGCCGAGCGTTGGGCTGACGCCCTGGCTTCATACGATGCGGCTGCGGCAATAGACCCGGATACCGCGGGGCTCGACGCACTACGCCAACGCACGGCGGAACTGCGTGATGACGCTGTGGTTCGAAAAAAACTGTCTGACGGATTTGCCGCACTCGATGGCCGCCGTTTCGCAGAAGCCAAAAAAGCGTTCAACGCGGTGCTGGCCATCCGGCCCGGAAACGACGTAGCAGCCGGCGGGTTGCAACAGGTGGCGCAGAAAAGCGAGCTTGGCCTGATCGCCAGCAAACAGCTCAGCGCCGAGGCGGCGGCTGCGGAAGAACGCTGGAAAGATGCCCAGACACTCTACGAAGAAGTGCTGGCAATCGATGCCAACATCGAGTTCGCCAAGCTCGGTCGCAGCCGTATGGCGCAGCTTGCCGATATGCAGGACGTCCTGCAGCGCATCCGCGACGAGCCGGACAAGTTGTCATCCGCCAAGCTCTACGGCGAAGCGCGCGAGATCATCGCCGAAGCTCGAACGCTCGATGTGCAGGCACCCGCATTCTCGGCGCTGCTTGCGGCAGTCTCCAACCTGGTGGACAGCTACGGACGTCCGGTTGCGGTCACACTGCTGTCGGATACGCAAACGGAAGTGTTGCTATCGAGCATCGGCAAGCTGGGACGTTTCGATAACAAGACGCTGGAACTTCGGCCCGGTGAGTACACCGTGGTCGGCAGCCAGGATGGGTGTCGGGATGTACGCCACAACTTCGTGGTACGTCCAAACATGCAGCCCATCACCATTCGTTGCAACGAAGTCTTGAGCCCGTGAGCGCGGAACACGAGCCGGCACGTGTAGAAGCCGCGGCCTACCAGCCCTACGCACGAAGCGAAGAACGCGCGCGCGTCCGGCCATTGACCATCGTCATCGCATTGCTCGCGCTGTTGGCTCTGGCGATCCTTTTCTATCTGTTCACGGCGCGCTCCGTGACCTTCCGCTTCTCGGCACCGCCGGATAGCGTACGCATTTCCGGCGGCGCCGCGTTCGAGTTGGGGGACGTCTATCTCCTGCGTGAAGGGGCTTACACGGTGGATGCCGAGGCGCCGGGCTACGAGCCACTGACGATGGACATCCAGGTCACCGATGCTCGTCAGCAGGAAGTGGTGGTCAACTTCACTCCATTGCCGGGTATCGTCACGTTTTCCCTTGATCCTGCTGACGCCGAGGTTCGAGTCGACGGGCACGTGCAGGACACTTCTGCACCCGCGCGTATCGCCGCCGGCGAACATGAGGTTACCGCCCTGCATCCCC
>JAUIED010000216.1 GCA_030428905.1 Gammaproteobacteria bacterium
GAGCCCGAGTCCGGCGAGCAACGCGATGCGCTCCGGGTCGACCGTGCGCGGATCGATCTCGATGGAATAGTCGCGGCCGGCGCCATCGTGCAGGTTAAAGTTCGAGCGAAGTGCTGCAAACAGCGTGTCGAATTGCGCATTGGTCAGGTAAGTGGGCGTGCCGCCGCCGAAGTGCAGCTGCTCCACCACGTGATCGTCGCGAAGATTTGCCCGGTGCAGAGCCATCTCGGCGCGCAACCGGTCGAGATAACGCGCTGCGTGCGCCCGGTTGTTGGTGATGATCTTGTTGCAGGCGCAGTAGTAGCAGATGGTGTCGCAGAACGGCACATGCATGTAGAGCGAGATCGGTGCTTGCGCAGGCAGCGCACGCACGGCTTCAACGTAGGCGGTTGCGGAAAATGCTTCGCCGAACTGCAACGCCGTCGGATAAGAGGTGTAGCGCGGGCCGTTGACGTCGTAGGCACGCAGCAGGTTGGCATCGAACTGGTGTTGGGCGGGCAAGAGCGGGCATCTCAAACTTCAGACCCGCGGATACTAACGTTGCGGTGCGAGCGCTGGCCCTACGTGATTTCCGTGGCGTGCTGCGGCGCGCTTGCCCAGTTCCCGCCAGGTGGTGAGGATGATGTCTTCCTCGGCGATGGCAGCGGCCAGCTCCGTTGACAGCATCGCTTCCAGGTCGCCGTACCGGCTGGGAGCGGAATCGGTAATGTGCGCGAAACCGTCGCTGGGTGCGGCGCAGTGCATGATCATCATGGTCACGCCCGGCTGCAGTGCCCGCACCGCTTCCACGTAGCGGTCGACCTTCTCTTCTCGCGGCCAGCCGTAGCTCGTGTTGTGCAGATCGTCGAGCACGGGCAGACCCTGTTGCCACAGCATCT
This sequence comes from Gammaproteobacteria bacterium, assembly GCA_030428905.1. GTDB lineage: Bacteria > Pseudomonadota > Gammaproteobacteria > Pseudomonadales > Azotimanducaceae > SYFY01. The sequence goes on from JAUIED010000216.1 coordinate 879, forward strand.
CGCCGGTACGCAGCGCTTCGTCGCCCGCCTGCTCGCCGTACAGCGCGCGCGCCAGCGTGTTGTGGCCGCCAGGAAACATGATGGGAATGCCGGTTTCCACGCCGAGCTTCACGTATGCCGCCAGATAATCTGGGCGGGCGAACAGCGTGCCCATGTGTGAGTCGAGGTGGGTGGGCTCGAAGCCCATGCGGCGGGCCCGTTCCAACTGGGCGCGGATCTCGGTGGCCACTTCTTCGGCGCTGGCGTGTGCCACGACTTCCTGCACCGAGCGCCACATGGCGCCCTCGGCGTCTACCAGCCCCGGCACGGTGGGCTGCCCCGCCAATGGACCCCAGCGGTAGTGCTGCCACTCGGCATTGAGCGTGAGGTGGAGCCCAGCATCTGCGTTGGAGGCTTTGATGTACCGCACGATCTCCGGCACCCAGGGCGTGGGCATCATCACGCTGAACGAATTGGCAGCGCCGTCCTCGATCGCCCGGATGGTGCCCTGATTGGACTCGGCAGACATGCCGGCGTCGTCGACGTGCAGGATCAGCACGCGATCTGCCGCGTTCCAACCCATGCGCTGGGCGTAGGTTGGCGCGCCCTGCGTGCCGCTATCGCCGAATGCCGGTAGCGCCGTGAGCAAAAGGGTCATCCAGGCCCATCTGCGCCACCGCAGCCGATCAACCATGTACGTGGCCGTGTTCGAGCTCCTCGGCCGTGGCGGCGCGCACGTCCTGCACAGAGCCCTCGAAGTGCAGCGTCATGCCCGCCAGCATGTGGTTGGCGTCGAGTGTCACTGTTTCCTCGCCCACTTTGGTGACGGTCAGGATCTGTGTGCGGCCGTCGCTTGACTGGCCCTGCAGGCGCATGCCGGGACGGACGTCGTCGATGCCAGCGAGTGCGTCCAGCGGTACCTCACGCACGAGCTGTGGGTCCATCTCGCCATAGGCGTCTGCTGGGGGAATGACGGCGGTGAAGTCATCGCCAGCCTGCATTCCTGCCAGTTCAGTTTCCAGGCCGCTGATGATGTTACCTGCGCCGTGCAGGTACACCAGCGGCTCGCCGCCGGCGGAGGAGTCGAGCTCACTGCCCGCTTCGTCGCGCAGGGTGTAATGAATGGAAACGACCGTGTTGTTGGCAATCTGCATGTGTGTGCTCCCGTTTCGTGAGTTTGGAGACCCCACACGTGCAGAGGGATCATCCGCAGAGGAGCAAAGCCTGTTGTGCGAACCAGCTTACCTGCTGCCGCACATTTCGCAATGCCCGGTTCCGGCTGCAGGGCCCGTTTTGACAAGCCACAGCAACCCGCAGGACACTGGCCCGCGCACATCGATCAGGAGGCTCACATGCGAAACCTGTTCTGCCTGGTGGTGGCCTGCTGCGCGCTCGCTGCGGGAGGTTGCTGCCTCAACACTGCTCCGCTCGTTCCCGAAACTACGTCCAATGCCGACTTCATCGGCCCGGATGATGTTGCCGGGGGCTACCACGATGCAGGCTCCCAGCCGGATATTGGCGGCAGCACGGACTACGACGGCCACATCGTGTTCACCAATCTCGCACGCACGCTGGTAGACGACGTGCTACCCGATGACCTGAAGCTTGCGGCCAATACGGAGCAGCCATCGCTGCACCCGGTAGCGCTCATCTTCGGCGATCAGACCAACCTCACCTGGACGCTGCCGGGCGGGTTCCAGATGACCTTCCCCGGCGGTTACAACGAGCTGATCCTTTTCGTTCCTTTCGTGCAGAAGGACGGTGCGGGCCCCATGCACAACTATGTCGTGCGGATGTATCTGGACTGGCTGGATGGTGTTACCGGCGGCAACTGGTTCTTCGGCTACCGTAAGGAGCTGGCGACGTTTGCCGAAGCCACCATCAACCTCGGATCAGCGACGGTGGATACGCTGAAGATACAGCGCCTCGGCGCTGATCGATTCCAGGCGAGCATGACCGGCGTCGGCGCGTGGCTGAACGACGCCCAGGCCAGCGCAACGCTGCCGAACTATGCTGCCATGCAGGAGATATTCCGCATGCCCATGCTCGGTACGAAGATCGCCCCTTCCGGCGATGCGTACTACGTGTGCTCCTACTTCCTCTTCGACTGGCAGGACACGTCAATCCGTCCGGCGAAAGTGGATCACGCGTACACCGGCGAGTTCACCGCCGGTATGGCGTCCTGGGTCGCTGCGGGCGCGCTTACGGGTCAGTTGGAAGGCACGTTCGCGGTGGATGATCTCGGGTGGGAGCTCACCTCGGCTCAGAAGTGCGAGTTCTGACGCATCCTGCGAGCGCCTCGTAGGCGTCTGCGAACCCCTCGCGCAGGGCGCTCTGCGATGGCGCCGCGCGTGGGCAGGAGGTGATGCTGATGTTCAGGTGCGTGCCAACGCTGAAGCAGGCGACCGCCAGCCCCAGGCCATGGAACAGCATGGACAGGAAGTAAGAAGCCTCGAGCGCGGCACCGGCGAGCGTCGGCGCTTCAACAGGCCCGCGCACGTTCGATAGCACCACATGGAATGGCCAACGCATCTGCCGGTCCAGGCGTGTGCGTTCGCCGATGCGCAACACTGCCGTGAGCGCTGCGCTGAGCCCGGGCACTTCCGGGTTCCAGCCGGCGAGCGCGCCGAGCCCGCGCACCTGTGATTTGGCTTCGGTGCTGTGTTCGGCAATCAGCCTTAGACGCTGCAGCGGATCAGCGACGGTGCTTGCCAGATCGACACGGATGGACGCCGTGGCATTGGTGGCCTTTTCGAGCCGGCTCGTAGTAGGCAAGGCGACGCTGCATAAACCCTGTAGAGGCGTGCTTTCGCGGGCGCCCAGCGCGCCGCTTACCAGCGCCAGAAACACATCGTTGAGCTTGCATCCTTCCTGGCGGGCGAGCTGCGTGAGCGGTGCGATGGGCAGGCGTACCAGCGTAATCGCCCGATTCCCGTCCACTGGCTTGTTGAAGGAGGCCGGTGTTACCGGCCCCCAGGTGCGCGCGGTGGACGCTGCCAGCATTTCTGGCAATTTGGCGGCGGCTTCGGAGGCGCTGGTGCGTGCGCGTGTCAGGGTATCGGCGAGCAGGCGTCTGCTAGAAGGAATCGGTAGCCGTTCGGGTAGCGGCAGCGCCTCCGCCTGGGGGCCGCCGTCGTTCAGGAGTGCGTGCACCTCCTGCTGCATCTGTGCATCAGCGTAAGCGTGCGAACCTTTGAACAGCAATGCCGTGCGGTTGCCTTCGAGACCAGTGATGAACGTGTGCTGCCAGAGCGGCTTGCCGGGCGCAAGACGCGTTTCGTAGATGCGCGCAACGCATGCCTCCAGAGCCTGGGCATCTCCCGGGGGCGGCAGCTGCACGTGGCGGATGTGTGCTTCGAGATCTACCGCCGCGCTCACCCACACCGGCGGGCCTAGGTTCAGCGGATCACGGTGCAGCCGGTGGTTCATGAACGGCAGGTGGCGGGCGATGCTGCGTAATCGCGCCTCGGCATTCGTCAGCCAGGTCTGCTCGCTTAGCCCATCAGGCAGCCGATAGATCTGCAGCTCACCGCCGTGCATCGGCGTATGTTCCGAGTCGGCGGCGGTGTACACCTCATCGAGCGGGCTCAGGCGGTGCATGGCAGCGCGCGTGTCGGGCACACGACAGAAGTTGCAATTGATTGCCTGCAGCAGGGTCTACGCATGTTCTTAACAAATAGAACTGTCCGGATTTTATAACACGTAAGTTGTCCGGTTGTGCTTGCGCCGGCTGCGGAGCCCCCTTGGGCGTAGCTCAAGCAGCCGGCAGGTACAGTGGCCGCGTTTACGCGGCCTGCCTTTTCCCTCCTTTGTTGCTTGCGATGATGTTGCCGTCGATGTCGTACAGGGCCAGACGACGTGGACCATGGAAGATTGCCTTGCGGCCACTGTCGTACTCATGCACGCGTACCGTGGCCCGCAGATAGTGATTGCGTACGTTGTCCCTGGGTATCTGCAGCGCTTGTCCCTTGTAGCTCACACAGTGGTCGTTGTTGACCCGCCTCTCTTCCTGGATGCACAGGATCTCGTCGAGTGGCGTTGTGGAGGGTACAAAGGCATCCCCCGACTCTGCTGCCTCGACCATGAAGCGCTTGTTGAATCGCTTCCAGTAGGAGCGCTTCAGGAACGCATTGGCTTGTTCCATGTCCGTGATCTCAGCAAGCGCCAGCTCCTTCGGTAGCCGATCCTGTAACGTACGAAACAACCGCTCTGAACGACCCCGAGCCTGCGGCGAATAGGCCGCAATCATCTGGATACCCAGGTGGTTCATCGCCCGACCAAACTGCGTCAGACGCCGCTTATCCACCTTCTCACCTGCTTTGACCGTCACCCAGTAGTGACTGCCCCGATCACTGTAAAAGCTGCTGAAAAGCCCACGCTTGTCGATGGTCTCCCGTACACCACGGAAGCTGGAGAAGGTGCCTTCTTCGGGCACAAAGAAGCCGGAATAGACCTCGTTGGTCGCATCATCCATGGTGACGATGAGGTCCCACATCTCACCAGACACCCACTCGTGGGTGGACCCATCCTGGTGGATCATGATGCCCGGCATGGCCGAGCGTGGCCGGCGGATCCGATGCTTGCCGCGCTGTTTACCCTTCACCACCGCACCCTGCTGCTGCAGGGTCTGGCGGACCCAGTTGTAAGAGCGCTTGCCCTTGTGTTCCTCCTGGTAGCGTTCGAAGAAATGCGCCACGGTCCAGCCGTCGTAGCGTTCCTTGTACAGCGCTTCCAGCCGCAGCACCTCATCTGTTGGTGCCTTGCGCTGAGAAACCTGCGACATCCGCTTGTCTCGCAGGCCATCCAGGCCTTCTTCCTCGAAGCGATCGATATATCGGCGGAACGACCGTGCACACAGGCCCAGCAGCGCTGCTGCTTCCTCCTGTGTGAGTCGTCCACCAAGCCAGTCTTCATAAGCCTGTTCCCATCTCATGAGTCGTGTCTCCTGTTGCCACTCCGTCCGCCTCATGAGCCCTCCTCAGGACCTCAATGTCGAAGCGGACAGATTACGTGTTAGGAAACCGGACAAGTCATGTGTTACCTACACCCCGCTGGCCACACCTTGCTTCTGATGCCTCGTCGTGTCAGGTTATTCAGCGATTGTTTTTCCGCACGCTGAATCGAGCAAGGAGTATTCGTGGTGAAGGGTTTTTCGGCATTGAGCAAAATCATCTGTGTGACCGTGGCGATGCTGCTGTCCAGCACTGCACTTGCGGCTGACGAGCGCACCCAGAACGCGGTCGAAGCCAGGCAGGGGCTGCTCAAAGTAGTGCGATCCTACTTTGGTCCCATCTACGCCATGGCAGGGGGTCATATCCCCTACGATGCCGAGGTGGTGGAGAAGAACGCCAACGCAATAGCGGCGCTTCTGCCGATGATTCCGGATCTGTTCCGCATGGATACGTCCGGCGCTGACATTCCCACCGAGGCCCTGGACGGCATCTGGGACAATTGGGAAGACTTTGCCGGCAAGGCGGAAGCGTCTGCTGAGAAGGCGCGTGCGCTCGCTGCAGCGGCGGCCGACGAAGAGGCGGCGAAAGCGGCGTTCCGTGCATTTGGCGGTTCGTGCAGCGCCTGCCACGATGACTACCGCGAACAGGACTGACCGCGCGCTCATCTGGGATCTGCCCCTGCGC
>JAUIED010000020.1 GCA_030428905.1 Gammaproteobacteria bacterium
CATGTGCAACCTGGTTCACATTTTCGGCTGCCCCACCCGGTGCTGAAGCCTGTCGCTACGCCAACTCCAGCGCGGTTGCCTTGGCCCACTTGTAATCCGCCTTGCCATTTGGCGCTCGGCGCACGGTGTCGACGAACAGCACCTGACGCGGCACCTTGTAGCCGGAAAGGTGGGCCTTGGTGAACTCGATGAGGTCCGCTTCAGCACAGCCGCCCGCCTCAGTGCGGTAGGACGCCAGCGCAACTATGCGCTCGCCGAAACGCTCGTCCGGCACGCCGACCACCAGGCAGTCCAGGATGTCCGCGTGGCGCTTGACCGCTTCCTCGACCTCTTCGGGAAACACCTTCTCGCCACCGGTGTTGATGCAGACACTGCCGCGGCCAAGCAGCGTGATGGTGCCGTCGGCCTCCACCGTGGCGAAGTCTCCGGGAAACGAGTAGCGCACGCCATCGATCTCACGAAAGGTCGCCGCGGACTTCTCCGGGTCCTTGTAGTAGCCGAGCGGCACGAAGCCGCTGGTGGCAACCATACCGATCTCACCGGAACCCGATCGCACCTCACGACCGTCCTCGGTGAACACCTTCACTCCCTCGTTGAGCGTGAACTTGGCCGTCTGCGCGGTGCTTTCCCGCGTGGTCACCGAGCTGCCCATGCCGCCTTCGGTAGATCCCATCACGTCGGCCAGCACGAAGTCGCCGTGCTCGAGCAGCCCGCGCTTGGTTTCCTGGCTCCACATGACTCCGCTGGACATGATCTGGCGCAGTGAAGTCACATCGTACGGATTGCCCCGCCGGGCAGCCGCATCGAGGGCCGCCAGCAGCGGCTTGGCAAACGCGTCACCGACGATCACCATGTCTGTCACCCGATGTTGCTCCACCAGGCCCCATAGCAGGTCCGGATCGAGCCCGAGGCGCGACGTGGTAACCGAAGTACCACCCATCAGGTGCGGCAGAAAGCTGCCGAGCCAGCAACCGGTGCCGTGCATGAGCGGGCAGGCCACCAGACTCACGGGCGGTTGGGCAACGGTATGCACCCACTCCCCCAGCTCGCCAACGCGCTCCGGCGGCGGAAGCTCGCGCCCCTGCGCGCCCATCGCCACGAAGTACTGGCAGAACTGCCCACCCGGGTACATGACACCCTTCGGCATACCCGTGGTACCACCTGTGTAGAGCATGTAGACGTCATCGGGGCTGCGCTCCACCCGAGCTTGCGGAGCGGCGTTGCGCAACGCGCGTTCGTAATCCACCGCCCCCTTGAGCAGCGACTCGGTGCCGTCATCCACCTGCACGAACAGCTTCACCTTGGGCAGCCGCTCGCGAATCTCCCAGATGCGCATGGCGTAAGCCGCCTGGAACACCACCGCTTCGGCATCCGCATTGTCCAGCAGATACACGAGTTCGTCGGCTTTGTACCGGTAATTCACATTGATGGGGCAGCCGCGAATCTTGAACACGCCGTACTGCGCTTCCTGGTACTCGTTGGAATTGTGCAGGTAGATACCCACCTTGCTGCCGGGCCCGAGACCGTGATCGGCCAGCACCGTGGCAAACCGCGCTGCGCGATCGTCGTACTCCGCCCAGGTCTTCGCCTCGCCGTCGCAGATGAGCGCTGTGCGGTTTGGTACCGCGTCAGCCACCTGTTCGAACGCCGTCGCAAAATGAAAATCCATCGCCTTCCCCTTCCAGGCACGTCTAACAGGGTGCTGAATAAGTACTTCCTGTACTTTTTCAGCGACCGCGGGCTGTCGCCCGCTCACGCCGAATCAAGCACTTACGTGCTTGGTTCGCGGCCCGTCCGTCCCTGGCCGGGATACCAGGCTGCTTTTTCAGCAGCCTGCCAACGCACCTTTGTATCCCGATGCGCCGCACCCTGCAACCTGCAGCGACTTTCGCCAACACGGCTGGTCAAATTAGCCAAATTCCACCCGAAAGCTGGCCGTGAACGCCGTTTACAGGCTGGCATGCGTCTTGCTTGAACCCGTACGAGAGCAATGAACCAGATACACAGGGACACCATGCACAGCCTGCGACTTTCGCGAATGAAACAACCCGGCAGCAACATTGCCGGCATCATCCTGCTCGCCGCGGTTCTGGTGCTGTTCGGTCTTTATGCCGACACGCACGCCGCCACTTACGCCGGTGAGCAACCGGGTGAGCACTTCAGCTCCCAGATTTCCAGCCGATAAGGAGGACAACAACCATGAGTCATCGCACGCTCGAAAGCGTTCGCAACCGTCTGCATCTGAACAAGCGGGAAGGTTGGATCGCCGGTGTCTGCGCCGGACTCGCCGACGTTTTCAATATCGACGTGGCGATTCTGCGGGTGGGCGCCGCCATCGCCGCATTGTTCTTCACGAAAATTGCCATCGCTGTCTATCTGGTAGCCTGGCTGGTGCTGGACGAGCGCTAGAAGGAACGCCGACGCAGAGCGCGCGGGACATCGAAAGGAGTGACTATGTCCCGAGCCATCACCTACATTGCAGCCGCCGCCGTGCTGAGCGGCTGCATCGGTTATCAGCGCAGCAGCGAAACCGTGGGCTATGCGCCAGACCAGACCCTGATCAACTCCCTGGACAGCGGCACATTGACCATCGATACGCTGACGGAACGCCTCGGGCCACCCAGCAGCATCGGCCACCCGAGCGCCGGTACGCAGCTGTGGGTGTACGACGCACGGGCCGATCGCTCACACCGGGCGCAACTCTTACCGCTTGCAGCCTTCCAATGGCGCAGCGTAAGCCGGGTTCGGCATGTGTTCGAGGTGCACGACGGCGAGGTAACGCGTCACTGGCAGGAGGACTTCTGACCAGCTTTCAGCAGGTCACCAGACAGGCAGATGCTTCCGTCGGTGCCTCGGCATCCGCGGCCAGATCGCGGAAGTCCTCCGCCAGCACCAGCAGGCGCTCCTGAAAACGGGCCGTCTGCCGATCATCCATTTTTTCCAGTAACCCGTGGAGCACTTCCAGGCTGAGCGCTTCATTCGCCCGCGTCGCTCGCGTGAACTCTTCGCCCCAGAAGCGTTCGCGGTCATCCACCAATCGACGATAGCTCGCAGCGAAAGCATCGACATCGTCCCGGATAGCCAGCACCTGCAGCAGCGCCGCCTGCCAGCGCTGCCGATACGCTGCCCACATTACGAACTCCGGCTGATAGCGCACCGACTGGGCGGCAATATAGTCACGCTGTGCGCGACTCAGACGACCGGCGAAGTACTTCATACCGCCCTCCACGCGCTCACGCCATTCGCCCTGTGCCTCGTTGAGCGTCATCGCCAGCTCATCCTCGGCAAACTCCGCATTGCTGCGCGCAAACGCTTCCGGCAAACCGGCAATCTGCGCATCCGACAGAGAAGCCATGAGCTCGATCACCATGGGCATGCTGCGGGTTTCAATTTCATCTGCCCAGCCAATGGCGTCATCGAAAATACGGCGCACATCATCCACGTGCACAGTCTCATCGAGCTCGTTTGCCAGCCGCTCCGCGCGCTGGGCATAAAGCGGGAGGTGTGAGGAACGGTGCCAGTACAACAGCCGCGCGAGCTCCGCGTCTAGATAAGCCGCCTGCGCTTCATCAAGATCAACGTAGTCCGCCACCTGCCAGCGCACCAACCGATCGATATTGTTGTAGGCAAATTTCACCGTACAGCCCGACGTCACAAAACAGAGAACAAACAGAAAAACAAGGCGTCGAACCACAAGCATCATTTCCCATTCCTGTTGGAGAGATAGGTACGGTACGCGTCGATCTCGCCGCGAACGGCCCCTACCACGTAAGCGATCACCGCCGCGTCGTCTGCCAGCCCAAAGCCCAGGAGAAAGTCGGGAATGACATCCAACGGCATAAGAAAGTACAGCACCCCCGCAGCGATCGTCACCAGTGTTCGCTTGGAAACATCGGTGTACTCGCCCCGATAGTATGCGCCGAGGAGGTCGATCAACAGTGCCAGCTCCTCGCGTACAGCCCGAAAACGGGCGCTCCAGCCGCCGGTGCGATCGAGCTTCTCATCTGCTTCTTCCACCAACGTGCGAATCTTGTCGCGGTCGGCAACCAGTTTGCTCGCGCGCTGGCGAAAGTGATCGAAGCGGGTAGGCTCTTTATTCGCCATGCTCTTCTCCGAACGGCAGTCGCAGGAATCGCAACATCCATTGCGCTACCAACTGGTCATCCAACGGTTCGGCGAGCGACGCCAGTCCTGCCGCATAGGTCTGTTCCCCAAGCAACGCCTGCCGATGGTTCATCAACGTTCGCGCGTAACCTGCTTCGAATTCCGGGTGCCCTTGAAGGCACAGCACGTTGGCACCCATGACAAAACCAGACACGGGGCAGAACGGCGTGCTGGCAATACACCGTGCCCCATCCGGAAGGCGCACCACCTGATCCTGGTGGCTCGACAGGATGCTGAACGCAGAAGCTGAGGGCTGCATCCAGGGCTGCACAGCAACCACCTCCGCCCTGTGCACCCCAACCGCCCACCCGTCATCCGCCGCCCGCACCTCACCACCGAAGTAGTGGGCAATGAGCTGGTGACCGAAACAGATACCGACCACCGGCGCACCACGATCGATTTCCAGCCGCAGAAAGGAAACAAACGCCGGCAGCCAGGGCAAATCTTCGTACACGCTGTGTCTACTGCCGGTGATCACATAAGCGTCCGATACCTCTTCCGGCGGCCCGTTGCGAACGTCCACCGCCATGACTTCGGCGTGAGTCCCTGCCAGAAGGCGGCGGAACATGTCGGGATAGTCACCGTGTGCTGCCTGATACTCGGGCAGCACAGAATCGGTCTGCAATATGCAAAGTCGTTTCATCAGCGTGTTTCGACGTATCTTGCTCAGGCCCCGAGGCACACAGCGGCCTCGAATCCTCGCCTCAGCGTCGTCTCCGAATCTGCTCAGGTTGTGGATAAGTATGAGGATAACTTGTTCGAGAGGCGGGAACTACGCGACCACTACCGCGTAACCACGTTGGGCAGCCAAAGCAGAAAATCCCAAATACTTATTTATTTTCAGTAGGTTACGAAGCATTTCCGCGACCCACGCTGAGGTATAGCGGCATCCAACCACGGAACTTGCGAGTATTCGCCAAGTGTGCATAAAACCCACGACGAGGGGCAGAGAGCTGGGCAAGAGGGATCACCCCCCAAGGGCAGGAATCAACCACATCAGACCAATCAGAAAGCCCAGCACGCCAACAAACCATCTGAATGGCAGGTGTCGGCTACGCGGAGCAACAACCTCTCCCCGCGTGACCGCAAGCACGGCGGCCTCATCGCGCCGAGCGGTATGTGCACTCCGGCGGAACGTATCTTCGAGCGTCGAAGCGCCACTGCGGGCGAGTTCCTCCAGCAGCACACGCCGAGCCTGGCGATACTCGGATCGCGAAAATTCGCCCGCCGCATGGGCACGCGCGATGCGCCGCAGCCGCTGCGATTCCGGCGGTAGTGTCATCAACTTCATGACAGCTCCCTCAACAGGCGAAAACCCACGTGTTCCCGGGCTGCGGCTTCAAGCGCGACGCGAGACGCGGCTTCGCACTTACCCGCGTCCGCAACACTGCCGCCAACTGCGTAGTAGCCGGCGTCCCCACGCACCATCTCCGCCACATTGCCAAGTATGTGGTGCAACCCCAGGCTATTGGCCTCACCAGCGGTGGTTTTGAGCAGCCGTTTGCCGCCCAGAAGGCGCGCACCGCAGTTGACGGTGCCAGGCTCCTGCGCAGCCGCTAGGCGCGCCCACTCCTCGTCTTCCGGCAAACGGTAGGCGAAACCCGTAATCTCCGACAGCCAGCGCGCATAGCGTTCCACGGTCTGTGCATCGAGCCCCGTCACCGGCAGTTCCGCATCCTGCCCCGCACAGTCGAGCCCGACAGCCGCGCAGAAAGGCAGGAAATCCGCACCAGATATCTCCTGGGTAACGGCCAGCTCCGGTTTGCCGTCATCCGCCGCAACGACCGTCAACGCCAGCGAACCACCACCAACAATCGCGTCGCGACAACGCCGAGCGCCATTCGCCCGGCAGGGATCGAGATCGATCGCCTCGACCTTCGGCAGCGCCCCTAACTTCGCCAGCGCTGCACGCTGCAGTAGCCTGGCCTGCTGCGCATCGACGCGGCCGAGACGCTGCACGCAGTCGCCGAGCGCCTCGTCGACATAGCGACGCGCAGCAGCACTACGCGGCACCTCGATCGCTGTCAGGTCCAGGCGCAGGCAGCCCGCGTCAAACACTTTCTCTGCCGCCGCCAGCTCACGTGATTCACGGGCCTGTCGCTGGGTCGCTAATACCTGCGCCGCTTCAGCCTCGGCCAAGGCGTGCAGGGTTTGCAGCCGTTCATCTTGCGAGGCCAGCGGTTCCGCCAGAACCAGCAGGTCGTTGGCTCGCGACAGCTTGCCAGCCTTTGCGACGGCCAGCGCGCGCTCGCCAAGCTGGTGCCCTAGCGCCTTCAGCCTCGGCGCCAGATCAAGCACACCAGGCCAGCCGGTGAGCTGGGTCTGCAGCGTTTGGAGCGCCTCGACCGCGTCGGTATGTGCATCCATCACGCCGTGCTCCGCCGCTGACAAACGGCTGGACAGGCGGGCAAACTCCGCCTCTGCAGCGATGCGCAGAAGCGCATCCGCTGCCGCAGAAGGAGCGATCTGTTGCCGTGCCTCATAGAGTTCAGTGGTCTTCTGCCAGCTCGCTGCAGCAGCCAGAGCCTGCTCGATACGCTGCCCAAACTGCTTCTGCAGCGCCGGATGGTAAACACCCTGGGTATCCAGTACGCGCAAGCGATCCAGCTCATCGGCAATGGCCTTCAACGTTTCCACATCGAGCTGGCCCTCGGTCAGATGACCGCTCACCCGGGCCGCCTGCGCATCCAGCAACGTCGTCTGGCGCACTTCGGCCTTCACCTCATCGATCTGCGCACCTTCGATCACCGCGAACGAGCCAGCGAAAACCGCCAGCAACACCCCGGCAGCAGCCAGCGCACGACTGCGCCACTGCGTGCGCCCGAAAAACGCCTGCTCCAGTTCCGCAACACTCTGCGGCCGGTTCTGTCGGTAGAACGATAGCGCCTTGGACAAAGCGCGCCACTGCCGCATACCCAGTTGTTTCGGCCGTTCCGGCTCGAGCCCTTCGGCCAATGCCTCGTCTGCCGACAAGCGTCCATACGGGTGATGACCTGTGAGCACCATGTAGATGACGATGCCGAGCGCGTAGATATCGTCTCGAGGCTCCGGGTTATCGCCACGAATCATCTCGAGACTTGCATAGACCGGTGTGAGCGCTGCCATGCGGGCCGGATCGAACACGGTATCTTCACCGTGATCCGGGCGTACCTGCACCGCCCGGGCGATGCCGAAATCCAGTATCTTGGCCACATCCTGAGAGGTGACGAACACGTTGCCCGGCTTGAAGTCGGCGTGCACCACACCATTGTCGTGCGCGTAACGCAGCCCGTCGCATAAACCGCGGATAACTTTGCGAGCCAACTCGTCGGGTAGACCGTTGGGATACGCATGCAGAAGATCCGCCAGCTCCCGCCCCTGCAACAGCTCCATCGTGATGAACGGCACGTTGCCGTCCTTGTCGAAATCGAAGATCGAGACGATGTTCGGATGCGCCAACTGCTGGGACTTGGACGCCTCGCGCTCCAGCGATATGAACGCTTCAGGGTGCTCGCGCACATCGCTGTTGAGGACCTTGATGGCTACATACGGAAAGCGGTCGCGCGCCTCGACCTTGCGTAGATCCTTTGCCCGATAGACAGTTCCCATACCGCCGGAGCCGAGTTTCTCATCCAGTACGAAGCGTGATTTCAGTACGCGCGGCGTGGGTGCTGCCTCACCGGAACCGCCGGTGCTGCCGGTGCGGCTGTTGGCCCGCAGAACGGTGGCGTCGTCGCCGCTCACGCGCGCTGTTCCTCGTGAGGGTGGGCGAAGACGAACGACACGTTGTCGTGTGCAGCACCGGCAAGACAGGTGCGCAGGGCCCGTTCGGATGCAGCCGAAACGTCCAGACGCAGGCAGGCGGCCAGCTCGTTGTTGGCAAGCTCCCGGTACAGCCCGTCGGTGCAGAGTACGTAGCGATCGCCGGGTTCGACATCGAATACGACGATGTCCAGATGCAGCGGTCCCTGCCCACCGACCGCCCGGGTAACGATGTTGGTGTTGGCGTTCATCGCCTCCTCCTCGCTGACGGCACCCGCATCAAGGAGGTCGGCGATAGGGTTGTGATCCCGCGTAATTTGCTCAAGCTCGCCAGCGCGCAACCTGTACAGCCGGCTATCGCCCGCCCAGAGCACGACGCCGAGGGTGTCGAGCGTCATCATGGCGACGACCGTGCTGCCCACCGTTTCACCGTTGAATCTAGCGTTGGCATATCGGCGCAGCGCGTCGTTGACATCGAGCAGCGTGTCTTCCACCGCATCGACGCGGGCCGCCAGATCACCGGGCGCCTCAACACGCGCCAATGCATCGACGATTGCCGCGCTCGCGTAGTCACCCGCCTCGTGCCCACCCATGCCGTCAGCCACCGCCCACAGGCCCCGCTCAGGGCAGGCGAGCACGGCGTCCTCGTTGACCTTGCGCACGTTGCCCTTGTGTGTGGCGTGGGCGCTCACCCAACGATAGGGGGGTGTGGGCTGTGTCGGTGCGAAGGCTTCAGACATGCTTGAACCGCACCGCGCGCTCATCAGTGAGCGGCTCACCAAAACTGAGAATACCCTCGCCCCACAGCGGCACCCGCTGTCGATGCACAAGGCGCACCTGACCATCTTCCGTCTGCAGATAGGTGCCGTTGGTCGAGCGGTCGATGAGTTCGAACTGGCCGCTGCGGCTGCTCAGAACAAGCTGCGCATGGATGCGCGACACGCAACCTGGGCGCAGCCGCAGGTCGGCACCAAAGCCACGCCCGACAATGAGCCCACCTTCTTCAACGATGAATTCCCGGCCTTGCCAGATCAGCAGGAGTTGCAGTGCTCCGCCAATCGCGCCGCGCAGTGCTTCCATGCTGCAGCCTGTACGCTTTAGCCTCTATGGGCCCGATAGGGGAAGAATAGGAAAGGCGCTGCAGAAGTTGCGTGACCCGGTTCACCGTTTCGTCGCCGCCACGGTGCTTGATGACCGGCTCAGTGCATGAAGTTGAACATCCTGCGCCGGTACGTGCTGGCGAGCGGCGCGCCCTTACCGAGCACATCGAAGATGCGAATCAACGTCAGGCGACCGATGTCGTCTCGGAAAGTGCGATCTCGGCGCAGGATGTCGAGGGCCAATTCCAAAGCCTGCTCGTACTGTTCCGCTTCCACCATCCGAACCGATAACGAATAGACCGCCTCGAGATCAGCTTCGTTCGCCTGCACGCGTGCAGACAACGCCTCGGCATCGTCCAGCCCGGCGGCTTCCTCGGCAAACTCCAATCGTGCCTGCGGCCGTTTGCGCTCCTCGGTGTCCTCCGGCACGCCGGCAAGCACCTGGCGTGCGTCGTCGAGATCGCCCTTGCGCACCAGCACATCCGCCAGCTCACAACGAAAAGCCTGATTGTTGGGCTCCTCGCCGATGGCCTGCTGCAGCAGGCCAAGCGCGTTGTCGAAATCGCCGGATGCGAGCATGTGTTCAAGCTGGGCGTGCAGCACCTCGCCCGAGGACAGCGTCAGCTGGTCGAGCAGGTCCCGGTAAGCGGCGTCCGTTTGCGGGCCATCCATCTGGCCGGCAAGCTGCCCGTCCTGCACCACGCGGATGCTTGGCAAGCCCTGCACACGGAGCTGCTGAGCAAGCATCTGATCCCTGGCCACATCCACGAGACCTAGGGCTACTTTGCCGGCGTAGGCGCCCACGAGGCCTTCCAGAGTACGCCGGGCTTCGGCCGACGGCGGCACCTGTTCTGCCCAGAACAGCAGCAACACCGGCACGGTGCGCGAGCGCTCCATGACCTCGGACTGGAAGTTATCGGGAGAGACGTCGAAGACGGGCGCGGTGCTTTCCATGGTACTGACAGCGTTTGAAAGCGCGGGATTCTAGCAGTTTGGTTGCGCTGCCTGCAGGGCAAAACCCTGTTGCGCTACGGGCAGCTCCTCGACGCTGCCCTGCTGAACGATCCAACCGGAGCCATAGGACTGCGTGGCGAGTTCGATGGATGCCACCCGGCGACGATAGGGCTCGAACACCGCCTCGATGCGCTCGACGCTATTGTTTTCCTCGCTGACATGGCCGATCAGCACGTTGAGATCAGCGTCCGCCACGGCATCGAGCAGGTAGGCCGCCTGCTCGTTGGAAAGGTGTCCGAGGTCAGATCGAATACGCCGCTTGAGCGCTGGCGGGTACTTTCCGTTCTGCAGCATCTCGACATCGTGGTTGGCCTCGAGCATGAGCAGATCACAGCCGGAGAACTGGCGGATCACGTGCGGCGTTACGCAACCAAGATCAGACAGCACGCCAATCTGCACACCACCGCAGCGCATGACGAACTGCGTCGGCTCGCTGGCATCATGCGGTACGCGCACGGGATCAACCTGCACATCGCCGATCTCGAAGGGCACATCGCCGTCGAACGCGGTACCGAACAGGGCGTGTTGAGGACGCGAGTACGTGCCGTGCGAGGCGTAGATGGGCAGCGCGTACTTGTGGGCCAGCGCCGCCACTCCGGATGCGTGGTCGGAGTGCTCGTGAGTCACCAGAATGGCGCTGATGTCGCCTCCGCGCACCCCCAGTCGAGCGAGGCGCGCCTCCACCTGCTTGACCGTGAAGCCGCAATCGATCAGCAGCAGCTCATCTTCCATGCAAACGAGCGTAGCGTTGCCGCGGCTACCGCTGCCGAGTGAGGCGATACCGATCAACCAGCGAACTCACGTACCAGATTCAATACTTCGCGGCTGAGGTCACGATCTGCATAGCCGCCGTCAGGCTGGTGCACAGACAACTCGAGATTCTCCGCCGCACCATCGAGCTTGAGTGCCAGATCGTGCACTTCGGAGCGGCTTCTGCCGAAAAGGCGGCCGAAGAAACCGGGCTCTTCGCCACCGGTGAACAGCGCTTCGTTGACGCGTACCGCGTAGACACCGGCATCGGTGTCCGCATTGGTCACTTCGACTGCGCCGGTTTCGAGCGCGCGACCCACCGCCGCCCAGGCACGCTCCCGATCCAGCCGAAGCCGCAGCACCGGCTGGCCAGCGTTGTTGCGATCGAGCTGCGCTTTCGCCGCGCCAGCGATGTTCGTCGCCACCTTGGAAACCGTCTGCTCAGAAACCCTGGAGGCGATGTACGCACCGATCTCGTTCAGAAGCTCACTTTCGAGTTCAGCCGCCACCGACGATACGCCCGTAAGCGAGACCAGTTCGTCGGCGCTGGGCGCTGCCATAGAGTCGTTTTCGTGCCGCAGGTGAATCTCTGATGTTTCAGCCTGCAACCCGGGCTCCAGCCGAACGCGCAGGCGCTCACGGCCGGTGACCAGGCCCAGCTCGCGGCGACCTTCCTGCATCACGATGCGCACCACATCGCGGTAGCGCGAGGCGTCGCTGACCTCGAACCACTCGGTGTCCAGGCGCCCCACGGACGGCGCCTCATGCACGACCTGCAGACCGTTCTCGGCAAGGAACTGCTTGAGCTTCGGCCAGACGGTGTCCGGCGGCTCCGGCACCACCAGCCAACCGCGATCGCTCAGCCGTTGAATGCGCACCTCGCGCCGGGTGTCATCAGCGTACAAGGCGTTCGGCAACGGCGGCCGGCGCGGAAAGTACTGGGGGTTCGCGCGCGAAGCCACCTCAGGGATGGGAAACGGATCGCTCAGATCTTCAGACCGCATGTCTTCCGGCACAGCCAGTGGTGGAAGCTGCTCGGCGTCGAGATAGTCGTCACGCCGATCGACGAACCAGCCCTCATCGTCGTTGAGCCAGCTGCAGCCCGCCAGAACGGAGAGCAAGACAAAGAGTGAAATACCACGCGTCATGAGGACAGTGCTCCCACCGCGCGCAGCCGCGCCAGCAGCTCCGGTCGGTTGGCTTCGGTGAGTTCCAGCAACGGTAAACGGATGCCTCGGTCGATCATACCCATCTCAAACAGCGCCCATTTGCTCGGTGTGGGAGAAGGTTCCACGAAAAGGATCTCGTGAATCGGTTGCAGTTCGGCGTCCAGGGCGCGCGCCTGTTCGATGTCTCCTGCAAGGAATACTTCGCAGAACTGCGCCATTTTCGCGGGCAGCACATTGGCCGTGACCGAGATCGTGCCGACCGCGCCCAGCTCCATCATCCGGAAAGTCTGCGCATCCTCACCTGACAAAAGAATAAACGAATCGTCTACCAGCGCACGGATCATTCCCACCCGCTCCGCATCTCCACAGGCCTCTTTGATGCCGATGATGCCGTCGATACGCGAAAGCCGGGCGACGGTTTCTGCTTCCATGTCCCGGGCGGTGCGCGGCGGTACGTTGTAGAGCACCAACGGCCCGTCCGTGGCCTCAGCGATGGCCTTGTAGTGCTGGAAGATGCCCTCCTGGGAGGGTCGGTTGTAGTACGGCGACACCAGCAGACAGGCATCAGCGCCGAACTTCTGCGCCTCGCGGGTCTGGTGAATGGCTTCCGCGGTGGAGTTGCTGCCCGTGCCAGCGATCACCGGCACCTGGCCGGCAACTACGGAAATCGTCCGTTTGATGACTTCCAGATGTTCCCCGGTATCGAGCGTGGCCGACTCACCGGTGGTGCCCATGGGCACGATGCCGTGGGTACCCTGCTCCAGTTGCCAGGCAACAAGCCGGTCGAGCGCCTGCCAGTCGACGTCACCAGACGCCGTCATCGGCGTTATCAGGGCGACGATGCTTCCCCTCAACATCTCGTTATCCAAGGACAAAACGGGCGCATGGTACCAGCGTCAGGCCGGCGTGTCTGGCGTCGCTTGCGCCTCAGGCGGAGGATCGTCTGCCCGAGGCCAGGCGTTGTAGATCGCCTTGACCAGCGTTGCCAACGGGATGGCGAAAAACACCCCCCACACGCCCCACAGGCCGCCGAAAGCGAGCACGGCAATAATGATGGTGATGGGGTGCAGGTCTACCGCCTCGGAGAACAGCAACGGCACCAGCACGTTGCCGTCCAGCGCCTGGATGATGGCGTAGGCCGTCATCACCACCGCCAGATCCCAGGACCAGCCGAACTGCAGCATCGCAACCAGCGCCACCGGTATGGTCACCACCGCAGCACCTACGAACGGGATCAACACGCTGATGCCCACGAGCACGCCGAGCAATGCCGCGTAGTTCAGTCCGAGTACGGTGAAGGTAACGAAGGTGACAGAACCGACGATGAGGATCTCGATGAACTTGCCGCGCACATAGTTACCGAGCTGGTCGTTCATCTCGTCTCCCACCCGGGTGAGGAGCGGGCGCTTCTTTGGCAGCAGGGACAGGAACCACGCCATCAGGCTTTCCCGGTCCTTGAGGAAGAAAAACACCGAAATCGGCACCAGCACCACGTAAATCAGCAGACCCACGAGGCCAGGCACCTGCTCAAGCGCCAGTTCCACGGCGCTGCCGCTCCAGTTGCCGAGCTCGCCAGCGGCCAGATCCACCCAGGTCTGCACCTGCCGCTCGGTGATGTAGTCGGGGAACGCCTCTGTAAGATCCTGCGCTGCTTCGCGAAGCCGTACGATGAGCTGCGGCAACGCATCCACCAGCGCACGCATCTGCCGCCACACCAGCGGGCCAACGAACAGCACCAGCGCCACCAGACCGCCGAGAAAGAGCAGAAACGTCAGCGCCACCGCCAGGCCTTCAGGCACCCGCGCCGCCTTCAGGCGTTTGACAAGCCCCTGCAGCAGGAAGGCAAGCACGAGGCCCGTGAGCACCGGCGCCAGAACCCCTCCCAGGGTGAATAGCACCAGGAAGGCGACGGCCACAAGCACCACCAGGTAGATGGCTTCCTCGTTGGAGAAGTGGCGGTTGATCCAGCCGCTGATGACTTCGAGAAATCTCAAGCTTTCTTCTGCAGCAGGTAGTTGTAGACGCCGTCGGCCTCAATTGATTCCAGCAGCGTATGGCCGCTCTGCCGGGCGAACACCTCGAAGTCCCGTACAGAACCCGGATCTGTCGCCCGCACGCGCAGCAACGCACCAGCCTGCAAACCGTTGAGCGCTTTCTTCGCCTTGAGCAACGGCATCGGGCAGGTCAGACCGCTGGCATCGAGCAGCATTTCTTCTGTGGCGTGTTCCATGCGCCGAGTATATGCCATGCGCCGGTTCAGCACGCATTCAGCCAGCGCTTCTAATATGATTCCTGGCATGAACCGTCTCAGAACATCGCTACTCGGCTGGACCCTGGCAGCGGCACTCGTTGCCATGCCCATCCATGCCAACGAGGACCTGCAGATACCGGATCTGGGCGACGCGTCTTCCGGCATCATCTCGCCAGAGATGGAGCGCCGTATCGGCGAAGACTTCCTCAAGCAGATCCATGCCGGGTTGCCCACGGTGAGCGACCCCATTCTCAACTACTACATTGATGTACACATGAGCCAGCTCGCCACGCACTCACAACTGCGCGAGCGGGTGCTCTCCACGGTGCTGATCGACAGCGAGGAGATCAATGCCTTCGCGGCACCCGGCGGTGTCGTGGGCATCAACGCGGGGCTGTTACTGCATGCGCAGGATGTGCACGAGTATTCCTCCGTCATCGCCCACGAGCTCGCCCACCTGTCGCAGCGCCATTTCGCCCGCGGTATCGAGGAGTCGCGCGCCCAAGCCCTACCCACACTGGCGGCACTGGTCGCCGCCATCGCTATCGGCGCCATGGGCGGCGGCGATGCAGGCCTGGCGGCGTTGTCCACCGCGCAGGCCGCCAGCCAGGCGCGGCAACTGCGCTACAGCCGCACACGCGAACAGGAAGCCGACCGCATCGGCATGACCACGCTGGTGCGTTCCGGGCTCGACCCGGAGGGCATGGGGCGCATGTTCGAGCGTATGGGTCAGGCCTATCGGTTCACCCGTCGACCGCCGGAATTTCTGCTCACTCACCCGCTCTCCGAGTCCCGTGTGAGCGACGCGCGCCAGCAGGCCAGAGAGTTCTCCTACGACGCAGATCGCCGCGGGCGCCAGCTCGGCGAGCTGGACTACGGGCTCATGCGCAGCCGGGTGCAGGTCAAGTACGCCACCGACGCAAATGCGGTGGTGAAACAGTTCGAAAAGGCATTGGCCGACAACCCGGGTGATCTGGCAGCGGAGTACGGGCTGGCGCTGGCGCTATCCAAAGCGGGCGATCACGACCGTGCGCTGGCGGTGACGGAGTCGCTCCACGGCAGCGATCGCCAGAATATCCTCTACATCGCCACCCACGCCGAAGCGCTCGTCGCCGCGGAGCAGTTCGGCGAGGCCGCGAAACTCTTGAGCCACCAGCTCGTCATAAATCCGGACAACACACCGCTGACCTTGCTCTACGCCGACGCGCTGGTGGGTGAAAAACGCTTTGCAGAAGCGCAGGCCGTGCTGGAACGGCAGAGTCTCGTGCGCCGCCAGGACGTAAACGTGTGGTACAACCTGGCCGAGACGGCTGGCCTCGCCGGCGACGTGATCGCCGTGCACCGGGCGCGTGCCGAGTACTTCGTGCTGCACGGCGGCTACTCCAGGGCTATTCAGCACCTGGAATACGCCCAACGGCTGGTGAGCCGTGCGGACCATCGGCTGCGCGCGCAGATCGATCAACGCATTCGCGATCTGCGCACGGCGTTGATGGAGGCCACCAGCTAGTCGCGCGGCTGGTGTACGGCACATGGATGTGCCGCCAAAACCCGCTTTTCGCGAAGCAACGCGCAGCGAAAATCCAGGGGTTTGTGAGTGAAGGCGAACTTGCTTCGCCGAACGGTCCAAGGAAATGGCCAGGATGGCCAGTTCCGGAAGAAAAAGCTGATTTCCCCAACTCTTGGCCGGATTCGCCAGGATATCCCCAAACTTTTCCCCGCCAAGCCGCGACAGACGGTGTAGACGCACCTGGCACGAAACTTGAGAGCCAGGTACCTATCCATCGGGTCGGGATGCTGGTGTGCAGCTGATACGCCGTTTCGCAGAACATCGTCTGGCCGCCAATCTGGCAATGATCATCATGACGCTGGCCGGGCTTTGGGCGGTGAAAACCATGCCCACCCAGCTCGACCCACCTGCGCACTTCCCCATGGTGTTTGTCGAGGTGGCCTGGCGGGGCGCCAGCGCCGAAGACGTGGAAGCACTTGTCACGGACCCCGTCGAGCAGCAGTTGCGCACGCTCACCGGCCTGGAAGAACTCACCTCGCGCACCAGTGAGGGCTTCACCCGCGTCGCAGCCCGCTTCACTTACGACACCAACATTTCCGACGCCCTGGACGAGGTCAAACAGCGGGTCGCCAACATCCGCAACCTGCCCGCTGATATCGAGCAGCCGGTGGTGCGACGCGCCATCGACCTGGAACCCATCGGCGCGCTGCTGATCACACACAACGGCTCCCTGGATGAGTTGATTCCCCTGGTGCGCGGTTACGAGCGCGAGCTGTACGCTCGGGGCATCGAGCAGATCTACTACAACGGCCTGCCTGAAATGGAGATCGCGTTGCAGGTGGGCAGCCGCGAGTTGCACCAGATGGGCAAAACCCTGGATGAGCTGGCGGCAGAGATCAGCCGCGTGAGTGCCAGCATTCCGGCGGGCACCGTCGGCATCGGCCAGGGCGCACAGAATCTGCGCAGTCTCGATCAGGCCCGCGACGCCATCACGTTCGAACATCTAACGCTCACCACGGCAGACGGACTGACGGCGCTGGGCGATCTCGCGAATGTTGAGCGCCGCCCCGAGCGGGGTCAACCGCAGATCGCCAACAACGGCCGGCCTGCCATCGAGATGACGCTCTTCCGACGCACCGATGCAGACGCCTGGCTCAATCATCAGACCATGACCAACTGGCTGGACGAGATGCAGGCAAAGCTGCCGCAGGGTGTGGCCATCGAGTTGGTGGTCAACGTCTGGCAGCTCATCGGCCCGCAGCTTTCGATGATCCTCTTCAACGGACTGACCGGCCTGCTGCTGGTGGTTGGCGTGCTCTACCTCTTTCTCAGCGGCCGCGTCGCCTGGTGGGTGACGGTGGGCATTCCGGTGAGCTTCCTGCTGGGGCTTGCGCTGTTTCACATGGTGTTCGGCTTCGGCATCAGCATCATCGCCCTGATCGGTTTCATCATGGCACTCGGCATCGTCGTCGATGACGCCATCGTCGTGGGCGAGGATGTGGTGACGCTGCACGAGTCGGGATACTCGCCTCTGGAAGCGGCGGTAACGGGTGCCGAACGCATGTGGGTACCCGTGGCCACTTCGTCGCTCACCACGCTGGCTGCGTTCCTGCCGCTGCTCATCATCGGCGGCGTCATGGGCGATGTAATCCTGGCTCTGCCCACGGTGCTGCTATGCGTGATCGTCGCCTCCCTCGTGGAGTGCTTTGGTGTGCTCCCTGGACACCTGCGCGGCAGCCTGGCCGCGCCGGGCGGTACCGCCGGTCCGGCCTGGCGGCAACGGTTCAACACACGCTTTTTCGCCTTTCGCGACGGGCCCTTCGCAAGCTGGGTGAAGATCGCGCTCGACAACCCTGGGGCAACCGTGACAGCAGCCGTGAGCGGCTTCGTGGTGGCTCTGTCGCTTATCGTCAGCCAGCACGTGCCATTCAACATGGTCGTGGGCTTCGACCTTGAATCGCTCGAAGCGAACGTGCAATTCGCTTCGTCTGCGACGGACGCGGATCGCAACCGTTTCGTGCGGCATCTTGAGGAAACCCTCGAATCCGTGAAAGCTGAGTCCGACGGCGCCAACATCGAGGGTCACACGACTCGAACCAACTTCGCGCGCTTCAACCAGGACGACCTCACCGGTGAGCAGTACGCTTCGTTAAACGTTCAGTACGCGTTCGAAGAGCAGCGCACCATGAGTCCCGATGCGTTCGTCGCTCGGTGGCGGGAGCGCATCCAGCAACCCGCCTGGGTGGAGCAGCTCACTGTAAGCGTGTCCGGCGGTCAGAACGGCGGCGAGCCGGACATCACACTGGTGCTGCGCGGCCAGGCACTGGAACAGGTAAAGTCCGGCGCCGAAGCGCTCAAGCGCGCCATGTCCGCCTACCCCGGCGTGACCAACGTCGTCGACGACCTGCCCTTCGGGCGGGAGCAGATCATTTTCACCCTCACCCCGCAGGCGCGTGCGCTGGGCCTCACCACGGCACAAGTGGGCACGCAACTCCGCGCTGCCTACAGCGGTGCCCTGGTGCAGATCTTCAACGAGCACGAGTCCGAGGTGGAGGTCCGCGTCATGCTGCCCGATGAGGAGCAGGACGACCTGGCGCATCTGACGCGGGTGCCGATCAAAACGGCGACCGGAGAGCTGGTGCCGCTGGGCAACGTCGCCCGTCTGCAGCACCGCCGCGGCATCGATGTGATCCGCCACAAAGACGGTCTGATGGCTGTGCGCGTGAGCGCCGATGTGGACGCGCAGGTAACCAATGCCATGAACCTCATCGAACAGATCAAGGACAACGATCTGCCCGCCATCCTCGAAACGTACGACCTCAAATTCGGCCTTGGCGGTAAGTCCGAGCAGGACCAGGTGATTATGGCGACGATGGCCCTCGGCGGCCTCCTGACCATGGTGCTCATCTACCTGATCCTCGCCTGGACCTTCGCCTCTTACCTTTGGCCGCTGGCGATCATGATGGCCATCCCGTTCGGCTTCACCGGCGCCGTACTCGGACACTGGGTAACCGGCTGGGATGTTGGTGCCATGTCGCTGCTTGCCTTTTTCTCGCTCACAGGAGTAGTGGTCAACGACTCCATCGTGCTGATCAGCTTCCTCAAGCGAGAGATTGAGGACGGCACGCCCTTGCGACAAGCGCTCGAACGCGCGATACAAGCCCGTTTCCGCGCCGTACTGCTGACATCGCTGACCACAATCGCAGGGCTCATGCCCCTGATGTTCGAAACCTCGTCGCTGGCATTTTACGTAGCCCCCATCGCTGTGACCCTTTGCTTTGGTCTGGCGCTGGCGACGACGCTCGTTTTGTTCGTCATTCCCGCACTGATCCTGTTGCTGGAAGGTGGCAAGGCACGCCTGCTTAATTTATTGCACGCACGCCGTCCCGTGGCGCTGCTGCAGGGAGAGTGAAGATATGACAGTTGCAAGCAGGTTGAAGGCAATGAAACTTTCGGTTCCAAAGAAGCTGCGCACCAGCCTCATCATCGTCGCGGCAGCAGCGCTGGCGAGCGCCTCGCTCTTTGCCACCGCACCACGTGCCACGCCCGAGGAGATGACAGAAAAGGCGTGGCCTGTGACCACACTGCACGTCGAACCATCGGAGCTTGGCCCCGCGTTCAACGCTTACGGGCGCTTCGAGGCCAGCCAGACCTCCGTGCTGACCAGCAAAGTCGCCGCCTGGATCGATACGGTGCACGTGCGCGAGGGCGATCAGGTGCAGGCCGGTCAGTTGCTCGTGTCCCTTGATGGCAGCGACTTTGAACGGCGCCGACGCGAACTTGCCGCAGCGGTTGATCAGGCCCGCGCCGAGGTGGCATCCGCCCGCAGCGAGCTCAAGCTTGCGCAGGACAGCGACGCCGACTACACGAGCATGCACGAGGCCGCACAAAGCAAGCTCGCGCGGCACACGGAGTTGCTCGACAAACGTCTGATCTCCCAGGTGTTGTACGACGAAGTGGCAACGCAGGCGGCGTCGGAACGCATTCGCTACCTGGACCAACAGCGCCGGCTGCAGGACCTGCCGAACCGCCTGCGCCGAGCCCAGGCTGAGGAGCAACGCGCCATCATCGCCCTGGAGCAGGCCGAGGCTGATCTTGACGCAACCAGCATCCGTGCACCATTCACCGGCCCGGTTCTCGCTGTACGGGCGGCCGCCGGCGAGCTTGCCAACAGCGGATTCCCACTGGTTGAGATGGCAGCGGCCGCAAGCCTTGAAGTGCGCGCGGAAATTCCGCAGGCCTACGCTGGACGCCTGCAGGCTTACCTTGCCGAGGGCGTGTCGGTGGTCGCGGACACCGAGTTCGGCCTGCCGCTCGAGCTCCGCCGCCTGGCACGTCAGGTGCGTCCCGGGCAGAGCGGCGTTGATGCATTTTTCAAACCGACCGCCGATCAGGCCACGTTCGCCATCGGTCAGGTCGCTGAGATCTCCGTGCTGCTGCCCCCGGAGCGGGACCTCGTCGCGCTTCCCGTGCAGTCAATCTACGAGAACGATCGCGTCTACGTCGTGCAGGACAAACGCCTGAAAGCCATCGACGTGCACCGCGTCGGCGAAGCCGGGCGCGGCCGGGAGCACCGCGTTCTGGTGCGCGCCGAAGCGCTGACAGGCGGCGCGCAGGTGCTGGCAACGCAGTTGCCCCAGGCCGTGAACGGGCTTTTGGTGGAGCCGATTACGCAGTCGTGACGCGCGCGAAGGCTCGTTTATCGGGCGTGCAGCTTCACCGGCATGTAGCTATAGCCGTGCACGAAGTTCGAGTGCACGCGCTGCGGCGCTTCCAGCACTTCCACATGCGCGAAGCGCTGGAGAATTTCCTCCCACAGGATCCTCAGCTGCATCTCACCGAGGCGGTTACCCATGCAACGGTGAATACCGTAGCCGAATGAAATGTGCTGCCGGGCGTTGGGCCGGTCGATGATGAGCCGGTCTGCATGCTCAAACACCGTCTCATCGCGATTACCGGAGATGTACCACATCACCACCTTGTCACCGGCGCGGATCTGTTTGCCGCCCACCTCGGTGTCTGCAAGCGCTAGCCTGCGCATATGCGACAGCGGCGTCTGCCAGCGGATGATCTCGGAAACCATGTTGGGGATGAGCGCATGGTTCGCACGCAGCTTGTCGAACTCTTCGGGGAACTGGTTGAGCGCGTAGACGCCGCCCGATATGGAGTTGCGGGTGGTGTCGTTGCCGCCGACGATCAGCAGGATCAGGTTGCCGAGGTACTCCAGAGGCTCCATGTTCTGAAACGCCGGGCTGCGCACCATCATGGAGATGAAGTCGTCACCATCGCTGTTCTGGCGTTCCCTCCACAGACCGTTGAAGTACTCCAGGCACTCCATCAGCTCGGCCATGCGCTGCTCTTCGGTCATGTTGGTGGCCCCCACCAGCGCCGGTGAGGACGTGGCCACATCCGACCAGTGGGTGAGCTTGCGGCGCTCTTCGAAGGGAAAATCGAACAACGTCGCCAGCATCTGCGTGGTGAGCTCGATGGAGACGTTGTCTACCCAATCAAACGCCTCGCCTACCGGCAGGCTGTCGAGAATGCCGGCTACGCGGCCGCGGATCAGCGGCTCGAGCTTCGCCAGCGTGCGCGGCGCCACCGCGCCGGTGACCCCCTTGCGCTGTGCGTCGTGGCGCGGCTGATCCATGGCGATGAACTGCGGCAGGATCATCTCAGGCGGCAGGTCGCCGATGACGATGAGCGGCTCGGAGGAAAACACCTCGTGGTGTGTGTCCACATGTTTGATGTCGGCGAAGCGGGTAACGCTCCAGAACGCGCCAAACGGACTTTCGGCGGTGTAGTGCACCGGATCTTCCGCCCGCAGGGTATCGAACACCTCCCAGTGGCGACCGGTCGGGTACAGCGCGCTGTCGGACGGATCCAGCGGATCGGTATGCGTCATCTGAATGGCTTCAGCCATGTCCTCCCCCCCTTGCTTGCCTGCGTTCAGTATTTGAAATCGAGCATCCGCTGCAGCGGCACCATGGCCTGACGGCCGATCTGAGGGTCCACGTGAATTTCGTTGGCGGACATCAGCGCCTCGGAGTGCACCACGTCCGACAGCGTGCGCAGCTCGTTCATAGCCATCCACGGACAGTGCGCACAGCTCTTGCAGGTGGCACCATCGCCGGCTGTGGGCGCCTCGATGAAACGCTTGTGCGGGTTGGCACGCCGCATCTTGTGAAACATGCCTTTGTCGGTAGCAACGATGCACACCTCATTAGGCAGCTCTGAGGCGGCCTTGAGCAGCGCGCTGGTGGAGCCCACCGCATCGGCCAGGGCGATGACGCTGGCTGGGGATTCCGGGTGCACCAGCACCGCAGCATCCGGGTACAGGGCCATCATGTCCTTGAGCCCCTGCGCCTTGAACTCCTCGTGCACCACGCAGGCGGCGTTCCACAGCAGCATGTCGGCGCCGGTCTGGCGTTGCACGTAGTCGCCCAGGTACTTGTCCGGCGCCCAGAGGATCTTCTCGCCGCGGGCATGCAACGACTCGACGATGGGCAGCGCAACGCTCGACGTTACCACCCAGTCGGACAGCGCCTTCACCCGCGCTGACGTGTTGGCGTAAACCACCACCGTGCGGTCCGGGTGCGCCTTGCAGAACGCCTCGAATTCATCCGGCGGGCAACCCAGATCCAGCGAGCACTCGGATTCGAGCGTGGGCATGATCACACGCTTCTCGGGCGACAGGATCTTCGCCGTCTCGCCCATGAACCGCACGCCGGCCACGAACAGCGTCTGGGCATCGTGATTCTTGCCAAAGCGCGCCATCTCCAGGGAATCCGACACGAACCCACCGGTCTCTTCCGCCAGGTCCTGCACGTCCGCATCCACGTAGTAGTGGGCGACCAGCACCGCACCGAGCTTTTGCAGGCGCCGGGCAATATCGGCCTTGAGGCGATCGCGCTCTTGCGGCGACAGGGGAATGGGGCAGACTTCCGGGATCTGCTCCGGTTTCAGGGTGTAGTCTTTGACGACGACTTCGGCCACGCACACGCTCCAGGCGTTGAACTGGCGCTACTTTACCACGCGATCCGCAACGCCCAAGCGGGCAGTCATATGCATATGAAGCCATGCCCCACGCGCTGTTTCTGACAGACACGCAGCCGCCCGCCGAGCCAACGGAGAATCGGGCGTACCTGCCCGCCGCCTTCGCTGCCCACGGTTGGCAGGTGACGGTAGCGGACCACAGCGATCTGTACCTTCGCGATCAGGCGCTCTGCGCGAACGGCTTGCCGCTGCGCCAATTTCAACTCGTGTGGCCGGTGGGTTTCGGGCCGCGCGCGACCTTTCTCGACCGATGGCAACTGCTGGCGCACAGCGGCGCGCGATTGATCAATCCGGCAACCGCGGCGCTGCTGCTGCACGGCAAGCTGATGTGGCACGATCTGACGCCGCAAACCCACGCAAGCGCCAACCCGCGGGTATTGATTGAGGCGGCACAGGATGGCGGTCCATGGGTGCTGAAGCCGGCTGCCGGCAGTCACGGCCGCGGTGTGCGCCTCGTGGAAGAGGTCGCCGAGATCACAGACATCATGCGCCAGGATCCGGGTATGTGGCTGCTGCAGCGCTACAGCACGGCCTACGCAGCGGGCGAACACCGCACCCTGCTGGCGGGCGGAAAAATCCTCGGCAGCTACCGGCGCACCCCGCACGGCGCCCTGCAGGCGAACCTCGCGCAGGGCGGAATCGCATCCGCCGCCTCCATCAAGAACAGCGAGCAAGTGCTGATAGACGAGGTCGCTAAACGGTTAGCCGCGTACCGGGTAGGTTATGCCAGTATCGATACGGCGGGCACCGAACTGGTGGAGGTGAACGTCGCCAATCCGGGAGGGCTGGCCACGTTGCAGAGCGTCTACGGGGCGGACTTCAGCAGCCGTCTGGTGCAGCTCGTGGAGGCCTGGTTGGCAATGACCTAGTGGAGACCCCGACGGGCAGTAAGCGCCGCTTTCAGCTCGTCCAGCCGGTCCTGGCGCTCGTCGAGCCGACGCACGTGCCAGCGGATGATGTCGATCTTGCGCGGGTGGTCGAGCAGCCGATAGGTCTCAAGTGCTGCCTTGAGCCGTTCTATCTCGCGTTCGAGCAGCATCACCATATCGTCGAGCGTGAGCTCAATGTCTGCCTCCGCACTGACACGGCGCTCGTTGGACGACGGCTCTGACTTCGCTTCGCTCATGAGGAAAGTCTATCACCCTTGCCATCTTCTGGTGGCAGCTTAGACTCGATTCGCCCCGCAACCCGGAACCCGCCTTGATTGCGCATCTCGATGCCGTTTCCCACGGGCTGACCATCCTTTCACTGCTGCGCCAGGCTTACCAGGTGGAGGCACAACTTCTCGGGGTGGAGACCTTTCCGCCGCTGGAACGGACACTTGCGGACCTGCGCGCCAGCGACAGCACGTTTTATGGATATCACAGCGACGGCGACATCCTCGGCGTGCTGGAGCTGATTGCAGGCGTGCCGGCGGAGATCGCTTCGCTGGGCGTGCACCCCGAACATTTTCGCCGTGGCATCGGCCGCGCGCTGGTGGAGCACGCCCTGGCAGTTGCCGGCCCCTCAATGGTAGTGCACACGGGTGCGGGCAATACACCCGCACTGGCGCTCTATGAGCGCCTGCACCTCACGGTCCGCAAACGCTACCGGACAAAGGAAGGCATCGACATGGTGCAGCTCGCATGCTGAGACTGGCGGCAGCTATCTGCGTGCTGATCAGCGGCGTTGCCCACGGTGCACCCTTGCGCATTGCTGTTGCCACCAATTTCGCTATCCCGCTGGAAAAGCTCATTGCCGCCTACGAACACACGCAACGCATCGACGTGATCGCCGGTTCAACCGGTGCGTTGTACGCGCAGATTCGCGCCGGCGCGCCGTTTCACCTGTTTCTCGCCGCCGACAGCGAGCGACCGCGGGCGCTCATCGAATCGGGCCACGCGGTGCCCGGATCGCAAGTGACCTACGCCGTGGGGCGCCTGGCACTGTGGTCTACGCGCATCGACGGCATCAGCCTTGCCAAGCTTAAGAGCGCCGAGGTGCGCCGCATTGCACTGGCCAACCCGGATCTCGCACCGTATGGGCTGGCTGCACAACAGATTCTAGAACACATCGATCCGCAAGGCGGGCTGACGCGCAAGCTGGTGTTCGGGCAGAACGTGGCACAGGTGCACGCTCTGACCGCCACGGGCGCAGTAGACGCCGGCTTCGCCGCACTGGCCTCAGTAATCGGCGAGCCCGGCGTGGTGGTGCTGCCCGACAACTGGCACAGCCCCATCCGTCAGGACGCGGTGGTGACAAAATTTGGAACCGGCCAGGCGGCCTCGGACTTTCTTGCCTACCTCATCAGCGAAAGGGCCCAGCAGATCATCACGAGAGCCGGCTACGCAGCTGCAGGGCCCGCCGCTAGAGGCGCCGTGCCTCCTCATAACCAGTCAATCCCAGGTACGGCCTCAGGTACTTCACCGCCAGATACACAGGCCCCGTATCCAGCAGCGCCACCAGAAGCTTGAACACGTAGCCTGACAGGATGAACGTGATGAGCTGCGGCCACAGCGGCTCACCTTCCATAATCGGCAGGGCCGCGGCGTAGAAGTGCGTGATCAATATGACGGCGGTGGTATCCACCATCTGGCTCGCCATGGTGGAGGCGTTGTTGCGCAACCACAGATGCCTGCCGTTGGTGAGCTTCTTCCAGAAGTGGAACAGGCGTACATCGCAGAACTGCGCCGCCAGGTAGGCCACCATGGAGGCGGCAACCGCGCCGAAGGCGAGCTCGCGAACCTCGAAGAAGATCGGCATGCGGCCGGCTTCGTCCACCTGCACCGCACCGTGCACATCCAGCGTCTCGAAACCCGGCAGCACCCCACCGAGCCAGAGCAGAAACACCACCCAGACGTTGAGCAGCAGGCCGATCCACACCATATCCCTGGCTTTTTCCTCGCCAAACAGCTCACTGATCAGGTCGGTGCACAGAAATGTCACGGGATAGGGCAACACCCCAACAGCGATCACCATGGGTATGGTGACGCCGAATACATCGAAGGACAGATCGACGAAACGGCTGATGCCGAGGATGTTGAGCAGCGCCAGGGTGCCGAGAAAAATGCCGGACAGCAGCAGAAACACTCGCTGACGTCGCTTGGTGTAGTCAGGCTCCGTCACCGCGGCTGCACCACGTGCTCAGCGTTCACACAGTTCTGCAACCGTCCGCCCTGGAGATAGGTCAACGCCACCTCGCCCGCCTTGTAGCGCATGTCGTACACACTTTCCGGCGTGAAGAACGCCGAGTGGGGCGTGATCAGCAGGCGGTGATCGATCCATGGCTCGTCGTCGGCCCACGCGCGGATCAGCGGATGCTCCGGGTTGGCCGGCTCCTCCGGCAGCACGTCGAGGCCCACGGCCTGAACCACATCCCGGCGCAGGGCATCATGCAGTGCATCGAGGTCGATGATGGGCCCGCGCGCGGTATTGACGAGGATGAGGCCGGGCTTGCTGGCCGCCAGCACGTCCGCATTGATGAGCTTTTCCGTATCCGCCGACAGCGGCAGGTGCAGGCTCACCACATCGCTCTGCGCGAACAGCTCCTCAAGGGAATGCACCCGGCGCACACCGATGGCAAGATCGCTGCCGTTGGCAAGGTGCGGGTCATAGAACACCACGTCCATGCCGAATGCCTTGGCGCGCAGCGCCGCGGCCGTGCCGATACGCCCGAGGCCGACGATACCGAACACACAAGCACTCAGACGCTTACCGTAGGGATTCAGTGCCGGGCGCCACTTGCCCCTCGGATCCTGCTTCAGCTCGCGCGTGTGAAAGGTGATGCCCTTCATCAGCGACAGCATGAGCGCCATGGCGTGATCGGCCACCTCCTGGGTGCCGTAGTCCGGCACGTTGCACACTGGCACACCCATCGCACCCCATGCCGCCAGATCCAGGTTGTCGAAGCCAACCTTCGGCGTAACGAATATTCGGCAACGTTCCGCCAGCGCCCGATATTCAGGGGCCAGATCGAGTACGTTGACGATGGCATCGGCAGTACGCCAGTGCTCTTCAGTGACGTCGGCGGCTGAGTCGTAAAAGATCGCCTCGCCGCCATCAGCCACGCTTGCGCGCTCGATGTCCCGCCCATCCCGCCAGCGCATGTCCGGCCAGACTAACCTGAATGTCATCTCCGCTTCCTCCCGTTCACTTGACGATTCCTGCAAGCGCTTCGAGCGAGCGCTCAAGCGCCGCAGAGTCGAATCCCGGCAATCGGAGCCGCGTTGCCACGAGATGCGTCATGCCGAGGCACTCCACGTATTCCTGCAGGCGGTCGCGTACTTCGGTTGCGTCGCCCACCACCGCCCAATCATCCACGCATGGCACGCCATCGGCGCGCGGCATGGGGAGTTTTGCCAACGCATCTTTCACCGTCGCGGCTTCCCGCTCGCTCGTTGCAACGTACACCGTGCGCATGAGCGGCACCTCGCGCACCGGCTGCTCCGATGCGTGTCGATGCACCGCATAGTTTCGCGCCAGCACCTCCAGCGTCTCCATGGGCGACGCCAGATAGGGCAATCCCAGACGGCCGGCCTGGGTCAGGGCCTTGGGCCCGAAGGCAGCCACCCAGATGGGCGGGTGCGGCTGCTGTACGGGTAGCGGGTCAAGCACCACGCTTGCCCCGTCTCCCACGGGCACCGCTTCGCCGGCCCAGGCCATGCGCATGGTCTTGAGGCTGGACTCGAAGATCCTGCGCTTGTCCTTCGGCTCTACATTGAACGCGCGCAACATGTCCGGCGCAAAGCCGCGGCCCACGCCCAGCAACACCCGCCCCTCGGACATGTTGTCCAGCACAGCGACCTGCTCGGCCGCCTGCAGCGGATGGCGCAGGGTGAGCAGGTAGCTGGTGGTCGCCAGACGGATATGGGTCGTGGCAGCAGCGACCGCCGCCAGCAGCATCAAGGGATCGGGAATGGCCCGCTCATTGAAATGGTTCTCCGGCAGCCAGAACGACTCATAGCCCATGGATTCCGCCCGTACGGCCTGGCTCTGCAGGCTGCGTGCTGAGGCGTCGCTGAAATCCCATGGGGTAAGACCGAGGTGCATGGTGGGTATTATGCCGCACGTCGCCCGTTGAAGGCGGCAGCAGCCTGCCCAGGATTTGCTAGCCTCAGAACATGAAGCGGTTGGATGTCTTCTACACGGACGAGGACGGCCACCGGGTGCGGCCGCTCATCCGCTTTCTGGAGCTACAGGAGCTGGATGTACGCCAGCACACCTCACCCGCAAACAAGCGGTCGGCGCCCTATCTCGTCATTGTCTCTGAGCACTACGCTCAAGCACCCTGGCTCGTGGAACTGACCATGGCGACGGACGCTATTGCCGTGCTGCTGGTGGATGCAGCGCTCGACGACAGCGTGCGCACCACGGACCTGCGCGCCTGGCCGGCGCGTTCCGCGGACAGAGCCCTTGCGTCGCTCGCCGAATGGATGAAATCTCCTAGCGCGGGGGTACCGCCAGCCTCCGCCGGCATGGCAAGGAAGGCCGGTAGGCGAAACGAACAAACTCAGAATCGCGGCGCGTTAGTCGTGCTGATCCTGGTGATGGCGCTGCTCGCGTGGCTGGTAACGCTCACGCCTGAGCAGGCATCAGAGGCACTGCCGGAGGCCGTGGAAACACCGATACAGGCCGCACGCGACACGACTGATCTGCGCGTACCCGCAACATCGATCACCGATGTACCGAGCGGAACACAGACGCCGCCGAGCAGGGCACGCTCACCTTCCGAAGCGCGCAGCCAGTCACTGCACTTTGCGAGCGGCAGCATCGTCGAGCACGCCATGACACGCCGCGCCATCTGCCAGCGCCTGTGGTCGCTGGACTCGGCCGGCCCGCAGTGCTGGACCACACCGCATCGCTTCAGTTGGGATCCACGCTACCTTCCGGGCGAGCCGTCACCCGCTGCATGACGATCATGGCACGCATGGTCGCCAGCACGGCGGCGATGTGTCGCTCACGGGCAAAGTTCCGATACAGCGGATCGTCGTCGAGCAGCACGCATCGGCTGTCCTCACCGCAAGCAAACTCCGTCTCACGACCGAACGCGTTTCCTGCCGGGCCGTAGTCGCCAAACGCCTCGTCTTCGTCGGCCAGCTTCCAGAACGCTTCCCAGGTAGCCGGCATGCCGAAGATCGGCGCCTGCACCGCTGTGAGCGTATCGTTCGCGGTTTCGCTCAGCACGTCGTCCAGGTCCGCCTGCGCCTGCAAGACATAGTCGCAACTTTCAAGCACTGCTTCTTCGACCGCTTCCGGATCCACGGGGAAGTTGTCGAAGCGATCTGTGAAGGACATACGCCAGAAGCGGTTGGCAAACACCGGCACGGCCCGGGATGGTGTGCTCACGTCCTGCAGGTAGGAGATGATCCTGCCAAGGTCCGTATACCGATCTGCAGCCTGTCGGCGGTCCTCCAACTCCAGCAGCAGGTCGTTGAAGTGTTCATGCAGACGCGTGTCCACCATGCCGAGCCACGACCGCTCACCGCCCGCACGGTTGTAGTAGTTCCATCGAAACAAGCGAACGAACATATTACTGTCGGCCAGGTCGACATTCGCCCGCACGAGATAGCGAACCTGCAGTGCAGTGAGGCGGGGAGCATGTATTTCGTCCAGGCAGCGATTCACCGCCCGCGCAGCGACGAACGTCAGCGCCTGATGCTGATCAGGCGCATAGGCGTTGCTTGCCGGCGCGCAGCTAAGGCTGGCTGCAAACAGCAGGCAAACGCTGAACGTTCTCATCGGAGTCCAGCCGACAGAGCAATTGCTTCACAGTCAATCCCTTCCCGGGCCAGACGAAATCCGGCGCTACGTCGTTCAAGGGTACCAACACGAACGCTCTTTGCCACGCCCGCGGGTGCGGCAACGTCAACCGGGTACCACGCATCTCCACGTCGCCAAAGGCCAGCACATCCACATCCAGTGGTCGCGGCGCGTTGCGCACGCTGTCGTGGCTGCGGCCGAAGGCGATCTCCAACCGCTTGACACCCGCCAGGAGTTGTTTCGGGGTAAGGCCCTCGCGGGCACGCATGACCGCCGCAGCGTTGATGAAATCGCCGCTGTCCGGCGGGCAGTCTACCGGCGATGTACGATAGAGCGGCGAGCAGACCACCTGGCCGTGGGCAAACTCAGCCAGGCCTTCCAGAGCGGCGCCGATGAGCGCCTGGCTGGACAGTTCCTGCCAGGGCAGGTTGCTGCCGAGGCCGAGCAGCACTGTAGGGTGGATCTGCATCGGCGCATGTTACCAGCGCTGCCCAACACGAGCGCGGCCTTCCGGCAAGCCATCCGTTGTAGTCAAAGGCACGGCCGTTTGGCACACTCTGACGGTTCGACACATCTACCGGGGGAGCACGCATGAAGGCTGCAGTACTGCGCGAAATCAACAAGCCATTGGAGATCGAAGACGTTCAACACGGCGATCCGGGCCCGCGCGAGGTGCTGGTGCGCACCGTCGCCGCCGGGGTCTGTCACAGCGATCTGCACTTTCAGAACGGCTCCTATCCCTACCCCCTGCCGGCGGTGCTCGGCCACGAAAGTGCCGGAGTTGTCGAGGCAGTGGGATCGGACGTCACCTACGTCAAGCCCGGTGACCACGTGATAACCTGCCTCAGCGCGTTCTGCGGCCACTGTGAGCACTGCCTCACGGGGCATATGTCGCTCTGCCAGGAGCCGGAGCTGCAGCGCGCGCCCGATGCCGCGCCGCGCCTGAGTGCCGGCGGCGAGACGGTTCACCAGTTTCTCAACCTGTCGTCGTTCGCCGAGTACATGCTGGTGCACGAGCATGCCATTGCCAAGGTCCGCGAGGACATGCCGCTGGACCGCGCCGCCCTCATCGGCTGCGGCGTGACCACCGGTGTGGGTGCTGTCATCCACACGGCAAAAGTCGAGCCCGGCAGCACCGTTGCGGTGATCGGCTGCGGCGGTGTTGGCCTGTCGGCGATCAACGGCGCCGCCATCGCCGGTGCCGCCCGCATCATCGCCATCGACATGGTGGATTCGAAGCTCGAGCTGTCGCGCAAATTCGGCGCTACGGACGTGGTGAACGGCAAAGATGGCAACGCCATCGAGGCGGTACGCGAGATGACCGGCGGCGGCGTGCACTACTCCTTCGAGGCAATCGGCCTGAAGCAAACCACCGAGCAGGCGTTCAAGATGCTGCGCTCAGGCGGCACCGCGACCGTGATCGGCATGATTCCGGTCGGCACGATGGTGGAGCTGCACGGCCCGGAATTCCTCATGGAGCGCAAGCTCCAGGGCTCGAATATGGGCTCCAACCGCTTCCGTGTGGATATGCCGCGGTTCGTGGAGTTCTACCTGCAGGGCAGGCTGCATCTGGACGATCTGATCTCCGGCCGCATCCGCCTGGAAGATGTGAACGACGGCCTTGCGGCGCTGGAAACCGGTGAGGTTGCCCGCAACGTCATCATGTTCGACTGAGGCACACGCGCCAGCGAGTGCCCGTCTTAACGAATCACTACGTAGCCGAACTCTCCTGCGCGGTACACGCGCAGGAGTAGTTGGCCGCGGCTCTTACCCGCAGCTTCCCGCAGATCAACGATGTTTCTCACTGCCTGACGGTTGGCTGCCACCAGCACGTCGCCCGCGCGCAGGCCGTGTACGTAGGCCTTACTCTGCTCTTCGACTTCCGTAATGAGCACACCCGCACTGGTGTTGGGCTCGTTCTCGTTGTGGAAGTTCTGCAACACCACGCCTTTGAGCTTCCCATGCACGCGCCGGCCGGCCACCCGATCGCTGTTGCTGTCGTCGATCGCAAGTTTGAGCTTTTTCGGACGGCCATCGCGCAGCACTTCCAGTGTGACTTCATCCCCGGCAAACAGCACTGCGGTACGGGAGTCGTAATCGGACTTGCGGCGGATCTGACGGTCGCCCACCTTGACCACCACATCTCCAGGACGCAGACCGGCAGTCTGCGCCGGGCCTTCCGGGTCTACCTCGACCACCACCACACCCTCGGTGCGATCCACGCCAAACGCCTCTGCAAGATCTGCCGTCAGCGCCTGCACCTCCACACCAGGATAGCCGCGCCGCACTTCACCGTGCGCAATGATCTGCTCCATCACGGCGCGCACCATATTGGAAGGTATGGCAAAGCCAATCCCCACGTTGCCGCCGCTGGGCGCGAAAATCGCAGTGTTGATTCCCACGAGGTTGCCGGCCAGGTCCACCAGCGCGCCACCGGAGTTGCCCGGGTTGATCGGCGCATCGGTTTGAATGAAGTCTTCGTATCCTTCGATGCCGAGGCCGCTGCGGCCGAGGGCGCTGACGATACCGCTGGTGACCGTCTGGTTGAGGCCGAACGGATTGCCGATGGCCACCACGAAGTCACCCTGGCGCAGGTCACCGGAGTCGGCGAAGCGAATCTCTACCAGCGCGTCTGCATCGACCTTCAACACCGCCAGATCCACCTGCGGATCTCGGCCAACGAGCGTCGCTGCCAGCACCCGACCATCCGCCAGCGTCACATTGATCTCGTCTGCGCGATCCACGACATGGTGATTGGTAACGATGTAGCCGCGCGCACCATCCACCACCACACCAGAGCCTGCGCTCTGCGTGCGGCGTGTGCGCGGGCGGACATCGAAAAAGCGTCGGAAGAACGGATCTTCCATCAGCGGATTGCGCACCTGCACGGTAGTGTAGGTGGCGATATTTACTACTGCCGGATTGACCTCCTCCAGCATCGGCGCCAGGCTCGGCAGCGCCTGGCCATTGGCCATCTGAGCGGGCAGCACTGCATTCGACGCCACCGGCAGGGCTGCGAGCAGCGAAATCAGCAAATATCGATTCATGAACGTTCCAACATGTCCCGTACCGCACCGAGCAGTTCCTGCATCGGGAACGGTTTGGGTAGTACCTGCGCATTGCAGTGGCCATCCAACACTTCCTGCAGATCGTCCCTCGAGTAGCCCGTCATGAACAACACAGGTACTTCAGGGGCAATCTGCCGCAAGGCGTTGAACGTTTCGGCACCTGACATCTCCGGCATGGCTAGATCCAGCAGAACCAGATCAAACGCCTGTTCCGAAATCTGCGCCAACGCGTTCTGGCCGCTATCCGCCGCTGTTGCGGCGTACCCCATACGCTGCAGCATCTCCACGGTCACCAGGCGCACCGCTTCTTCGTCGTCGACTACCAGGACCTTCGCACCTTCACCCATATAAGCTCGCATCCTGCTCGCGTCGGCCTGCGGCCGTTGATAGTGCCCCGTCACTGACCGTTGCTGGGCGCCGGGAAGTGGTCGATCTCCACGCGTCGGAAGCGGTCGTCATGACGGAAGTTATAGATAATGCGCCTGCACGCCTGCCCGGAGTTGGCCTGAGCAAGCTGAGCAACGAGCAGTGCGGCGACGAGATCTGCGTCGAATTCGGTGGGATAAGGCCCAAGGGACAAGCCCTCACGGGTTTTGACGAGCCATCCTTGAGATGTGGCAAAGGTGCGCCTGGAACGCTGCCAGCGCCCACCGGACTCGCCGTCCCTGCCAAACAAAAACTCTGGAACCTCGGCCTCGGCCACTGTCCGCTACCTCCAGACCTACTACAGACCGTCGACCTGCCAGTATAGAGAGCCATCGAGGCATGCGCATCTGCAATTACCGTAAAAACCGATTTTACGAAGCCAGAAGGTCCGCCACAGCGCGCCGCGCCATAACCCCAACCAGATGCGCCCGGTACTCCGCGGAGGCGTGAAGATCCGCATTGAAGCCAGCATCAGGGATGTCCACGCCGGCAAGCGCTTCGGGGCGCAGATCCGCCGCCAGCGCAGCTTCCAGGGTACTGGCACGAAACGCACACGGTCCGGCACCGGTTACGCCAACCTGCACACCGTTGTCGAACTGGGCCACCATGACGCCCACCACCGCGTACCGGGAGGCCGGATTGGGAAACTTCCGGTAAGCCGCGCGCCGCGGTATGGGTAACTCGATGCGAACGATCATCTCTCCCGGCTCCAGCGCGGTCTCAAACAGATCCTGGAAATAATCCGCGGAAGAGATTGTTCGCTTGTTTGTCACCACTTCTGCGCCCAGAGCGACCACTGCCGCCGGGTAGTCTGCCGCAGGATCACTGTTGGCCACCGAGCCGCCGATGGTGCCGCGGTAGCGAACCTGGTTATCACCAATCAGACCGGCCAGGTGCGCTAATGCCGGAATAGCCTGCGCGACCACTTCGGAGCGCGCAACCTCTGCGTGGCGGGTAAATGCACCAAGCACGAGCTTCTGGTCCTGCCGCTCGATGCCGCGCATGGCCTGCACGCCGGACAGATCCACGAGATCCGTGGGCATGGCCAGTCGCTGCTTCATGGTGGGAATCAAGGTCATCCCGCCTGAAAGATAGGCCGGATCTTCGGCATCGAGGAACAAGCTCACCGCCTCGTCGACGCTGGAAGGTTTGTGATAGTTGAATGGATACATGGGATCGCCTCCGAAACTGAGCCGCGGGCTTTATCTGATACCGCCTTTTGCGCCACGAATGGCGCGCCAGACTTTCTCGCTGGTGGCAGGCATGGTCAGGTCGCGCACGCCGAGAGCGTCGGTCACCGCATTCATGATCGCGGCGGGCGAGCCAATGGCACCGGCCTCGCCGCAGCCCTTCACACCAAGTGGGTTATGGGTGCACGGCGTGGTGGTGGTATCCACACGAAACTGCGGCACATCGTCAGCTCTCGGCATGCAGTAGTCCATGTAAGAGCCGGTAAGGAGCTGTCCGTAGTCGTCGTAGCGGCCATGCTCAAGCAGCGCCTGGCCAAGCCCTTGCGCGACGCCGCCGTGCACCTGCCCCTCGACAATCAACGGATTGATGACGTGGCCGAAATCGTCCACAGCAACGAAGTCGACCACCCGCACCACGCCGGTATCAGCGTCGATTTCCACCTCGGCTATGTGGGTACCGGCTGGATAGGTGAAGTTCTCCGGATCGTAGAACGCCTTCTCCGACAGACCGGGTTCCAGGTCCAGCGGGTAGTTGCTGGGCACATAGGCGGCAAACGCCACCTCCTGGATAGTCATGGAGCGGTTGCTGTCGCGCACGCTGAATACCCCGCCATCGAACGTCACATCATCCGCACCCACATCCATCATGTGGGCAGCGATGATGCGCGCCTTGGCAATGACTTTGTCCGACGCTTTGACGAGCGCAGAGCCGCCCACTGCCAGGGAACGGGAACCGTAGGTCCCGAGCCCGAACTCCACGCGGCCGGTGTCACCGTGCACCACCTCCACATCTTCGAACGGCACGCCCAGCCGATCGCTCACCACCTGCGCAAACGTGGTTTCGTGGCCCTGCCCATGGGAGTGTGTGCCGGTAAACACCGTCACATTGCCGGTAGGGTTCATCCGTACCTCTCCGCTTTCATACAGACCAACGCCAGCACCGAGTTGAATGGCCAGCTGCGAAGGCGCCAGGCCGCATGCTTCGATGTAGCAGGACATGCCGATGCCACGCAGACAGCCGCGCTGGCGCGCCTCGATGCGACGGGCGCTGAAGCCGGCGTAGTCTATGAGCTCGAGCGCACGATCCAGGCTCTTCTCGTAGTCTCCTGTGTCATAGGTGAGCGCAACTGGCGTCTCGTAGGGGAAATCACCGGGCTGAATCATGTTCATGCGGCGCAGATCCGCCGGATCCTTACCGATCTCCCGGGCGGCAACTTCCACCACACGCTCGACCACATAAGTCGCCTCCGGACGGCCTGCGCCGCGATAGGCGTCCACGGGCGCAGTGTTGGTGTAGACACCGTGCACCTCGACGTAGATGTTCGGCGTCTTGTACTGGCCGGCCAACAACGTCCCGTACAGATAAGTGGGCACCGAAGAGGCAAACGTAGACAGGTAGGCGCCGAGGTTAGCCGAGGTCTGCACTTTCAGAGCAACGAACCGGCCATGCTCGTTCAAACCCAACTCCACGTGGGTTAGATGATCGCGACCGTGCGCGTCTGCCAAAAACGACTCCGCACGTTCGGCAGTCCACTTCACCGGACATCGCAACCGGCGCGCCGCCCACAACACCGCCGCCTCTTCCGCGTACACGAAAATTTTCGAACCGAAGCCCCCGCCCACATCCGGCGCCACCACGCGCAACTTGTGCTCAGGTGCTATGCCGACGAAAGCAGACAGTATGAGCCGCGCCAGGTGCGGATTCTGACTGGTGGTGTATAGCGTGTGTTCTCCTGTTGCAGCATCATAGCGGCCGATTGCTGCGCGCGGTTCCATGGCGTTGGGGATCAAACGATTGTTGACCAGGTCCAGGCGCACTACGTGCGCTGCGTCGGCCAGCGCCTGTTCCGTCGCAGTTCGATCACCCAGCTCCCAATCGTAGGCGAGGTTGTGCCGTACCCCCTCATGAATCTCCACGGAATCCGTGGCCGTCGCAAGATCGATGACCGGCTGAAGCTCTTCAAAGTCGGTGTGTACTCGTTCGGCGGCGTGTCGTGCTGCGTCCTGGGTTTTTGCAACCACCAGCGCGTAGGGCTCGCCCACATAGTTCACGAACGTGTGCGCCAGCGGTGGATGTGGCGCGGAGACCATATCGGAACCGTCTTTCTGTTTCACCAGCCAGCCGCAGGGGATATCTCCAATGCCGTCGGCGCGCATGTCATCACCGGTCAGCACGGCAAGTACACCCTCACCGCTGAGCGCGTGGCTCGCATCGATGTCAGTGATGCGGGCACGCGCATACGGCGAGCGGAGAAAAACCGCGTACACCTGCCCCTCCACATGCAGATCGTCGGTGTACTGGCCCGCGCCCGTGATGAAGCGGCCATCCTCCCGGCGGCGAACCGGTGCGCCGATACCGGTGGCGCTCACGCTTTGGCCTCCGCAACGGAGAGCACCGCGTTGACGATGTTGTGATAGCCGGTGCAACGGCAGATGTTGCCTTCGAGACCCTCGCGCACCGCTGCGTCGTCCAGATGATCCGATTTCTCCACCAGATCAATGGCAGCCATGATCATGCCGGGCGTGCAGAAGCCGCACTGCAGGGCGTGATGCTCGCGAAATGCCGCCTGCATGGGGTGCAGGTCGTCTACCGCACCGATGCCTTCAATGGTCACGACACTCGCGCCGTCCGCCTGCCCCGCCAGCACCGTGCAGGATTTCACCGCATCGCCGTTGAGATGCACCGTGCAGGCTCCGCACTGGCTCGTATCGCAGCCCACATGGGTACCAGTAAGACGAAGTTGTTCGCGCAGGATGTCCACAAGCAGCGTATTGGGCGACACATCGAGCCGATGGCTGCGCCCGTTCACCGTTACAGTTATCTCCATAACGCCCGTCCTCCAGGGTCTGTTTAGAGCGCCAGCAGCATTGCCAACGCAAAGACGACGAACGCCACAGCCCAGATTTTCCACTGGTCGCGGCTTTCGTATCGATTGGTATGTTCGGGCTCGCCAGGCGCATCAGGCGCCGCCGCGGAGCCACCAAGCTCGACCGTAAAGGCCGAGAAGAAATCATCCGCCATCTTTCTGGCGGCGCCGTCGATGAGCCTTGAGCCGACCTGTGCCAGCTTACCGCCCACGTTGGCCTGAACCTCATACGTCAGACGCGTGCCAGTATCCGCCTGCGAGAGCACCACATCTGCCGTCCCCTTGCCAAAGCCAGCCGCACCGCCTTTGACGTTTCCAACAATGCGGTAGCTGGTGGGCGGTTGCAGATCTTCCAGCGCCAGGCTCGCCTGGAAGGTCGCACTGACCGGCCCGACCTTGGCCTTCACGGCGGCATCAAAGTGCGTGTCGTCCACCTTCGACACTTCCTGGCAACCCGGTATGCACCGGCCCAACACGTCGGCATCATTCAACGCTGCCCAGACCGTTTCTACGGACGCCGGAATCAGGTATTCCCCGTTCTGCTGCACGGAGACTCCTCCCCCAAAAGGAAAGAAAGGTTCGCAGTCCCATCCGGCCATTGCAAACACTTTCCCACGGCGCGCCCAGCGAAACGCGGCCACCAACATCACAAAGGCTTTTGTAAATCGAGTTGCCTGATTTTGCGCAAGCGTGGACAATAGCCCCGCGGCAAACCTTCTCGCGAGGTTCGCCTATCGAATGCATCGCCCAGCATGAGGCCGGGCGTACCGTGAACGGCCCTACGGGCCCGTTGATTAAGGCAGGAAATGGACAATCAAACACCCGATGCACAAACGCCACAGCACGCCGAAGTTCTGATGCGTGGGTTGCTGCGTGCCTACTACTGGATGGACGAAAGTCTGCAGAACGGGCTGGAGAATGCCGGCTTTCGACCACGCACCCGCACGCAAACGATGATTCTCATCAACATCTCCAACGGCGTGGCACGAGCGGCGGAGCTCGCGCGCGTGCTGGGCGTGAGCCGTCAGGCAATCCAACAGCAGATCAACGATCTCGAGCAGGACGGCATCGTCACGCAAATTCCAGACCCGACGGACAAGCGTGCCAATCGCATCGTCTTCAGCGAAGAAGGCGCGCGTCTGATAAGCGCAGCTCTCGAAACCCTGCGCGAAGCGGAGCAGGTGCTGGCCATGCGTATCGGCTACGACTCCCTGGACCAGATGCGTCGAGCACTGTCTACGGACTGGGGTGGCATCGTCGGCAACAAGCGCGCACCGGGGCGCAAGCGCACCGTTTTGTAACCGCGGCAGCACGTTCGTGCGGCCAGACACCGTTTGGTCGCACGACACCGACACGCTTCGGCCAACCCCTTACAGTGACCGGGAGATTCATCGTCACCGTAAGGAACGCACCATGCGCATCGCCAATCGATTTCGACCGCTGATCACCCTCGTCTACGGCACCGTGGTCAGTGCCGTCGCAATGCTCAGCTCCGCCGCCCAGGCCGTAGAGTTTTCCATCACCATCGAGAACGTCTCGTCCGACAGCGGCAAGCTCATGATTGCGGTCGGCGGCAAGGAGAGCTTCGAAAACGCCGAGGGCAGCGAACCGCAACCCAAGCCGCTGCAGATCATCCTGCCCGCCCGCACAGGCTCCGTGAGTTTCACCACCGACGCGCTGCCGCCGGGAGAATACGCGGTGCAGGTTTTCCACGACGTCAACGGCAACGGTGAGCTGGACGCCAACTTTGTCGGCATGCCAAAGGAACCGTGGGGTTTCTCCAACAACGCTCGTGGAAACTTCGGCCCACCGAAGTTTGCAGACACGAAAGTGGACGTCAGCACCGACACAGCCATCTCCATCCGTGTGGACAAGTAAGGAGGCATGATGCAGCGTCGCGCATTTCTGCAACAAACCGCTTCCGCCCTGGCGCTGACGAGCCTGTTTGGACGTGCCGCGGCAG
This sequence comes from Gammaproteobacteria bacterium, assembly GCA_030428905.1. Lineage (GTDB taxonomy): Bacteria > Pseudomonadota > Gammaproteobacteria > Pseudomonadales > Azotimanducaceae > SYFY01. Next base: position 39,002 of record JAUIED010000020.1, read on the forward strand.
ACGCTTACCAGCAGGCCTTCAAGGCTGCCTTGCCTCAAGCACCCTGGCTGGCAGGACTCGAATCGGTCGCCCAGCCCGCATACGACACGACCGTCGCGGTCTCGGGGCGCTGGCCGGCAGCGCTCAGCGGTACGCTTTATCGTAATGGGCCTGCCCGCCACGACATCGGCAATTTCCGCTACAAGCACTGGTTCGACGGCGACGGCATGCTGCATGCCTATCGGTTCGACGGCAAAACCTTGCGCCACCAGGCCAAAATGGTCATGACCACCAAATACACCGAGGAGCTCGCGGCCGGTCGGCCGCTATACCCAGGATTTGCTTCTCCCGTGCCCAACCCGGCGCCGGTGAGCAGTGCCGATGCGGTGAACGTCGCCAATATCAGTGTGCTGCACCACCACGACAAATTGCTGGCACTATGGGAAGCCGGCTCTCCCTGGGAGATGAATGCAGACACCCTGGACACGCTCGGCACCTACAGCTTCAGCGCCGACACAGATGGCGCACCGTTCTCGGCGCATCCACGCGTCGAACCGGACGGCACGCTGTGGAACTTCGGCTACCTGTCTGCCGCCGGCCTCCTCGCACTGTGGCATATCGATGCGCAAGGCCGCGTGGTGAAGGTCGGCACCGTGCCTGCGGCACCCATGGGCATGCCACACGACTTCGTCGTCACCGACCGCCACATCGTCGTGCTGCTCTGCCCGTTGCACTATCGCGGCATAGAAGGGTCGACGTTCCTGGACGCCCACGAATGGGCGGGCGACGCCCCCACCCGCGTGCTGGTCGTCGACAAGAACGACTTTTCGAGTTACCGATGGTTCGAGCTTCCCGCGCAGTGGGTGTTTCATTTCGGCAACGCCTGGGAGGATTCGCAGGGTGTCATCCACTTCGATGCGGCACGCGCGCCGACCCCAACCCTCATGCAGGACAACTTCCGAAGATACATGCGCGGAGATGCCGGCGAAGAACGGCCGTCGCAGCACTACAGCTACCGCATCGATACAAGACAGGGCAAGGCCACCGAAAGCGCCCTGTTCGAGCAGAGCTTCGCCACGGAGTTCCCGGTGATCGACCCGAGGGTAAGCTGCCGCCGCAACGACCGGCTGGTAATGTTGCACCGCAAGGCGACCAGCAAGGCAGCGCACCCAATGCTCACCGGCGTTTCCACCTACAGCTACTCGACAGACCGGCTGGAAAGCTACGACTACCCGGCGACCGTCATCCCCGAAGAGCATCTCTACGTGCCACGTCCGGGCAGCGCGCCGGAAAGCGATGGGTGGATTGTCGGCACGGCGCTGGACTTCGCGAGGCTTGAGACTCAGCTCAATGTGTTCGACGCCCAGCACCTGCAAGACGGCCCCATAGCGAGCGCAGCTCTGCCGTACACGCTACCGCTCGGGCTGCACGGCAAGTTCGTCGCGTGAACGCAGCGGCCGAGCCCTGGGGCCACCGCCAGCTGGTCATCAGCTATCTCTACACGGCAACATTCTGCACCGCTGTGGTGGTGCTGCTGCAGGTGCTCGGCATCGGCGGTACCTGGACCCAGAGTGCCGCCGTGTCCTACGCCATCGGCGGCTGCATCCATACCGCGTTCGTGCTGTTTACTGAACCGTTCTCCCGCCACATGCCCATGCGTTTCGTGCCGATTCCTGTCACAGCTATCGGCCTGGTTGCGGGACTGCTGGTCGGCGGTTGGTTTGCCATCGGAGACCCCTTCTATTTTTTCGTGGACGACGACTACACGAGCATCATGCTCGGCGTGTTTTTCGGCATACTCGGCTTCATCTTTTTCACTACCCGAGACGATCTCATCGTCGCGCGGGCTGAGCTCGCGGAGGCCAAGGCGGACATCGCCGAGCAGGAGAAGCAACGTATGGAAACCGAGCTGCGGCTGCTGCAGGCGCAGATCGAGCCACATTTTCTGTTCAACACGCTGTCCAACGTGATCTCGCTGATCCGCACCGAGCCGGAACGCGCCGAGGCAACGCTGTTGGACCTGACCCGTTTCCTGCGTTCGTCGTTGAAGCGCTCTCGCCAGGCGGACAACAGCCTGGCAGACGAGTTGGACATTGTGCGCGCCTATCTTTCCATCCAGCAGACGCGCATGGGCAACCGGCTGGCATTCGACATCCACACCGACGGCGACATGCGCGACGTACCGTTCCCGCCGTTGCTGCTGCAACCTCTGGTGGAAAACGCTGTGATCCATGGCATCGAACCGGCGGAAGACGGCGGCCGTATCGACGTCGTGGTCGCCCAGCAGGGAGGCGATCTGAACATCACCGTACGTGACGACGGCGTCGGTCTGAATACCTCCAGCGGCGGCCACCAGGTGGGCTTGCGCAACATCCGCGAGCGCCTGCGCAGCCTGTACGGCGCAAGTGCCAGCCTGACTCTCGAAGACGCGCAACCCCACGGGCTCATGGTGCGCCTGCACCTGCCAGGGCAAAGCTGATGCCGCGTGCGTTGCTCGCCGATGACGAACCGGCACTGCTGGCCCACCTGGAACGGCAGCTCGCCGACTGCTGGCCGGAGCTGACGATCGTCGCGCGGGCAGCAAACGGCCGCGAAGCACTCGAGCTCGCGTCGCGCGAGCAGCCGGATGTCGCCTTTCTGGACATACGCATGCCCGGGGTCTCGGGGCTTGAAGTGGCACGCCAACTGCCGTCGTCAACCCGGGTCGTCTTCGTTACCGCCTATGACGAGTACGCTGTGGAAGCCTTCGAGGCAGCAGCCGCCGATTACGTGCAGAAGCCTGTCAGCGAAAGCCGTTTACAGCAGACCGTAAAACGCCTGCGCAGCACGCCGCCGCTGGACCACAGCGTGCTGGCGAGCCTCATCGACCAGTTGCACGCCCGCGCCGAGCCAAAGCTCGCGTGGTTGCGTGTGGGCGACCAGGATGCAACACGCCTGATCAGCGTCGACGAGGTGCTCTACTTCCAGGCCGAGCACAAGTACACCAACGTCGTCACCAGCAACGGCACGCACCTGTTGCGAACAGCGATCAAGAACCTGGAAGCGCAGCTCGATGCGGAACGCTTCTGGCGCGTGCACAGAAGCTACATCGTCAACGTTGCCGCCATCGAAGAAGCACGCCGAGACCTCCGCGGACGCTACGTGCTGAAGATCCGGGGTCGTAGAGAAACGTTGCGCACCAGCCCGACCTACGGGCACCTGTTCAGGCAGATGTGATGATCAGCCGCGCACCGACAGCTCGCGGTTAC
>JAUIED010000021.1 GCA_030428905.1 Gammaproteobacteria bacterium
CAACCTTCAACCTGCCCATGGCTAGATCGCCCGGTTTCGGGTCTACTCCTACAGACTTTTCTCTTCCGAAGAAGAGCGGCGCCCTATTCAGACTCGGTTTCCCTACGGCTCCCCTAAATGGTTAACCTTGCCAGTAAAAGTAACTCGCTGACCCATTATACAAAAGGTACGCAGTCACCCTCCCGAAGGAGAGCTCCCACTGCTTGTATGCATCTGGTTTCAGGTTCTATTTCACTCCCCTCACCGGGGTTCTTTTCGCCTTTCCCTCACGGTACTAGTTCACTATCGGTCAGTTGAGAGTATTTAGCCTTGGAGGATGGTCCCCCCATGTTCAGACAAGGTTCCACGTGCCCCGTCCTACTCGATTTCACACTTTGCTGGTTTTCGTGTACGGGGCTATCACCCTGTATCGCGCAACTTTCCAGAAGCTTCCACTAACCAACTAAATGCTTAAGGGCTGGTCCCCGTTCGCTCGTCGCTACTGAGGGAATCTCGGTTGATTTCTTTTCCTCCGGGTACTTAGATATTTCAGTTCCCCGGGTTCGCCTCTGCACCCTATGAATTCAGGTACAGATACCGTGCAAGCACGGTGGGTTTCCCCATTCGGAAATCCTCGGATATAACGTCTGTTTGCCGACTCCCCGAGGCTTATCGCAGGCTACAACGTCCTTCATCGCCTTCAACTGCCTAGGCATCCACCAGATGCACTTAAGTGCTTGACCATATAATCCAACGCACAGCACACCAGTCACCTTTTGTCTGACCGGCGCAAGCCTGTGTCCGGAACTGCTTATACGGCACACTCGCTTTTAACCAAAGCACATCTTGATTCATATTTCGTTGGCCGAAACTAGACAGCCAACGAAAACCCGCGTTGCATCTCGACTTCGCCGCAAGGGCGTCATCTACATGCAACAATATAATGATATACAGCTACAAATCTCTGAATTGTTAAAGAGCGTCCTTCGGCCGACCACGATTACGAAAATCGCCCACCGAAAGAAAAACCTAGATCGAATACGCATCGTGCATTCAATCTAGGCTCTTTTCGTGTCTAGTGAATAGTTGCTTACCCTAGCCAGTTTCGCTTTTCCTCCTCCGCTTTCGCTTTCCCTCCTCCGCTCGCCCTCTCGCACGTCCGCTTCGCGAACATGCTGACTGGGATGTTTCAGATCGGAGATGCGCACGTTTTTACGGAGCAAAAACGTGTGGTGGAGCCGAGGAGGATCGAACTCCTGACCTCCTGCGTGCAAGGCAGGCGCTCTCCCAGCTGAGCTACGGCCCCCTGGAACGTCGGCCTTCAGGCGGTAGTTGCAGTTGGTGGGTCTGGGTGGATTTGAACCACCGACCTCACCCTTATCAGGGGTGCGCTCTAACCAACTGAGCTACAGACCCAGGGTTCAATATCAGGTAAGTACAAGCCATTCGTGTGAGAACAACGTAATTCACTCGAGCTGGACCTGCTGTTGAGATCCTGACAAGCAGGCTCTCTCAAGGTCGTATCGTTTAAGGAGGTGATCCAGCCGCAGGTTCCCCTACGGCTACCTTGTTACGACTTCGTCCCAGTCATGAACCACACCGTGGTAACCGTCCTCCCGAAGGTTAGACTAGCTACTTCTGGTGCAATTCACTCCCATGACGTGACGGGCGGTGTGTACAAGGCCCGGGAACGTATTCACCGCGACATTCTGATTCGCGATTACTAGCGATTCCGACTTCACGGAGTCGAGTTGCAGACTCCGATCCGGACTACGAGAAGTTTTTTGGGATTCGCTCCGCCTCGCGGCATAGCAGCCCTTTGTACTCCCCATTGTAGCACGTTTGTAGCCCACCCCGTAAGGGCCATGATGACTTGACATCGTCCCCACCTTCCTCCGGTTTGTCACCGGCAGTCTCCTTAGAGTTCCCGACATTACTCGCTGGCAAATAAGGACAAGGGTTGCGCTCGTTACGGGACTTAACCCAACATCTCACGACACGAGCTGACGACAGCCATGCAGCACCTGTCACTCGGTTCCCGAAGGCACCAATCTATCTCTAGAAAGTTCCGAGGATGTCAAGGGGTGGTAAGGTTCTTCGCGTTGCATCGAATTAAACAACATGCTCCACCGCTTGTGCGGGCCCCCGTCAATTCATTTGAGTTTTAACCTTGCGGCCGTACTCCCCAGGCGGAGAACTTATCGCGTTAGCTGCGCCACCAAGGACTCAAGGCCCCCAACGGCTAGTTCTCATCGTTTACGGCGTGGACTACCAGGGTATCTAATCCTGTTTGCTCCCCACGCTTTCGCACCTCAGCGTCAGTTTTGGTCCAGGAGGCCGCCTTCGCCACTGGTGTTCCTTCCTATATCTACGCATTTCACCGCTACACAGGAAATTCCACCTCCCTCTACCAAACTCTAGTCTGGCAGTTTGGAATGCAGTTCCCAGGTTGAGCCCAGGGCTTTCACATCCCACTTACCAAACCGCCTACGCGCGCTTTACGCCCAGTAATTCCGATTAACGTTCGCACCCTCCGTATTACCGCGGCTGCTGGCACGGAGTTAGCCGGTGCTTCTTCTGTCGTTAACGTCAAGCTTCGAAGGTATTAACCCCAAAGATTTCTTCACGACTGAAAGTGCTTTACAACCCGAAGGCCTTCTTCACACACGCGGCATGGCTGGGTCAGGCTTGCGCCCATTGCCCAAGATTCCCTACTGCTGCCTCCCGTAGGAGTCTGGACCGTGTCTCAGTTCCAGTGTGGCTGATCGTCCTCTCAGACCAGCTATAGATCGTAGCCTTGGTAGGCCTTTACCCCACCAACTAGCTAATCCAACGCAGGCTCCTCTAATAGCGTGAGGTCCGAAGATCCCCCACTTTCCTCCAACCCGACCAAGGGAAGGAGCGTATGCGGTATTAGCTCGAGTTTCCCCGAGTTGTCCCCCACTACTAGGTAGATTCCTACGCGTTACTCACCCGTCCGCCACTGTACTCAGTCCCGAAGGACCTTTCTCGTTCGACTTGCATGTATAAGGCCTGCCGCCAACGTTCAATCTGAGCCATGATCAAACTCTTCAGTTTAAAAGGTTTGTGTTCCACCGGCGAACCGGCTTCCCACCAATCGATCATGCTCTAATGAATTACGTGTTCCCACACGAATGGCTTGTTGCGCCCCGTCGCTGACTACCGTCTCCAGACTGCTCTAGGCCGTCTTTCGACCTTTGTCGTTCACCTGCATGGCTGCGGCGATCGACACGACGAAACGCATCGTACTATTCACTAAATAACACTGTTAAAGAGTGGCCCTGCGGGGGTGCCCCAGGGCAAGGGCTGCGTATTATACGGAGCGACTTAAGGTGCGCAAGCGTAATTTGAATTATTTTTTCACACTGATCAGAAGCCAGTTTTTCTTGCCTTTGCGGGCCAGGAAAAAGCGCTGAAAAAGCGCTTCAGCAAACATCAGCTCACGACGCTCATCACCCTCGACCGCGCCATTAACCGACACGCCTCCGCTCTTTACGAGCTTTCGCGCCTCGCCCACCGAACGGGTCAGGCCCGCCTGTGCCAGAGCCGCGAGCAAGCCCGAACCTTCGTCCACCACCACATGCGGCACGCCGTCCAAGGCAATCTGCTCAAGGTCGGCCTCCGTAAGCGCCGATAGCTCGCCACCGAAAAGTGCGTCGCTGATGCGCTGTGCGCTGCGCAGTGACTCCTGGCCATGCACAAGGCGTGTGACCTCCTCCGCCAGCTGTCGCTGGGCCCCCCGCGCCTGCGGATTTTGCTCGACATCGTTGGCCAGAGCTTCGATTTCCTTACGCTCGAGGAACGTAAAGTATCGAAGGAAACTGACAACATCTGCATCCGCGGTGTTCAGCCAGAACTGGTAAAAGGCGTAGGGCGAGGTCCTCTCTGCGCTGAGCCACACAGCACCCCCGGCCGTCTTGCCGAATTTGGTGCCATCGGCCTTGGTCACCAGCGGCAGCGTAACGCCGTGCACCTGCCGCGACAGATGGCGGCGAACCAGGTCGATGCCGGAGACGATGTTGCCCCACTGATCACTCCCTCCAACCTGCAAAGTGCAGTCGTAGCGGCGCGCCAGCTCAAGGAAGTCCATAGCCTGAAGCAGCATGTAGCTGAATTCAGTGTAGGAAATACCCTGCCCCTCGCGCTCAAGACGCGAGCGAACCGAATCCCTCTGAATCATGGCGTTGACCGAAAAGTGCTTGCCGATGTCGCGTAGGTAAGTGATGACATCCAGCTCAGCGGTCCAGTCCAGGTTGTTAACGGCAATGGCCGCATTGTCGCCCTCAAAGGACAGAAACGGCGCCAACTGATCGCGGATCTTCTGCACCCAGCCAGCCACCACGTCGGGGCTGTTCAGGCTACGCTCGTCATCGCGAAACGAAGGGTCACCTATGAGACCGGTCGCACCACCCACCAGGGCGATGGGGCGCAAGCCCACTTGCTGCGCTCGGCGCAGCACCAGAAGTGGCACGAGGTGCCCAATGTGCAGACTGTCCGCGGTTGGGTCGAACCCTACGTACAGGGTGCGACCGGGTGTCGCCAGATGCGCCTCAAGGGCTTCGCGATCGGAAGATTGTGTAATGAGCCCGCGCCATTCGAGCTCTTCGAGCAGTCCGCTCATTCGCTAACCACCTTCGGGTCAAACGGCGCGAAAAGATATCAGGCACCCAGCGTCGATACCACGCCGGTCAGAAAAATCTCTCTGGGGGGCTTTTCAGCGTTTTACGAATTACTATACTAGGCCGCTGTTGAGACCTGGTTCAAAGAAGCTGCGTAAACTGCGGTTTATAAAAGAGAAATTCTTAATGCGCCATTTCGCACGTTCCATCACAAACCGGGCACAGGGAAGGCCGATCGCGTGACCAAAGGTTTTCCGAGAACTCACCTCTATATCGTCGCCGCGCTGAGCCTCGGGCTCTGCTCGATTGTGATCGCCAACCTCGACAGCGCAGCAACGATGCCGGAGCCTGTCAGCATGCCTTACGTCGAGGCCGTGCCGAAGCCGGTTCCGGAAGATGCACCACTCGCCGCTGCCCTCCCGACACCACCGCAGCCAAGCCTGCCGGAGACGGCAGCGAGCAAGACCACGCGCACCGAAGAACATACGATTCAGCCCGGCGATCGTCTGGACGCAATCTTCAAGAGCAAAGGCGTCAGCACCAGCGAGCTGTTCAAGGTCACCAGTGCAGAACCGCACGGCAGACGCCTGCACCAGATCTATCCCGGTCACCGCGTACAGTTCGGTTTCGACGCTGAGGGTGTACTGCAGGAATTCACCTACACCCCGGGGCCACTACAGACGCTGCAGTTCAGCCGCGTGGGCGATTCTTTCCAAAGCACCGAATTGCTGCGTGAACCCGACACTGAACTCAAGTTCGGCAGCTCTGTGATTGAGCACAGCCTGTTCGTTGCAAGCCAGCGAGCAGGGTTCAGCGATGCGCTGACCATGGAACTCGCCCACATCTTTCAGTGGGACATCGACTTCGTGCTAGACATTCGCGAAGGCGACAGTTTCTCCGTGTTGTTCCAAGAAGAGTACCTGGATGGAGAGCGCATAGGACATGGCGACATCCTGGCCGCTGAGTTCGTCAACCAGGGCGAAACCTACAGAGCCGTGCTCTATGAGGATGCTCAAGGGCGACGCAGCTATTACGACCCATCCGGGCGAAACATGCGCAAAGCTTTTCTGCGCGCACCTGTGGAATTTTCGCGCATCAGCTCCAATTTCAATCTGCGCCGCGTGCACCCGCTATTCAAGAAGCGCATGCCGCACAGGGGTATAGACTACGCCGCAACCGCCGGAACGCCGATTCTCGCCGCCGGCGATGGTCGCGTGCACAAGGCAAGCAAGACCCAGCCCAACGGCAACTACGTGATCATCAATCACGGCGAGCAGTTCCAGACGAAGTACCTTCACCTATCGCGATTCGCCAAGGGCATACGCACCGGCAGCAAGGTCAACCAAGGCGAGGTCATCGGCTATGTAGGCGCAACCGGCTGGGCAACAGCACCGCACCTGCACTACGAATTTCTCGTCAATGGCGTGCACCAGAATCCCCGCACCGTGCGATTGCCCGATGCGCAGCCCATTGCCGATTCGGAACGTGCGCGCTTCCTGGCACACGCAAAACCGATCTTCGCACAGCTCGAGCAGCACCAGCAGGCACCGCAGATCGCCGCCGCGCGATGACGCTCCCTGGCCGCTTCGTCGGCACCATCACGGGCACCAGCATGGACGGACTGGATATGGCCCTGCTGGACATCGACGAACAAGGCAGCATCCGCTTCCTCGCCGCTCGCACCGAGCCGCTGCCGCTCACGCTGCGCGAGATGCTGGGCCACCTTGCGCACGGCGCTCTCGACAATGAAATCGACGCTCTCGGGCAGGCAGACATGCAGCTCGGAGAGTTCGTAGCCACCAGCATCATGGACTTTCTACGACGTCAGGCAATCGCCGCACAGGACATCGTCGCCATCGGCAGCCACGGGCAAACTGTACGGCACCGCCCTGATGGACAAACGCCGTTCACCCTGCAGATTGGCGATCCGAACCGCATTGCGGAGGGCACGGGTATCACCACGGTCGCTGACTTTCGCAGGCGCGACATGGCTGCTGGCGGACAGGGTGCGCCGCTCGTGCCGCCATTTCACCAGGCTCTGTTTGGCTCCAGCACTGAAAGCCGTACCATCGTCAACATAGGTGGCATCTCCAACATTACGGTACTGAAGCCCCACCAGGCACCCCGCGGCCACGACACAGGGCCAGGCAATGCGCTGCTGGACGCATGGTGCGCACTGCATACCGGCGCGCCTTACGATGCCGGCGGGCGATGGGCCAGCTCGGGAGTCGTCAACGACGAACTGCTACAGAAGCTGTTGAAAGACCCATATCTGGCATTGCCTCCACCGAAAAGTACCGGAAAAGAGCACTACAACCTCGACTGGTTGCAGCAGCATCTGCCGGGGATCGACCTTGCGGCAGAGGATGTAGAGGCGACCCTCGTAGCATTCACAGCGCAATCCATTGCCCGAGATATCCCGGCTGATGCCGAAGCAGTTTTCGTGTGCGGGGGTGGCCGCATGAACAACACGCTGATGCAAGAACTGGCGGCGCGACTGACAACACCCGTAGCACCCACAGAGGCACTGGACGTAGATGGCGATGCCATTGAGGCAGCGGCCTTCGCATGGCTCGCTTACCGCCGGATCAACGGTATGCCTGGCAACGCGCCAACCGTCACCGGCGCCACTGCTGAGCGCGTACTGGGCGCGATTTATCCGCCTTGAAGACGTCGTGCACCGCTGCACGCCCGGACTTCGCTGACGGAGAGCGTTGAACTAGATAGCGAAGGAGTTGCCGCACCCGCAGGTGCTCGAAGCATTCGGATTCTCCACAACGAAGCGCGCCCCGTGCAGATCTTCCAGGTAGTTGATTTCCGCACCAAGGAGATATTGGTAGCTAAGGCTGTCTACCACCATCCGCACGCCGGCGTTCTCGACCACGGCGTCGTCGTCAGCAATATCGTCGTCGAACGTGAACCCGTAAGAGAAGCCGCTGCAGCCGCCTCCGGTAACAAACACGCGAAGATTCAGGCGATCGTCGCCTTCTTCCGCCACCAGCGAAGCAACCTTGGCTGCAGCGGCGGCTGAGAAGCGAATGTCAACTGAGTTCGTCATGATGCGATTCTAACACCAACTCGGGCTTCAGCTGGGACTGTCCTTCTTGCGGTCGGGCAACGGATGCACGTTGTCTTCGCCGGTGAGGTCTTCCGCATGTACGAGCTGCCCCTCGACCCGCGCACCGAGCTGCATTTCGATCAACCGGTAGTAGACGTTTCCGTGAATCGCCGCCTTGTCCGCGAGTTCAACCCGCACCTTGCCGAAAATATCGCCGTCGACACGACCATTGATGGTCACGCTCGGCACTCGGATCTCGCCCCGTACCGAGCCGCCTTCGCTGATCAGCACCGACGCACCCTCCTCGTCGGCAATCACGTTGCCCTCGATGTGGCCGTAAACAAACAGCTGATTTTTGAAATGTACATCGCCAACAACCTGCGTCTCCGCAGCGATGAGCGTTATACCCTGGTCTGTCTTCTTTCTACGCATCAGCCTGCCTCAATGAGCCAATCGAAGGTCCGCTGCAGGTTCGCTTCCCGGCTACCCTGTCGCGTCACCGTCACCACTACGCGGAGCGGCTCGAACCCCTCCGGAATCTGCATGGTTCCGCTGAAATCCTGAAAATAGCGAAACCGGTACTTCAAAGGATAGTCTGCATTCGACTCTATTTCCGTGAGAGGAAGCACTACCTGCTCGCCGGCGCGTTCGCCGACGACATCCAGCGTTACCGCGCCCTGAACCACCGCGCGCCGCGCTTCCACCTGAGTCAGCAGCAGCTCGTAACGATAGGTATCGGAACCATCCAGAGCGAGAATGGCAAGCTCAGCGATCTGTAGACCCCGTTCGAGGCTCGATGGCGCCATCAGGCTCCGATAAAAAGTGACCTCTTCGTTCAGGTGAGCCTGAGCATCGTGCATCTGCTCGAGCGTGCCACGAAGCTCGTCGGCCGTAGCACGATCCACACGTGCCGCCACCTCGGCGTCGACCAGCGCCTTCTTCAGTCGCCTGATCTCCCGCTGTTGCTCGCCGATGCGCGTGCTGAGCTCAAGGGTATCGCCAGAAACCAGGCCGTATCGGTATAGACCGTAGCGGTACGCTGCAAAGACCATGGCGATGCCGACCGCCACCAGACAACCGACAACCAGCAATCGCGTGCCGCGCCCATGCACCCGCACGACACGTACTTCCCTTCGGCTCGGCAATCCTCGCTCCGCAACATCTACAGCGTCTGCGTATACTACCGTGCTTGCGGGGCAGGCGTGTGGGGATCCGGGTGAGCGTCAGAGATCGATTGAACATCGAGTTCTTCCGGCGCCAGCTGGCCCACGTCGATGCGCTACCGCAACTCGTGGTCATCGCGATCGGCGTCGGGTTGTTCACCGGAGCGGTCATCATCGGCTTCCGCCTCAGCGTCGACAGCCTGCTCAACCAGCTTCTCGACGGCCACCCGGAACGCTTCGAGTCCCTCACTTTCACCGCCCGCGCCATGCTGGTACTGACCGGCGCCGGGCTCATCGGCCTGTTATTGCAGTGGTTCACACCCTCCGAACGTCGTGTCGGGGTGGTACATGTGATGGAACGGCTGAGCCTGCACCAGGGCTACCTGCCGTTGAAGAACGCCGTGTTGCAGTTCGTGGGCGGCATCATCGGCCTGGTGAGCGGCCAGTCCGGCGGCCGTGAGGGTCCGGCCATCCACCTGGGTGCGGCAAGCGCAAGCGCCTTCGGCCAGTGGTTCAAGTTACCGAATAACAGCATGCGCACGCTGATTGCGTGCGGCACCGCAGCGGCCATCGCCAGCTCGTTCAATACGCCCATCGCCGGAGTGATCTTCGCCATGGAAGTGGTGATGATGGAATACTCGATCGCCAGCTTCCTGCCGGTGATCGTGTCCGCGGTGTGCTCCACGTTCCTGACGCAGTACGTGTTCGGCAGCCAACCCGCTTTCAGCATGGTGCCCGCCAACCTCGATTCGCTCAGCGACCTACCGTTGATCGCGGTGGTGGGCGTGCTAACAGGCTGCGTCGCTGCGATATTCATCCGCATGGTGCAGTGGTTCGCCGGCCTTTCGCACTGGACGTTCTTCGTTCGCGCTATCGCCGCAGGCGCCATGACCGCGGGCGCGGCACTCATCGTGCCCGAGGTGATGGGCATCGGCTACGACACCGTGAACGCCGCCATGGTCGGTCAGGTGGCGCTGTGGACGCTTGCAGCCATCGTCGTTGCAAAAACCGTTGCCAGTGCCGCAGCGGCTGGCCTTGGCATGCCGGTGGGCCTGATCGGTCCGACTTTCGTTATCGGTGCGGCGGTCGGTGGCGCGCTGGGGCTACTCGGTAATCATTACGGTGACTTTCAGGCGACCACGGCGCTCTACGTCATCGTCGGCATGGGCGCCATGATGGCCGCCGTCCTGCAGGCGCCGCTTGCGGCATTGATGGCCGTGCTGGAGATGACCGCCAACCCGAACATCATCCCACCCGCCATGCTCGCCATTGCCATATCGACGCTCATCGTCAGCCAGGTATTCCGGCTGAAATCCGTCTACCTCTCGACGCTGAACACCCTGGGACTGGACTATCCACCCAGCCCTGTGAAACTGCATCTTCAGCGTGCCGGGGTTGTGTCCATCATGAACCGTGACTTTGCCCGCTCCGCGGCGTTGGTAACCCGTGAAGAGGTTCAACAGACTCTCAGCAACAACCCGAAATGGGTGGTGGTGGAGGATGTCGAGCACATCCGCTGCATACTCAACGCCGGTGATCTGAAAGCATTCCTCGACGAGCGCCAGGATCTGGAGGAGGGTATCGATCTCATGCGTTTGCCGGCCGATCGCAAGGACGTCGTAAGCATCGATTCACGGGCCACCGTGCAGGAGGCACAGGATGCCCTCTCCGCAGCCGGGGCAGAAGCGTGTATCGTGCGCCGCCTGACGGCTCCGATGATCCGCCCGGTGGTCGGAGTGATCACCCAGGCAGAAATCGCCAGCTACAGAAAAGTGATGGAGTAAGGCGCAAGCAGTGGCAACCGGATATCTCTGGCTCAAGGCATTTCACCTGATCGGCGTTGTGTGCTGGTTCGCAGGGCTGTTCTACCTGCCCCGGCTTTTCGTGTATCACGCGGCGGCTGAAGATCAGCTGTCGCGCGATCGCTTTAACGTCATGGAGAGCAAGCTGTATCGCATCATCATGCGCCCCTCGATGATTCTCAGCGTCGTGCTCGGGCTCGTCATGCTGGCACTGCACTGGAACGCGCTGGCATCGCAGGGCTGGATCTGGCTGAAACTGGTGCTGGTGCTGGCACTCCTCGGTTATCACCACTACTGCGGCAAGCTCATTCGAGAATTCGCCGCGGCAACCGACCCGGCCGACCAGCCGCACTCGGAAAAGTTCTACCGTATATTCAATGAGATGCCCGCGTTGGCGCTTATAATCATCGTCCTTCTCGCCGTGCTGAAACCGTTTTGAACAGATCCACTTCAAGCGCGCTGATTGAGCGCGCACGCAAAGCCATTCCAGGTGGCGTCAATTCTCCCGTGCGTGCCTTCGGCGGCGTCGGCGGCGACCCGGTGTTCTTCCAATCCGGAGAGGGAGCGCATCTGGTGGACGTGGATGGCAATCGATATATCGACTACGTCGCCTCCTGGGGGCCCATGCTCTTCGGCCACACAGACAACGAGGTGGTAGATGCCGTGATCGCCCAGGCCAGACAGAGTATTGGCTTCGGCGCGCCCACGCAGGGCGAGATCGAACTCGCCGAGTTGATCATCGACTACGTGCCCAGTATCGAGAGGGTGCGCATGGTCTCCTCCGGTACTGAGGCCACCATGTCCGCCATCCGCCTCGCCCGCGGCTACACCGGGCGCGATCTGCTGGTGAAGTTCGCCGGTTGCTACCACGGACACAGTGACTCACTGCTCGTAAAGGCCGGCTCCGGTGTGTTGACACTGGGCATACCCGGTTCGCCTGGCGTTCCCGCAGGCATCGCCGAACTGACGCTAACCCTGCCATACAACGACCAGGCCGCGCTGCATGCACTGTTTGCCGAGTACCCAGGCAGAATTGCCGCCGTTATTCTGGAGCCGGTGGCAGGCAACATGGGTTGCATACCGCCCGTGCCTGGCTTCCTCGAATCGCTGCGTGAAGTGACCGCGGCTGATGGCGCGCTGTTGATCTTCGATGAGGTCATGACGGGGTTTCGCGTCTCTCGGGGCGGCGCGCAAGAGCTGTACGGTGTGACACCAGATCTGACGACGCTCGGCAAGATTGTCGGCGGTGGACTACCCGTTGGCGCTTTTGGCGGGCGTGCTGACATCATGGCGCACATTGCACCGGAGGGCGGCGTCTACCAGGCTGGCACGCTATCGGGTAATCCGTTGGCTGTCGCAGCCGGCAGGAAGATGCTCGAACGGCTCTCCCCAGCGGTCTACCAACACATCGAGCACGCGACAGCGGCGCTTGCCACGGGTCTGCTGGAACGTGCCCGCTCGGCTGGGCACCGCGCCTGCGAAAACCACGTATGCGGAATGTTCAGCCTGTTTTTTGACGCGGATACAGTCACCAACTTCGACCAGGTCGCAAACACCAACAGCGAAAAGTTTGCCCGGTTCTTTCACGCTATGCTGGACGAAGGTGTATATCTGGCACCCAGCGCTTTTGAGGCTGGCTTCGTCTCCACCGCGCACACCGAAGACATCATCAAACAGACGCTCGACGCCGCAGAACGCGTTTTCGCGTCGCTCTAAGAACAGACCAGCACGGAACATCTGCATGTACGATATCTATGGCCTCGGCAATGCCCTGGTAGACACAGAATACCTGGTGAAAGACAGCTTCCTGCGCACCCACGGCATCGACAAAGGTCACATGACGCTCGTCGAGGAAGAGGTTATCTACAACCTTTCGCTGGCGCTCGATGGCCACGAGCCCAAGCGCATCAGCGGCGGTTCTGCTGCCAATTCCATGTATGCCGCCCAAGGTTTCGGGGCGCGCACTTTCTACTCTTGCAAGGTCGCTCACGACGAGGTTGGCGAACACTTCCTTGCAGATCTTTCAGGCGCCGGCGTAGCAGTAAACGGCAATGCCCGGGGCGACGATGGCGTGAGCGGACGCTGCCTGATCCTGGTGACGCCAGACGCCGAACGTTCAATGAACACATTCCTCGGGATTTCCACACAGCTGAGCGTGGCAGACATAGACGAGGGGGCCCTGGC
This sequence comes from Gammaproteobacteria bacterium, assembly GCA_030428905.1. Classification (GTDB taxonomy): domain Bacteria; phylum Pseudomonadota; class Gammaproteobacteria; order Pseudomonadales; family Azotimanducaceae; genus SYFY01. The sequence goes on from JAUIED010000021.1 coordinate 12,827, forward strand.
CACCTCCGGGTATTACTACGTCGAGGGGTATCTCAGCTCGAACGAGTCGAGCCTCGCGGCAGCCGTTGCCTGCCGTGAACTCGCTGAGCGCAACGGCGTTAAAACGTGCGTCAGCCTGTCCGACCCGAGTATGGTCACTTTTTTTCGTGACGGACTGGAGAACATTCTCGGTAACGGTGTGGATCAGCTGTTCTGTAACGAGGAAGAAGCGCTGGCGTGGGCCGGAACGGACCGTCTGGACATCGCCCTAGCCGAACTGAAGGACATCGCCCGTACCTGTAACGTCACGCTCGGAGCCAAGGGCAGCCTGTGCATCAGCAACGGCGAGCAGAAGCAGGTGCCCGGCACGCCCGTCAAAGCAGTGGACACCAATGGCGCCGGAGACATTTACGCCGGTGCTTACCTGGCGCTTGTGGCCCAGGGAGCAGATCCGGTCGATGCCACGCGTTTCGCCAACTACGCCGCCTCGCAGCTCGTCACCTTCGTGGGCGCACGGCTGCATACGGTGGAAGACTACGCAACGCTGAAGAAGGGATTCAAAGCCTGACCGGCAGCTCGCACATCAGTTCTATCCTGCCCGGCTCGACCACGCACCCATACGCATAGACTTCCACACCAAGCGCTTGAGCGTCGGCGAGCGCTTGTGCATAGGCCGGGTCGACGTGTGCAGCCGGGCGCGCCTCGCGAATGCCCGTGTGCTGTGCGCAGAACACCAGCACTGCGCGCAGGCCGCGCTGCCGCGCGTCCACCAGCGAACCCAGATGTTTCAATGCGCGGGCACTCACAGCGTCCGGGAAGTAGCCAATGCCCTGCGCATCGGCGAGCGTCATGCTCTTCACCTCCACGAACGCATCCTCTCGCGAACCGTTGTGCAGCGACAGATCAAACCTCGCCTCTCCGTCCGGGCTCTTCACTTCACGACGCAAGATCTCGTAGCCTGCAAGCGGCGCTACACGTCCTGCCGAGACAGCCTCGGCTACCAGCGCATTGGCTCGCCCGGTGTTGACACCAACCCTGCCGAGGCTCGCGCATACGACCTCCAGGGTATGTCGATACTTGCGTTTCGGATTGCCGCTGTCTGAGTACCAGGCTTCACTGCCCGGCTCCGCACAACCAGTCATTGCACCGGTGTTTGGACAATGCACCGTAAGCGTCGACCCATCCGGCAGCTCAAGGTCGGCGAGAAAACGTTTGTAGCGACGCACAAGAACACCCTGTGCGAAGGGCGGATCGATAATCATGAGTCGCCGCGGAAACGCTCGAGCGCGCGCCCGATACGTTCAATGCCAAGGTCAATCGATTCCAGGTTCGTCGTGTAGGAAAAGCGAACGTATCGATCCGCATCAATACTGCCGAAGTCGCTGCCCGGTGCGCAGGAAACGTGAAACTCATCCAGCAACCGCAAACAGAACGTCTCGGAGTCGAGACCCGAAGACGAGATGTCCACATACAGATAGAACGCCCCGTCCGGCGCGACCGGCACCCGCAATCCGCATGACTCAAGCCCCTCCAGCAGCCGCTGACGACGCTGAGCGAAATGCATGCGGCGCACCTCATGCTCCGCCATAGCCGCTGGGGAAAAGGCCGCAACAGCCGCGTGCTGTGCCACCGTGGGTGGGGATATGAACAGGTTCTGTGCCAGACGGGTCATGCCGTCGATGAGTGCCTCCGGAACCACAACCCAGCCCAGCCGCCAGCCGGTCATGCCGAAATACTTGGAAAAACTCTGCAGGACGATGGCCTGCGGCGCGATCTCGAGCACCGTTGCGTAATCCACCGTGGTGTAGGTCAGGCCCTGGTAGATCTCATCCATGATGAGAAACCCCTGCCGCGCCTCGATCACATCGGCCACTTCGGCCAGGGTATCCGCAGGCACCATGGTGCCGGTGGGGTTGGCGGGGGACGCCAACAGCGCGCCCCGCACCGCTGGGCCCCATGCCGCCTCTATATCGCAGGCGCTGGGTTGGAAACGATTTTCCGGGCGCACGGCCACGGTACGTGCGTTGGCGCCAACGGCCGCCGCAAACACCTCGTTGCACGGATATCCAGGATCGGTGATCAGCACCTCATCGCCAGGATTGAGCAGCGCTGCGGCCAGCAGCAGAAGGCCGCCGCTGGCACCAGCAGTGACTACCACGCGCTCCGCATCAACCCGCACACCCCGCTGCTCATAGAAATTCGCAATGGCCTGGCGCAGGGGTGCGATTCCGAGCGCCGAGGTGTACTTCGTCTGGCCGCGTTGCAGCGCATCTATACCAGCAGCGCTAATGGGCTCACAGGTATTGAAGTCCGGCTCACCCACCTCTAAACGCACTACACGGTGACCACGCGCCTCAAGCGCCGCGGCACGATCCAGAACCTGCATTACCCTGAAAGGCTGGATACGCTCCAGCCGGTCTGAAGTTTTCATGCCGCTATTGAAACGAAACGCGTGGGTCGTGGAAAGCCTCGCATCACGGCGCGGGCGCAGCCAACGATTCGCTAGAATGTCAGCAGGTCTACTACCTGGAATACCCGGATGCCAGCCGGTCGATTTGCGCCCTCTCCCACGGGGCCACTCCACCTCGGTTCCCTGCTTACCGCAGCCGCTTCCTACATGGCGGCCAAGCAGGCAGGGTTGCAGTGGCTCTTGCGAATCGACGATCTCGACACCGCGCGCAATGTCGACGGCGCGGCACAACAGATCATCGATGCGCTCGAAGCGCACGGCTTGCATCCGGATGCGCCAGTGATCTACCAGAGCAAGCTCATCATCAGATACGCCGAAGCGTTAACACGACTGCAGCATAGCGGCGAGTGTTTCCACTGCACCTGCAGCCGTAAAAAGCTGCCGAAGGGGCGCCCTTACCCAGGCACCTGTCGCCATCGCACCACACCGGTGAATGATGCTGCCGTGCGCCTGCGCCTGCGCGGTGAGCCGATCACTTTCGAGGATGTGGTGCAGGGGCCACAGTCCTTTGATCCAGCGGAGTTGGGCGACCAGATCATCCTGCGTCGTGACGGTGTGTATGCCTATCATCTGGCGTGCGCGGTGGACGATGGCATGAACGACATCGTGCAGGTGGTGCGAGGCGTAGACCTGTTGCCCTCCACCGCCCCGCAACTGGCCATCATGCGGGCGCTCGGCCTGAGCGAGCCCGTCTACGCACACGTTCCAGTCGTTACGAATCGAGCCGGCCAGAAGCTCTCCAAACAGACGCACGCGCACCCTGTGAACGTTGGCGCAGCAGCGCAAAATCTACAGCGTGTCCTATCTCTTCTCGGCCTTCCAACGCCGGCCAACCGCACGCAGACCTGGCAGCCTTCAGACTGGCTGCAATGGGGTGTTTCCTGCTTTGATCTGCGCCGCACACAGCAACGCCTGCCACCGGGTTCTGGCGACGATTTTGAGCTACCATCGCCGACATGATGAAGGTTTTGATCGTCTCGAATCCAAGCGACGCCATCGGTACGCTGGTCTCGACGCTGCGCGCGAACGGTTGCGAGGTTACATTGATGACCCACCAGGCGGTCGCCGACCTCAAGGATCCTGAGCAGATCGACTGGTCCATCGTGTTGCGGGACACCATCCGGGCAAGTGGCGACGAAGCGCCGCTCAGCCGTCTGCCGTGTATCGTCGTATCGGAGCATGCATCCATTCGCGATGCGGTCGTCGCGATTCGCAATGGCGCTGAAGATTACCTGCCGCTACCTGTGGACGGCGACGAAGTCATGGCCAGCATCGAACAGGCGCGTTTGCGGGCCAACGCGCAACGCAGCGGCGATGCGCGCAACAGCGACTTTGCCATCGTCGGCGACAGCCCGCAGATACAGGACCTCCGATCACGTATCGAGCGGGTCGCCGTCACCGACACGCCGCTGCTCATCCAGGGCGAGCCCGGCACCGGCAAGGAGCTCACCGCCCGAGCGGTGCATGCGGCCAGCCTGCGTCACGCAAAACCGCTGATCACCGTTAACTGCGGGGCGATTCCGGCGAACATCGTTGAAGCGGAACTGTTCGGAACCGCCGATCAATCCGGCCCCATCGCCCAGGGGCTCGTGGACGCCGCAGAGGGCGGCACCCTGTTCCTGGATGATGTCGCCGCCCTACCTGCCGAGGTGCAGGCACGTCTTCTGCGGCTGCTGCAGGTGGGCGAGGTACGCCCCGTAGGCAGCGCCGTCGCCCACCCCGCCAACGTGCGCGTGATAGCCGCTACGCACCGCGACATCAGCGACCAAGTAACTTCCGGGCGTTTTCGTGAAGACCTCTTCTACCGCCTCAACGTGGTCGTGTTGCAGCTGCCGCCGCTGCGGCAACGAGGAGACGACATCGCGCAGCTCGGAACATGGCTGTTGGCTAAAACCGCCGCGCGTCTGGGTCGACCGGCCGGCCAATTCAGCAGCGAAGCGCTCAAGGCGCTGGTGAGCTACAATTGGCCCGGCAACGTGCGCGAACTGGCCAACGCCGTAGAACGCGCCGTGATACTGGCTGAGGCGCCCGTCATAACACCGGAGCTGCTCGCCATCAATGTGGAGGCCACGCCAGCAGTGCCCGCTGTCGAAGGCCACGACCACACGAGCCTCGAGGACTATTTCGTACGCTTCGTGCTGGAAAACGAAGAACAATTTACCGAAACCGAGTTGGCACAGAAGCTCGGCATCAGCCGCAAGAGCCTTTGGGAAAGACGCCAGCGCCTGAACATACCCAGACGTAAAACCAAGACATCCCGGGGCAACGCCACCACTGAGCAAGGCAAGACTTAAGTTGACCGAACCCACCATCTATACGCCCGAACAGCATCAGATCGATGCTTCACTCCTGGACGACAACAGCATTGAGGTGGTGCGGGACCTGCATGAAGCGGGCTTCGAGGCATACCTGGTCGGCGGATGCGTACGCGATCTGCTGCTGGGCGCGGAACCGAAAGACTTCGACGTCGCAACGAGCGCAACGCCAGAAGAAGTGAAGCAAGTATTCCGGCGCGCGCGCCTCGTTGGTCGGCGCTTTCGCATTGCCCACGTGCGCTTCGGCCGCCATATCATTGAGGTGTCGACATTCCGAAAGGGCGAGACTGACGGTATCGAAACCAGCCCCGAAGGCATGATCCTGCGCGACAATCAGTACGGCACCCTGGAAGAAGACGCCTTCCGTCGCGACTTCACCATCAACGCGCTCTACTACGATCCTACAGACGGCCGCCTGCTGGATTTCGTTGACGGAATGGCAGACATACGCGACCGTCACCTTGCCTTCATCGGCGATACTGAGACGCGTCTCACCGAAGACCCTGTACGAGGTCTGCGCGCGCTGCGTTTTCAGGCGAAGCTCGGATTCGAGCTCACAGAGGAAATGCGGGCAGCACTTCCCGGGGCTGCAAATCGGCTGATTTCCGTCCCGCCAGCGCGGCTTTTCGAGGAGTTCAACAAGCTGTTCATGCTGGGCTACGCAGAGCAGGCGTGGGCAGCGATCGCCGACTCACCGATCTGCTCCGTGTTGTTTCCCTGTACAGACCCTCTGAGCACTATCGTCGCTCGCGCCATGGCCAACACCGATCAACGCATCCGGGAAGACCGGCCCGTCACGCCGGGGTTTCTCATTGCGGTCATGCTGTGGGAGGACTACCGCGCACGCCTTTCGGAGTTTTCGCTGGACGCGTCCCCAGTGGAAGCCGCAAAGATGGCTGAGCAGGACACGCTGGCCGACCAGACGGACATCATGGCCATTCCTCGACGTTTTTCCCTGTTCGCAAAAGAAGTGTGGCAGATGCAGCGACATCTCGAGCAGCGGAGCGGCCGCAACATCCGGCGCACCATGAGCCATCCACGCTTTCGCGCCGGTTTCGACCTGCTCGAATTGCGCGCCACCACCTATGAAGAGCAGGTAGAGTCCTACGAGTGGTGGTCGGCGTTTCAAGATGCCGATGATGAGGCCCAGGCGGAGATGCTCAGGGCGCTTCCCGGTGGCGGCGGCGGCGGAGCCAAAAAACGCAAGCGTCGTCGCAAACGCAAGCCCTCTGGTGAACAGCAACCTGCCGGCGACGTGACCTCGTCTTGAGCGCGACTGCCCAGCAGCGCCCAACCAATCTGACTCGCTACGCAGAAGCCCTGCGCGGCAGGAATGCACCTCGATACATCGCTGTTGAAGGGCCGATTGGCGTGGGCAAAACCACGCTGACCCGCCGCCTGGCAGACGCCTTGCGCTATCCGGTACTGCTGGAGCCGGCGACAGAAAACCCGTTTCTCGACGCGTTTTACCGCGATGGAAAAACCAACGCGTTACCAACACAACTGTTCTTTCTATTGCATAGGGCGCGGCAGATGGCTGATCTGCCCGCCAACGATCTCATCGGACCCTGCGTGGTTTCCGATTTTCTCATGGACAAGGACGAACTCTTCGCCAGGCTCACGCTCAGCGACGCAGAGTATGCGCTCTACCAGCAAATCGAGAAGGCACTGGACGTTCGTGCACCTGCCCCCGATCTGGTGATCTACCTGCAGGCGCCCACCGACGTACTCCTGCATCGCGTGCGAAATCGCGGCATCAAAAGCGAGCAGGGCATGGAACCCGAATATCTGGAGACGCTGGCCCGGGCGTACACAGAGTTCTTTCATTTTTACGACCGGGCGCCGCTCCTCATCGTCAACGCCAGCGAGATCGACTTCGCCAACAACGACAAGCACTTCGATGCGTTGTTCGAAAGAATGCTCTCCATTGACGGCACGCGCCAATACTTCAACCCCAACCCAACACTGATCTGAATCATGACGAACTCCACTAGTACGCTGCCTGAGTGGAAACACCTCGGCAGGCTGGCCCAGTCCGCGGCCAGTGTTACCGAATGCACACAGGACGCGGCTCGCAATGACCGCCTCACCCTTCACGCCGCAGGCATTGATGCAGATCTGCGCAAACAAAGGCTCAGCAACGAAGCGCTCGACGGCCTGTTGGAACTGGCACGGGCGGTATCCCTGGAGGATCGGCGGGACGCATTGCTCCGCGGCGATCACGTCAACACCAGCGAAGACCGACCGGCCATGCACACGGCGTTGCGTACGCCCGCCGGCGCAGGTCTAGCATCGTTCGAGCCTCACGTGCAGGCAGCCCTCGCAGGCATGCACAAGCTCGTAGACAAGCTCACCACCGGCGAGCTACGTGGCGCCACCAACCGTGCGATTACCGACATCGTGCATATCGGTATCGGCGGTTCCCACCTCGGTCCTGAACTTGCAGTGCGTGCACTGCCGGGTACCGGCCGCTTCAAAATTCACTTCGTCGCAAACATCGATGGCCATGCCATCAGCACTGCACTCGCAGCATGCGATCCGGAGCGCACGGCAGTGATTGTGGTGTCTAAGTCCTTCAGCACACTGGAGACATTGCGCAACGCCGAAGCCGCGCGAGCGTGGTTCCTGGAGCGGGGTTTCACCGCGATGGACATCGCCCGGCACTTCTTCGCCATATCAGCCAACGTGCAGGAAGCCGCGCGCTTTGGCATACCGGCAGAGAACGTGTTCCCCATGTGGGACTGGGTGGGCGGACGGTACAGTGTCTGGTCCACCGTGGGACTGCCTATCGCTTTGGCCTGCGGCACGAAAGTATTCGCCGACATGCTTACCGGAGCACACCAGATGGACCGGCACTTCGCTGAAGCGCCTCTAACCGAAAATCTACCAGTACTCCTGGCGCTCACCGGCATCTGGAACAGCAATTTTCTGGGTGCCAGCAACCATGCCGTGCTCGCGTATGACGAGCGCCTCGCACTGTTACCGCTGTATCTTCAGCAGCTCGAAACGGAAAGCAACGGTAAAAGCGTTCGTCTCGACGGCCAGACGGTAGACGTACAGACCATGCCGATTCTCTGGGGCGGCGTTGGCACTACCGGGCAGCACGCGTATCACCAACTGCTGCATCAGGGCACCCGCGCATTCAGCGCCGACTTCATCGTCGCCGCCAAACCGGATCATCACCTCGAAGACCACCATCGCTGGCTGCAGGCAAACGCGCTGGCTCAAAGTCAGGCGATGATGATCGGCGACGAGCAGCCGCAGGCGGAAAAGCGTGTGCCCGGCAATCATCCAACAACAACGTTTGTCCTGGAGCAGCTGGACGCACACCACCTTGGCGCGTTACTCGCGTTGTACGAGCACAAGGTGTTTTGTCAGGGTGTAATCTGGGGCATAAACTCGTTCGACCAGTGGGGCGTGGAGCTCGGCAAGCGGCTCGCAGGCCCCATCTACCAGCAGCTCGGCGGTACGGCTGTCCTGAACCAGGATGCATCCACGCAACATCTGATTGGCCGTCTGCGCGCATCGCAAACCAACGATTAGGGGGGAACTATGAACACAAGCCACATCTATCCGGTGCCTGAGTTCATGTCAGACAAGTGCTACATCAATGATGACCAGTACCAGTCCATGTACCGCCGATCCATCGAAGACCCAGAAGCCTTCTGGAGCGAACAGGCGCAAGCATTCCTCGATTGGAACAAGCCGTGGGAAACCCTCACTCAGGCTGACATGCCTGCAGGGAACATCCGCTGGTTTGACGGCGGCGAGTTGAACGTTGCCGCAAACTGCATCGATCGCCATCTTCCACATCGGGCGGAGCAAACCGCCATCATCTGGGAAGGCGACGATCCGGCTGACTCCATGTTGATCACCTACCAGCAGCTTTCCGATGCGGTGAACAAGCTGGCAAACGGTTTGAAGGCTCGTGGTGTCAGCAAAGGGGACAGAGTGTGTATCTACATGCCGATGATTCCCGAAGCAGCCTACGCCATGCTGGCCTGCGCTCGAATCGGCGCCATTCACTCCGTTGTCTTTGGCGGCTTTTCGCCTCAGTCTCTCAAGGATCGCATACTCGACTCCGACTGCCGTACGCTCATTACCGCGGATCAGGGCATCCGCGGCGGCAAGCCTATACCCCTGAAGGAAAACGCCGAAGAAGCCCTCGCGCAGTGTCCAAACGTACACACGGTTGTTACTGTAAAGCGCACCGGCGCAGTAGTACCTTTCAAGACACCACGCGACGTCTGGTACCACGAGCTGGTGGAAGCGCAAAGTACGGTGTGCGCTGCCGAGCCGATGGCCGCGGAGGATCCGCTGTTCATCCTGTACACGTCCGGCTCTACAGGCAAGCCGAAAGGTGTGCAGCACGGTAGCGCTGGATATCTGCTCATGGCAGCCATGACGCACAAATACGTATTCGACTACCACGACGGCGACATCTACTGGTGTACCGCCGACGTCGGCTGGATTACGGGTCACTCCTATATCGTCTACGGACCGCTCGCGAACGGCGCCACAACCCTGATGTTTGAAGGCGTACCTACCTATCCGGATGCCTCACGCTGCTGGCAGGTGATCGACAAACACCAGGTCAACATCTTCTATACCGCGCCCACCGCTATCCGTCAGCTCATGGCACAAGGCGATGAGTTTGTCACCAGCTGCTCCCGCGAATCGCTGCAACTTCTGGGCACCGTGGGCGAGCCGATCAACCCGGAAGCATGGGAGTGGTATCACCGCGTTGTGGGCGACCACCGCTGTCCGATCGTAGATACCTGGTGGCAGACGGAAACGGGCGCCATCATGATCACGCCACTGCCGGGCGCAACCGCGCTGAAGCCGGGCTCAGCGACGCGCCCGTTTTTCGGCGTACAGCCGGCGCTGGTGGATACCGAAGGAAACATTCTGGAAGACACCGAAGCTTCCGGCAACCTCGTCATCACCGCGAGTTGGCCGAGCCAGATAAGAACCGTGTACGGCGACCATCAACGGGTGATCGACACATATTATTCAACCTACCCTGGCTACTACTTCACAGGTGACGGCGCACGTCGCGACAGCGACGGTTACTACTGGATCACCGGTCGGGTAGACGACGTGATGAACGTATCAGGGCACCGAATCGGTACTGCAGAGGTAGAGAGCGCGTTGGTGCTCCACGAATCTGTTGCGGAAGCAGCGGTTGTCGGTTTCCCGCACGACATCAAAGGCGAGGGCATCTACGCCTACGTGACACTGATGATTGGCGATAACACCGACCCACAGACGCTCGAAGCGGAACTGGTGAACCTGGTACGTAGAGAAATCGGCCCGATCGCCAAGCCAGACTTTATTCAGTGGGCACCTGGCCTGCCAAAAACGCGTTCGGGCAAAATCATGCGGCGTATCCTGCGCAAGATTGCAGCCGATGAGCTCGACAGTCTCGGCGACACCACTACGCTGGCAGACCCAGGCGTAGTAGAAGACCTTGTCAACAATCGAAAGGCCACCAAGTCATGAACCTGCAGGGTAAAGTAGCAGTGGTTACCGGCGCCACTAAAGGTATCGGCAAAGGTGTTGCAGAAGGCCTGGCCGAGTACGGTTGCACGGTCTACGTCACAGGCAGAAGCTCGCGCGCACAGAACCCGGAAGCCCAACTCACCGTGGAAGCCACCGCCGAATCGGTGGGCAGATTCGGGGGCCGAGGCATCGGCGTGGTGGTGGACCACAACGACGATAACGCCGTTCAAGCACTTTTCGAACGCGTTCAACTGGAACAGGGACGGCTGGACATACTGGTCAACAATGCCTATCAGATACCCGATCCGCCGGTATTCAACGGCGGCTTCTGGGAGCACCCCATATCCATTTGGGACGACCAGTGTGGGGTGGGCTTGAGAGGCTACTATGTCGCTTCCGCCTTTGCTGCGCCCATGATGGTCGCTCAGAACTCCGGTCTGATTGTGAACATCTCCTCCAGGGGCGGGCGCGAGTATGTATTTTCTGCGTCCTACGGAGTCGGCAAAGCCGGTGTCGATCGCATGGCTCGCGACATGGCTCACGAGCTGCGGCCACATGGCGTCGCCGCCCTGTCGCTGTCACCTTCGAGCGTAAAAACGGAGTTCGTACTTGAACAGGTCGCCGCAGGGAATATGCAACTGAATCCCGAAACTGCGCAATCCGTGCGCTTTTCCGGACGCACCATCGCCGCGCTGGCCACCGACGAAAACCTGATGGATCTGAGTGGTGGTGTGTACACCGTGCAGGAAGTTGCACAACGCTACGGCGTTCAAGATCCCGACAGAGAATGACCTAGAGGGGCAATTTGCACTAGCGAGAAATATTTTCTTCGCTATCATACGCCGCTCTTTGTCACCGCAGGACGGAGTTCGATGGCTGCAAAGAAGAAAACAGCGAAGGCTCCAGCCACCAAGAAGAAGGCTGACGCCAAGAAAAAATCTACACCTGCCAAAGCGAAGACGGCGGCAGTGAAGAAGCCCGCTGCGAAGAAACCAGCAGCGAAGGCTACGGCACCAAAGAAAGCAGCGACCAAGAAAGCAGCGGCGAAGAAATCAGCGCCTAAGAAAAAGGCGCCTGCCTCCAAAACGTCAGCGAAGAAGTCTGAGGTGGCGGCCACAACCCCTGCGACGAAGTCTAAAAAGTCCTCGGCAGCTAAGAAGAAAGCTGCTGCCAGCCCATCAACCAAGAAGGTAACCAAAGCAAAAGTGAGCACGAGTGCGCAGTCGGCGGCGAATCAGTCCGCTCAACCCGATGTTCTGCTAGGACCCATCCATGGCGTTCAACCCTACAAGCTCAGCCCGGACGAAGAGTACATGAGCGACCAACAGCTCAGCCATTTCCGGGAAATTCTGCTCAACTGGAAACGCGAGCTGATGGAAGAGGTGGATCGTACTATTCATCATCTCCAGGACGAGCCGTCGAACTTCCCCGACCCTAACGACCGCGCCACGCAGGAGTCCGAATTTGGTCTGGAACTGCGCACACGCGACCGCGAGCGCAAGTTGCTTCGCAAGATCGACTCCGCACTTGCCCGCGTTGAAGACGGCAGCTACGGCTACTGCGAAGAAACCGGTGAGGAAATTGGCCTCAGACGCCTGGAAGCCCGGCCGATTGCAACCTTGTGCCTGGAAGCTCAGGAGCGCCACGAGATGACCGAGCGACACTTTGGCGAGCGCGGCACCGATGAGCGCTATCGCTAGCTGAAGAGCGCTATCGCTAGCTGAAGAGCGCTATCGCTAGCTGATGAGCGCTATCGCCAGCTTACGAACGCGCTAAATCGTTAGGCAAAAAAAACGCCTCTTCACACTCCGATGAAGAGGCGTTCACTACCTCAGAACCACACTGCCCGATCAGGCAGATTCGTAGTTCGCCACTTCCTTCATTGACAGCTTGATGCGGCCTCGCTGGTCTACATCGAGCACCACCACACGCACCATCTGGCCTTCTTCGAGATAGTCGGTGACTTTCTCTACCCGCTCTTCAGCAATCTGCGAGATGTGCAGCAAGCCGTCTTTGCCGGGTAGAATGGCAATGAAAGCACCGAAGTCGACAATGCGTTCCACACGGCCTTCGTAGATTTTGCCAACTTCCGCTTCGGCGGTGATCGCTTCGATACGGCCGGTTGCAATAGCTCGCGACTCAGGTGTGGTCGCGAATATCTTCACGGTGCCATCGTCTTCAATGTCGATCTCAGCGCCGCTTTCCTCAACGATGCCACGAATAGTCGCACCACCTTTGCCGATGATGTCGCGGATCTTGTCCGGATGCACCTTCAGCGTGGTGACGATGGGCGCATTCTCGGAGAACTCCGGCCGTGGTTCGGAGATGACTTTATTCATCTCGCCCAGGATGTGAAGCCGCGCTTCATTCGCTTGCTGCAGGGCCGCTTCCATGATCTCTTCTGTAATGCCCTGGATTTTGATGTCCATCTGCAGCGCTGTGACACCTTCGGCTGTGCCAGCAACCTTGAAGTCCATGTCACCCAGGTGGTCTTCGTCACCAAGGATATCGGTGAGTACCGCGTAGCGGTTACCATCTTTCACAAGGCCCATCGCAACGCCAGCAACTGGTGCCTTGATCGGCACACCCGCATCCATCAGCGCCAGTGAGGTGCCACACACGCTCGCCATTGAGCTCGATCCGTTCGACTCAGTAATCTCCGAAACGACTCGAAGGGTGTAGGGAAACTCTTCTTCGTTAGGCAGGAGTGCCGCCACACCACGTCGAGCAAGACGGCCATGACCGATCTCCCGGCGCTTCGGACCACCCATGAATCCTGCTTCGCCCACGCTGTAAGGGGGGAAGTTGTAATGCAGCATGAAAGCGTCTTTGTAGGTACCTTCAAGCGCATCAATCATCGCCGCGTCCCGTTGTGTGCCGAGCGTGGCTGCAACGATGGCTTGGGTTTCACCCCGGGTGAACAGCGCGGAACCGTGTACCTTCGGCAGGATGCCTACCTCAACGGCGATGGGGCGCACGGTGCGCAGGTCTCGCCCATCGATGCGCGGAGCGCCGTCCAGTACGCGATCACGAACAATGGCTTTCTCGAGTTTGGAGAACGCACCGCTCACTTCGGATGCGGTGAATTGAGCACTCTCACCTTCACTGAGCTCCATAGCTTTGGCACGCAGCTCGCTCACTCGATCCTGACGCGCCATCTTGTCGGTGATGCGATAGGCCTCACCGAGCTCCGCTTTCACAGCTGCGGCAACCGCTTCGCCGAGCGCCACGTTTTCCGGTTCTGGCGCAAACTCCCAGCGCGGCTTGCCTGCTTCGGCAGCCAGTTCTTCGATCGTAGAGATGACCTTCTGCATCTCCATGTGCCCGAAGAGCACCGCACCCAGCATCTCATCTTCCGTGAGGCAGTTCGCCTCACTCTCGACCATCAGCACGGCGTCTTTGGTGCCTGCTACCACCATGTTCAACATGGAGTTCTCGAGAGTCGCATAACCGGGGTTGAGCACGTAATTGCCATCGATGTAGCCCACGCGCGCGCCGCCAATGGGCCCCGCGAACGGTATACCCGACACCGCAAGCGCGGCCGATGCGCCAACCATTGCGGCGATATCCGGGTCCTGATCCTTGTCTGCGCTCATGACTGTGAGGATGACCTGCACTTCGTTCATGAAGCCTTTCGGGAACAGCGGACGAATCGGCCGGTCGATCAGCCGGCTGGTAAGCGTCTCTTTCTCGCTCGGGCGCCCTTCACGACGGAAAAAACCGCCCGGGATCTTGCCCGCGGCATAGGTCTTTTCCTGGTAGTTCACGGTGAGCGGAAAAAAGCTCTGGTTCGGGTTTGCGGTCTTCGCACCCACGACGGTTGCCAGCACCATGGTCTCGCCCATGGAGACCATAACCGCCCCGCTGGCTTGTCTGGCGATTTTGCCGGTCTCCAGGACCAGCGTGTGCTCGCCGAATTGCACTTCCTTTCTGATTGGGTTCAAAACGTTTCCTTTCTCTATCTATCTTCTTTCTTCAATTTCCAACAAGTTTACCGGCGCAGGCCAAGACGCTTGATCAGCGTTGCATAGCGGTCAGCATCCTTCTTGTTCAGGTAGTCCAACAGCTTTCTGCGCTGGTTAACCATGCGAATGAGCCCGCGGCGGGAGTGATGATCTTTCTTGTGAGCACGAAAATGCTCCTGCAGACCATTGATATTGTGCGTCAGTAACGCAACCTGTACTTCAGGAGAGCCGGTGTCACCGTCTTCGGTCTGATAGTCCTTGATGATGTCGGCTTTGGATTGAGCACTCAGTGCCATGTGTTACATCTCCTAATATGCTTGAGTTGAAAGTAAGCGAGCCGTGCAACCGCGCATATTTACAGTTGGACGTTCGCAAGAAGACGACGCGGCGCCACACGCCCGTCGTCCAGAATTTCTCCAACGCCGATAAAACGATCACCGTCTTCGGCGCAGCGCGCAGCCAGGCGTACAAAGCCGCCGGTGGGTGCGCGCGGCACTATAACTGGCTGGCCCTGCCTTAGATAGTAGGCGGAGGACTCCTCCAGAACCAGTTTAGGCCACATACGCACCGCGTTTTCGATAGGCTGCAGCAGGCCATCGCCGGCGCGCTGGCTGCAGGCTTCCTCGATCTCTTCGAAGGTGATCAACTCATCCTCCGTAAACGGCCCGGCGGCGCGCCGGCGAAGAGCGATGACATGCGCACCGCAACCCAACGCTTCGCCCAGATCTTCCGCGATGGTGCGCACATAAGTGCCTTTGCTGCAGTGAATCTCGAGCTCCAGGGTGTCGCCCTCAAATGCCGCAAGACGATTTTCAAACACCGTCACCTGGCGCGATTTTCGCTCGACTTCCACACCCTGCCTGGCCAGCTTGTACAGCGGCTGCCCCTGATGCTTGATGGCCGAAAACATCGAAGGTATCTGGTCGAACTGACCGCGGAAGCGTTCTAACGCCTGCTCCACATCGCATTCGGTGATACCAGACACCGCGCTTTCCGCAATGATCTCACCGTCTGCATCACCGGTGTCGGTAGACACACCCAGGCGGATACGCGTCCAGTACTTCTTATCCGACGCGAGCAAATACTGGGAGAATTTAGTTGCCTCGCCAAAACAAAGAGGCAACACGCCGGTAGCGATAGGATCCAAACTGCCCGTGTGCCCCACTTTCTGTGCGTTGTACAGGCGCTTGGCTTTTTGCACCGCCTGGCTGGAGCTCAGGCCCTGCGGCTTGTCCAGCACGAGAAAGCCATCAACCGGCCGCCCCCGGCGGCGCTTAGCCATGATCCAGGCCCTCATCCTCGGCATGCTGGCGCCTGTCGCTGGCCACTGCATGCTCGATGAGCGCTTCCAGACGCGGCCCTCGATCCACGACATCGTCGTAGTGGAAGCGTAGCTTCGGCGTGGTACGCATACGGTGTCGCTTGGCGAGCTCTGAGCGCATCCAGCCTGCTGCATTTCCGAGCGCAGCGATGAGCGCTTCTTTCTGATCCTGCGAATCCGTGTCCAGCGAAGACACATAAACATCCGCAAAAGCCAGATCCTTACTCACGCGCACTTCGTTGACGCTGACCATACCAACACGTGGATCACGCATCTCGCGCTGTAAAATCAGCGCAAGCTCATCGCGCACAAAGTCGCCGACACGCAGATCCCGGCCGGTAGCTGGCTGGAAACCCTTACTCACAGCTGACGGGCGACTTCTCGTGTGTCGAACACTTCGATCTTGTCACCCGGGCGCACGTCATTGTAGTTACGCACACCGATACCGCACTCGGTCCCGCTGCGCACCTCGTTGACGTCATCCTTGAAGCGACGCAGGGATTCCAATTCGCCCTCGTAGATCACGACGTTGTCACGCAGAACGCGGATGGGCTTGCTGCGCAACACAGAACCTTCGATGACCATGCAGCCAGCGACCTGACCGAACTTCGGCGACTTGAACACCTCCCGCACCTCGGCGGTGCCGATGATCTCCTCCCGCACCTCCGGCGCGAGCATCCCCGAAAGAACCTGCCTGACATCATCTATCAATTCGTAGATGACACTGTAATAGCGAAGGTCCATGTCTTCCCGTTCGATCAACGTCTTGGCAGCATTATCTGCACGCACGTTGAAACCGAAAATCACTGCGCCGTAGGTGAGCGCCATGTTGGCATCGGAAGCGGTGATACCACCGACACCGGAGCCAAGCACGTTCACCTGCACTTCGTCGTTGCCGAGATCCGTCAGCGCCTGTGTGATCGCCTCCAGGCTGCCGCGCACATCGGCCTTCAGCACGAGCTTCATCACCCGCTTCTCGCCTTCGCCCATGTTCGCGAACATGTTTTCCAGTTTGGCCGCCTGCTGCAGCGCCTGACGCTTCTCCTGCGAACGGTCCTTGCGAAACTCCGCGAGCT
This sequence comes from Gammaproteobacteria bacterium, assembly GCA_030428905.1. Lineage (GTDB taxonomy): Bacteria > Pseudomonadota > Gammaproteobacteria > Pseudomonadales > Azotimanducaceae > SYFY01. Next base: position 29,455 of record JAUIED010000021.1, read on the forward strand.
CTCGCGCAGTACGCTCGTCCGTGGATGCAGCGAAATCGTCACCAGCACCCGGGGTACCGGAAAGTCCCAGCAGCTCAACCGGAGTGGATGGCGGTGCCTCGTCGACCTGCTCACCTTTGTCGTTCATCATGGCGCGCACGCGACCGTAGTACTCGCCAGCAATGACAACATCGCCTTTGCGCAGCGTTCCGTTCTGTACAAGGAGCGTGGCGACAGGACCGCGCCCGCGATCCAGACGCGACTCGACCACTACGCCGCGACCAGGAGCATCCGGCACGGCTTTGAGCTCCAGAAGCTCTGCCTGCAGGTTAATCGCTTCGAGCAGCTCAGGGATGCCTTGCCCCGTCATCGCGGAAATCTGCACGAATTGCGTGTCACCGCCCCAAGACTCCGGCACCACGTCTTTGGCTGCCAGTTCATTGGTTACGCGATCCGGATCAGCGCCTTCGAGATCCATCTTGTTGATAGCGACGATGATCGGCACACCGGCAGCTTTGGCATGCTGGATGGCCTCCTCCGTCTGCGGCATGACGCCATCGTCTGCCGCAACCACCAGAATGACGATGTCGGTAACCCGAGCTCCGCGGGCACGCATGGCAGTGAAAGCCGCGTGACCAGGCGTGTCGATGAAGGTGATCAATCCGCCGTCGGTGTTCACGCAGTAGGCACCGATGTGTTGCGTGATACCTCCAGCTTCGCCGCTGACCACCCGACTCTTGCGAATGTGGTCGAGCAATGAGGTCTTACCGTGGTCAACGTGGCCCATAACGGTTACCACAGGCGGTCTCGATGCTTCGTCGCCTTCGATCTGCAACGACTCCTCGTGCGCTGCCTCAATCGCGTCGTCGCGCACGAGCTTGATCTTATGGCCCATCTCCTCGACGACCAGCGTCGCGGTATCCTGGTCGATGCTCTGGTTGATGGTTGCCATCACGCCCAAGCCCATGAGCTGCTTGATCACTTCTCCGGCCTTGACCGACATCTTGCCGGCGAGATCGCCAACCGTGATTACGCTCGGGACTTCTACCTCGCGTGCGATGAACTCCGTCGGCTTGAACTCGCCGCCGTGCTGCTCGAGATGCAATGCAGGCTGTGCGCCCCTTCTTCGGCTGCGACGGGCGCCCTTGAGCTTGAGCTCACGACGCCCACGATCAGGCCCGGTGTCGCGGCCCTTGCCTCGCTCCCGCTCTTTCTCCTTACCGCGCACGCGCTTTCCGCCGCGCTCCTGGGCAGCACTCTGCGCCTGTGCATCCACAGCGGCCTTCGCGGCCTGCTGCAATTCATCTGCCGGCTTCGATTCTGGCTCGGCTGCCGCACGTGCTGCCTGCTCCGCTTCCTGGCGTGCTTTCTCTTCTGCTGCCCGCTCTTCGGCTTCGCGCGCACGCGCCTCTTCTCGGCGACGCTCTTCTTCCTGGCGCGCCTCTTCCTCTTTTCGACGCGCTTCCGCACGACGAGCCTCTTCCTCGCGGATCTTCTGCGCTTCGAGCTCCGACTGCGAAGGCCCTGCAGCTTGCTCTGCCGACGCTTCACCCTCACCGGCTTCCGCCCGCTTTACGTAGGTGCGTTTACGCCGAACCTCTACGGTTACGTTGCGGCTACCACGTCCGCCGCCGGTCTTCAGCGTGCCTACGGACTTACGCTTGAGCGTGATTTTCTTTGGCGCAGCATCTGACGTACCGCCATGGCTGCGCTTGAGATGCGCAAGCAGCGACTGCTTCTGTTCCTCTGTCACCGCCTCACCATCTGCGGTGTGCGGCAAGCCTGCGTCTTTCATCTGCGACAGCAATCTCTCGACGGGGACTCCCACCGTTTGCGCAAGCTGTTTCACCGTGACTTCGGCCATATTACTATCCGAGTATTAAGCGTTTGTTGGCTCGCTTGTCGCGAGCGTGACGTCGATCAATCCAGTTCAGTTCAAGAAGACCCGTCCTCCGCTTCTTCAAACCAAGGCGCCCGCGCTGTCATGATCAGCTCGGCCGCCTTCTCTTCCGACAAATCCGGCGCAAATTCCAGCAAATCCGGCACTGCAAGCTCTGCCAGGTCTTCCATGCAAAGCACTTCATTCTTCGCAAGCGTGTAGGCAAGGTCGCGATCCATACCATCCATCTCCAGGAGATCAGCTGCCGGCTGTTTGCCATCCAGCAGCTCTTCACTGGCTATGGCTTTAGTCAGCAGGGCATCCTTGGCCCTATTGCGCAGCTCCTCGACGATCTCCTCATCAAAACCTTCGATGTTGAGCATCTCCTCGAGCGGTACGTAGGCGATCTCTTCGAGCGTGGTAAAACCTTCCTCCACGAGTACGCCTGCGACGTCTTCGTCGACAGACAGCGCCTCCATGAATTCTTCGATGTACTGGCCTGCTTCCGCCTGCTGTTTCTCTTCGGCCTGCTCGAGCGTCATGATGTTCAGCGTCCAGCCGGTAAGATCGCTAGCCAGACGCACATTCTGCCCACCGCGGCCGATAGCCTGCGCGAGGTTGTCTTCGGAAACCGCCACATCCATGGTCTGAGAGTCTTCGTCGACGACGATGGACGCCACTTCCGCAGGCTCCAGCGCGTTGACAGTGAGCTGCGCCGGGTTTTCGTTCCACGGCACGATGTCGATGCGCTCGCCCGCAAGCTCACCGGAAACCGCTTGCACACGTGAACCGCGCATACCAACGCAGGCTCCGACCGGGTCGATCCGTCCATCGTTGGTCTTCACAGCGATCTTCGCGCGCGAACCCGGATCGCGCGCCGCTGCACGAATCTCGATGACGTCTTCCGCGATCTCCGGCACTTCAAGCTTGAAGAGCTCAATTAGCATCTCGGGAGAGGTGCGCGTGAGCAGCAGTTGCGGCCCGCGATTCTCCGGACGAACCTCGAGCAGAAGAGCACGCACCCGGTCGCCCACACGAAACGACTCACGGGGAATCAGGTGCTCCCGGGTCAATAGCCCTTCGGCATTGTTGCCCAGATCGACAATGACAGTGTCGCGACCAAGCTTCTTTACCGTCCCGCCAACCAGCTCTTTCACACGCGGCAGGTACTCGGCAACGATCTTGGCCCGCTCGGCTTCGCGCACTTTTTGCACGATGACCTGTTTTGCGGTTTGTGCGGCAATACGGCCAAATGCAACGGATTCAACCGGCTCTTCGATGACGCTGCCAAGCTGCAGGTTCGCATCCCGCGCTTGCGCGTCTTCAAGCGTAAGCTGTGCGGAAGGGTTGAACTCGATAGCGTCACCATCTTCGTCAACTCCGAGTGCGGCCGGGTCAACCACCGTCCAGGTTCGAAATGTGTCGTACTCACCGCTCGCGCGATCGATTTGCACGCGGAACTCCGCACCTTCTTCGTAGCGCTTCTTCGTGGCCGTCGCCAAAGCCGTTTCAATGGCTTCGAAGATGACATTCTTGTCCACGCCCTTTTCCAGGGACACAGACTCCACTACCAGTAGAACTTCTTTGCTCATGTTCTATTCGGTCTCACTCAAAAGACGGCACGAGCCGCGCCTTGTGCACATTCTCGATCGGCAGGACATACTCTTCGTCATCGACCTGCACGACCACTTCATCGTCTTCATATCCCGCAAGCAGTCCGACGATGCGCTTTCTGCCATCGAACGGAAAATTCAGCCGAACATCCACCCGCTCGCCAATGTACTGTTCGAAATGCGAAGGTCGGAACAGCACTCTGTCCATACCAGGAGAGGACACTTCCAGCGTGTACTGCCCCGTTATCACTTCGCTCACATCCAGCACGTCGCTCACCTGACGGCTCACGCTCGCACAATCATCGACATTCACGCCGTCCGGCTTATCGATGTACAACCGCAACCGCGTATGCCTACCCGCTTGAGCAAGCTCGACGCCCCAAATCTCGCAACCTTGGCTTTTCACCGCGGTTTCGAGGAGGCTTTCGATGTCTCGCTCTTTCCTGTTCACAATTCCAGTCCACAAATAAAAAATGGGCTCGAACGCCCATTTCCTAAACCACTCGCTTCAGCGAACTGTCTGCTTTGCAGCGCCTGGCCACGGACGACCCCGCTGACAGCCGGGCAGCCGCTTCAAGCAACCACTTCGACAACCCATTGGGTTGTGCGCTATCCAACCTACAAAAAGGCCCCTATAAAGGGGCCGTGTTGGTAGCGGGGGCAGGATTTGAACCCACGACCTTCGGGTTATGAGCCCGACGAGCTACCAGACTGCTCCACCCCGCATCAGCAAGGGCCGGGATTATAGGTATGCCGGATGAAAGCCGCAACCTCTCAGATCACACCTGTCAGATCACAACCCACAGATGACACTTCAGCTCTAAAAGACGCTTTGGCTCATAAGGATGAAAGCGGTCTGGCCGTAGGCCAGGCCGAGTCGAGCGCTCACCGAGCCTGACGGAAACAGTCCGGTCGGGAGTACTTGCTGCGCAGCGGGGCGCAGATGAATTGGTGCCGAAGGCGAGACTTGAACTCGCACGGCCGTAAGGCCACTACCCCCTCAAGATAGCGTGTCTACCAATTCCACCACTTCGGCTAGATATCGGGGAGGTCGGATTCTCCACCTTCAGAACCCGTAGTCAACTCCGGAACGTCATCAGTTGCCGGCAGCTCCACGGGGACTTCCGGCAGTCCAACCTGGGAAAGGCTGCCGGCACGCTCTTTGGCGGTATATGCCAGGCCAAACGAAATCACGAAAAAGCCGATGGCGAGCCACACGATGAGCCTGGTCATGAAAGATGTAGCACCCGCACCGCCGAACATGGTGTTGGCGGAGCCGCTACCAAATGCCGCGCCGACGTCTGCACCTCGGCCCTGCTGCATAAGGATCAGCACGGTAAGGGCTATGGCATCCAGCACCAGGAGTATCAGGAGCACCATCTCCACCGTTTGCAGATCTACCATCGTCGCCACTCCATCCTGAGCATGATTCTAAGCATGCTTCGCTGCAGCCAATGCACGAGCAATGGCCACCAAACTGTCAGATTTCAGCGATGCGCCGCCAACCAGCGCACCGTCAATATTCTCACCGGCGAAGATATCCGCCGCGTTATCCGCATTTACGCTGCCACCATACAGCAGCGTCATCGTGTCCGCCGGCACGCCAAGGTCATCGAGCACATTGCGGATCACGCGATGCATGTCATCCGCCTGTTCCGGCGTTGCGGTTACGCCAGTACCAATGGCCCAGATGGGCTCGTAAGCAATCACCGCCTGCGAAAGCGACTCCGCTCCAGCGCGTTGGGCGATGCTGCGTAACTGTCGGCCGACGGTTGCCTCCGCCTCTCCAGCTTCGCGCTGAGACAAGCTCTCGCCCAAGCACACCATCGGTTCGAGGCCCGCCTCAAGGGCAGCGACAAGCTTGTCCGCCACCAACTCATCGGATTCACCGTGATAAGCACGCCGCTCCGAATGGCCAACGATTGCCCATTGGGCGCCGATCTCAGCCACCATCCCCGCAGCGACATCACCTGTGAAGGCGCCTGCTGCCTGGGTGTGCACATCCTGTGCGCCGAAGCTGATCGGCGAGCCGTCCAGCGCCAATGCCATGTCAGCCAGATAGATCGTCGGGGGCACAATCACGAGCTGTACGCCCGACACGGCTTCCAGGCCGGCTGCATACTCCGCAACCATTGCCCTCGTGCCATTCATTTTCCAGTTGCCAGCAACCAGCAGGCGGCGACCTTCAGCCATCGCTCAAAGCGACCCTTGCGAAAAGGCGCGCAATCTTAGCGGTATTGCCCGAGGGATGCCACAGGCCCTGTGGGCCCGCTAGACAAGCTCCGCGTCAGGAAGCGGCTGCTCCGTTGGTGCTCCCCAGGCCGCAGTTCTCAGCCACGTAGGCAAGCTCCTCACAGATACTCTTCACCTCAAAGGCGTCATCGCCTTCCACCATGACACGCAGAACCGGCTCGGTTCCCGATGGACGCACAAGAATGCGGCCACGACTGGCGAGCAGCTTCTCCTTGTCAGCGACCGCCGCGGCCAGCTCAGCGCTGACAGCGACGCCTTTGGGGTCTTCCACCGCAACGTTGATCATCGTTTGCGGGGCTTTGTGCATGCCCGCGCGAAGCTCCTCGATGGATTTGCCGGTCTCGACCACCGCACGCAGAACCTGCAGCGCTGCAACCACACCGTCGCCGGTGGTGGTTCGGTCCAGGCATACGATATGCCCGGAAGACTCTCCACCAAGCATCCAGCCGTTGGCCTTCATCATCTCGAGCACATAGCGGTCACCCACTTTGGCCCGCTCAAACGGAATCGACATGGCGTCAAGCGCACGCTCCAACCCGAAGTTGGTCATTACCGTGCCGACCACGCCGCCCTGCAGCTCGTCAATGTGCTTGCGGTGTGCCGCAATGATGTAGAGCAGCTCATCTCCATCCACCAGCTCACCGCTGGCATCTACCATCATGACGCGGTCGCCGTCGCCATCGAAGGCGATGCCAACGTCTGCACGGTATTCCCGCACCTTCTCGACCAGCGCCTCAGGATGCGTCGAACCGCAGCCGTCGTTGATATTCATACCGTTGGGATCAGCGCCGATGACAATGGTGTCGGCACCAAGCTCCTCGAACACTCCAGGAGCGACGTGATAAGTCGCACCATGCCCACAGTCGAGCACCACCCGCAGACCTTTCAAGCGGAAGCCGCGATCAACCGTCGCCTTGCAGAACTCGATATAGCGGCCTGCCGCATCAGGCAGGCGGGTGGCTCGACCAAGCTGATCAGAGCTCACGCAGATCATCTTCGCTTCGAGCTGCTTCTCGATCTCCAGTTCCACCTCATCGGGCAACTTATTGCCCTGGCCGTCGAAAAACTTGATGCCGTTATCGTAGTAGGGGTTGTGTGAGGCCGAAATGACGATGCCCGCATCTGCACGCAGCGTGCGCGTGAGGTAGGCGATGGCAGGTGTCGGCATGGGTCCGATCAGCCCCACATCCACACCCGCACTGGCAAGCCCGGACTCGAGCACCGATTCGAGCATGTAACCCGAGATGCGTGTGTCTTTGCCAATCAGAATCTGACTGCGACCGCGCTGAGCGAACACCCGGCCCACTGCCCATCCGAGGCGCAGACAAAACTCCGGCGTGATAGGAAACTGGCCGACACGTCCACGGATGCCATCGGTGCCAAAGTACTTTCTACTCATCTTGCTGTCCTTGTCGCTCATGGCCGGTAACCGGCCAGCGCCTGCCTCACGCTAAGCGCATCCCTGGTTTGCGCCACATCGTGCACCCGCACGATATCGGCACCGCATTCGACGGCCATCAACGCCATGGCGATGCTGCCCGCCAGCCGCTGATCAACGTCGCGGCCAGTAATTCTGCCAACCACCGTTTTTCTGGATGCACCCAGCAAAATCGGTAGGTCATGAACCCGCAGCGCCTCGAGGTTCGCTACAAGCGCCAGGTTGTGTTCCTGCGCCTTGCCGAAGCCGATGCCGGGGTCCAGCACAAGGCACTGATGCGGAACCCCCGCATCCAGCGCTGCTCGAACCCGCTCGCCGAGATATCCGCGCACTTCATCAACCGGATCCTCGTAATGCGGGGCATCCTGCATTGTGTCCGGTTGACCCTGCATGTGCATGAGGCACAGTGCAGCGGCGCTCCGAGCCACCACGTCGAACATGCGCACATCTCCACCAGCCGAGACATCATTGACCATGTGACAGCCGGCGCTGAGTGCCGCTTCAGCCACCGCAGCCTTGCGGGTGTCCACACTCAACAGGGTATCCAAGGTTCTCAGCCGTTCCATGACGGGAATCACACGCTCGAGTTCGCGCTCCACCGAAACGGCTTGCGCGCCCGGGCGCGTGGACTCGCCTCCGATATCCAGAATATCGGCTCCTGCAGCCAACATGGCGCTCGCTGCCTCGAACACGCCGTCCACGTCCACCTGGGACTGTCGCGCGAAGCGGCCGCCGTCTGAGAAGGAATCCGGGGTGATGTTGAGCACGCCCATGATGGCGGGCGTGCTCAAATCCAGGGTGCGATCCCGAGCTTTAAGACTCTTCAGCCGGACCACCGATGGGCCGCTCGCCTGAATCGCTTTCGCTCGACTTAGGCGCCGGCGGCGTGTCATCCGGTTCGCGCGGCTTGGCGCCCGCCATGATGTCGTCGATCTGTTCGCTGCTCAGCGTTTCGTACTCCACGAGCGCCTCCGCCATGGCGTGCAGCTTGTCCTCGTTGTCCTTGAGCAGCTGCTCGGCCTGGTCGTAACAACCATCGATGATCTTACGAACCTCTTCGTCGATCGCCTTGGCTGTATCGGGGGAGTGTGGCTTCGGCCGCGCACTGGCCGACATGCCGAGAAATGGCTCACCATCGGTTTCGTCATACATCAGCGGGCCCAGGCGCTCTGACAGGCCCCACTTCGTAACCATGCTTCGGGCGAGGCCGGTGGCCCGCTCGATGTCATTGGACGCACCCGTGGTGACGTAGTCTGCTCCGAGGATCATTTCCTCTGCAATGCGGCCACCGAACAGGCTGCAGATCTGGCTGCGAATCGCCTGCCGGGTGAGGCTGTATCGGTCCTCCTCCGGAAGGAACATCGTCACGCCGAGCGCTCTGCCGCGAGGGATGATCGTCACTTTGTATACCGGATCATGATCCGGCATGAGCCTGCCAACGATCGCATGGCCCGCCTCGTGGTAGGCCGTGTTACGCTTTTCTTTCTCGGACATGACCATCGACTTGCGCTCGGCGCCCATCATGATCTTGTCCTTTGCCTTCTCGAACTCGTCCATCTCCACGAGGCGTTTGTTGGCGCGCGCGGCAAACAGCGCCGCCTCGTTGACCAGATTGGCAAGATCGGCACCGGAAAAGCCAGGTGTACCGCGCGCGATGACACTCGGATCGACGTTGTCGCCCAGCGGCACTTTGCGCATGTGCACCTTGAGAATCTGCTCGCGACCACGGATGTCCGGCAGGCTCACCACCACCTGGCGGTCGAAACGGCCGGGGCGCAAAAGCGCCGGATCGAGCACATCCGGGCGGTTGGTGGCAGCGATGACGATGATGCCGTCGTTCGGCTCGAAGCCATCCATCTCCACCAGCAACTGGTTGAGCGTCTGTTCCCGCTCATCATGACCGCCACCAAGGCCCGCGCCACGATGACGACCCACAGCATCGATCTCATCGATGAAGATGATGCAGGGAGACTGTTTTTTCGCCTGCTCGAACATGTCCCGCACTCTAGACGCGCCGACACCGACGAACATCTCAACGAAGTCTGAGCCGGAGATCGAGAAAAAAGGCACTTTCGCTTCGCCGGCAATCGCTTTGGCGAGCAGCGTCTTACCGGTTCCGGGGGAGCCGACCATCAGGATGCCGCGCGGAATACGGCCGCCAAGACGCTGAAACTTGCCAGGATCGCGCAGAAACTCCACCAGCTCCTGAACGTCTTCCTTCGCCTCATCAACCCCGGCCACATCGGCAAACGTGGTCTTGATCTGATCCTCTGAGAGAAGCCGCGCTTTGGACTTGCCGAAGGCCATAGGGCCTCCGCGACCACCGCCGCCACCCTGCATCTGTCGCATGAAGAGCATGAACACCGCGATGATGATGAGTATCGGCAGGCTCGCCAGCAGCAACTGGGCCCAGAAGCTCTGTTTCTCGGGCTCCTTCCAGCGGGCTTCTACACCGTTGTTGTAGAGCTCATCGAGCAACTTCGGGTCCGGAATATCCGGCCGGACGACTTTGAAACTGTTGCCGTTACGATCCTGGCCGATGATGATTCGATCGTTACCTTCAGTGGCCGCGACCTGGCCGCCGCGCACCATCTGCAGAAATTCTGAATAGCTGATCTCGGGCCGCTCCGGCTCGGGGCTGAAATTGTTGAAGACGGTGAGCAGCACCGCCGCGAGTATCAGCCAGATCAGCAGGTTTTTTCCCATATCTGTCAAGGGTTTACCCTCATACCTCGTATTGTCCGACAGGCCGTCTGGCCGTTCGTGTTGCTAAGCGGTGAGCTTACACCAACCGCCCGCCCGCCGCTTTCACACGGTTTTCACTCTCTTCCATGCAGCTTAGCCCGTGAAGCCGCGCGCAACTGCGAACACTTCGCGGGATTCGGGGCGTGATGCCCGCGGTTTTGCGAGAACCACCTTTTCAAAAGCGCCCCTGGCTTCAGCCATCCACTCATCTACACCAGCACCCTGGAATATTTTGACCACGAGACTGCCTTCGGGTTGCAGATAGCGGCGAGCGGCATCGAGCGCCATATCAGCCAGATACATTGCCCTGGCCTGGTCCGCCGCGCGTATCCCTGAGATGTTGGGGGCCATATCCGACAATACAAGGTGCAGCGAAGCCTCCTGCACCAGCGCCGCCAACGCTTCATCCACCTCCGCATCGCCATAGCGACCTTCAATGGTATGGACTACACCGCTCACGCTGATGGGCAGCGGGTCGATCGCCACCAGCAGCCCACCGGCAATGCGCGACTCCACATAGCGCGTCCAGCCCCCCGGAGCTGCACCCAATTCAAGTACCCGCATGTTCCGCTGCAAAAGCTTGAAGCGCCGGTCGAGGTCTTCGAGCTTGTAGTGCGCCCGGGATACATTGCTTTCCGCCTTGGCCCGGCGGGCATATGGGTCGCGCCGCTGCCGGTCGAGCCAACGTTTAGAAGATTTGCTCATGCTCTGCATTACAATGCGCCAATGAGCCAAACGCAAAATGTTCTAGACGCTGCCACCCGCCGCAAGCTGCGGCGCATCGCGCATCACCTGCACCCGGTCGTCAGCATCGGCGAGAACGGCCTCACTGATGGTGTGGTCGCAGAAACCGAACGGGCCCTGCATGACCACGAGTTGATCAAAATCCGGGTGCACGGCGGTGAGCGCGATGCGCGCCATGTCGTCATCGAGGAACTCATTCAGCGCGTGCACGCTATCGAAGTACAGCGCATCGGCAAGGTAGTGGTGATCTACAAGAAAAACCTGAAGCCCAACGAGAAGCTGTCGAACCTGAAGCGGTTCACCTGACTGGGCCCTCAGCCGTACTCGACGTTGTCGATCTCGAACTGTTGCTCACCGCCGGGGGTGATGATGACCACCTCATCACCAACGGATTTACCGATCACACCGCGGGCAATGGGCGACATCACGGAGATTTTCTTGGCTTTCAGGTCCGCCTCATCTTCTCCGACAATTTTATAGGTCACGGTTTCTTCGGTATCGACATTCACAAGCGTGACCTTGACGCCGAAGATTACCTTATCGCCGGGCGGAATCTTGGAGATGTCGATGATCTGGGCATCCGCCAGCTTGCCTTCGATCTCCTGTATGCGCCCCTCGTTGAAGCCCTGCTGCTCTTTCGCCGCATGGTACTCCGCGTTTTCACGCAGGTCCCCGTGCTCGCGTGCAACACCGATGGCCTTGGATATTTCCTGGCGCAGAGTGGTTTTGCGGTGCTGAAGCTCCGCACGCAGCGCCTCGGAGCCTTCTACTGTCATGGGGATAGGCATGGTGGAATTGTCCGCTAAGCGTGCATGTCCTGCAAACAACGCACTTCCTCGCCAAGGCCCTGAGCAATTGCCGCAACGAACGCTTCGCCCGCCGCCAGCGTCGTGGTGTAACACACCTTGTTGGCCAGAGCGATGCGACGAATGATTGCCGAGTCAGCGATGGACTGGCGACCCTCCGTGGAATTGATGATGAGGTCGATCTGTTCGTTCTTCAGCAGGTCAGCGACGTTCGGCCGCCCCTCACCGACTTTGTCGACAATTTCGCAGGGCACCCCGGCAGCATTGAGTACGCGGGCCGTGCCACGGGTTGCAATCAGTTTGAATCCGAGATCCACCAGCCCGCGGCCAACACCGACCACGCCGGGTCGATCCGACGCCTTGACGCTGAGGAACGCACGCCCCCCTTTGGGCAGCTCAACCCCCGCTGCAAGAGAGGCTTTCGCGAACGCCTCACCAAACGTCACGCCGGTGCCCATCACCTCGCCGGTAGACTTCATCTCCGGCCCGAGGATGGGATCGACCCCGGGGAACTTGACGAAAGGAAACACCGATTCTTTGACGTTCACGAAGCGCGGTTGAATCTCCTCGGTGAAACCCTGCGATTCGAGGCTCATGCCTGCCATGCAGCGCGCAGCGACCTTGGCCAGCGACACCCCAATGCACTTGGAAACGAACGGCACGGTACGCGACGCGCGCGGATTGACTTCGAGCACGAAGATGTCGCCATCCTGCACCGCGAGCTGCACGTTCATCAGGCCAATGACACCGAGCTCCAGGGCCATGGCGGCTACCTGGCTGCGTATCTCATTCTGCAGTTCCACGCTCAGATCACGCGGCGGCAGGGAGCAGGCCGAGTCACCAGAGTGCACACCCGCCTGCTCGATGTGTTGCATGATGGCGCCGATGACGACCCGCTCGCCGTCGCTGACTGCATCCACATCCACCTCGATGGCCTGATCGAGGAAGCGGTCGAGCAGCACCGGCGCATCGTTCGACACGTCCACCGCCCGCATCAGGTACTCCCTGAGCTCATCATCGTCGTAGACGATCTCCATAGCCCGACCGCCGAGCACATAGGACGGCCGCACGACGATGGGATAGCCGATCTCTCCAGCACCCTTGAGACCGCTCTCTATATCCGTGGCCGTTCGGTTCGACGGCTGACGCAAGCCGAGCTTCTCGATCAGTGCCTGGAATCGTTCACGATCCTCCGCACGATCGATGGCGTCCGGGCTTGTGCCGATGATGGGTACCCCAGCACGCTCGAGCGCATCGACCAGCTTCAACGGCGTCTGGCCACCAAACTGCACGA
>JAUIED010000355.1 GCA_030428905.1 Gammaproteobacteria bacterium
CGGTGTTCGCGGTGGCACTGGTTTCCTTCGTTGGCCTGCTCACCGCTACCGTGCTGGTGTGGGATTTCGGACCGGCGCCCGAGTACACGTACTGAGCAAACCGCTAGCGGAGATACGCGATTGGCCGTATAGGCAGGACGTCGTCAACAGGATGCAATGTCCCTGCTACTGAGCAGCAGGAACAGTCCAATGCATAGAAAAATCCTTACCGCCGGTTTGGCAGTGAGCATTACCGCGATCACACTCAGCCTGGGGGGTTGCGCACATCAGGGAGAACGGGAGGCTGCCGGCATGGTCATCGGCGGCATGCTGGGCGGGTTGCTCGGCGCACAGGTAGACCGCGATCACGGCCCGCGCACCGCAGCGATCATCGCCGGCACCATGATCGGTGCTGCGGTTGGTGGGTCGGTGGGTGCATCCATGGACGACGTCGATCGCCTGCGTGCCGGTCAGACACTGGAAACCGTACGCACCGGCGTGTCATCCTCATGGCGCAATCCCGACAGTGGTATCGACTACCGCTTCACCCCAACCCGTACCTATGAGTCAGCCGCAGGCCCCTGTCGTGAGTACACCATGCAGGCCGTGATCGGCGGTAAAACCCAGGAAGTGTACGGCACGGCCTGTCGTCAGGCGGACGGCAGCTGGAAGGTCGAGAACTGAAGCCCGGCGGCTAAGGAGCCTATGCAGCGCCGCTTCGATCTCAGTCGGCGTTCGCCTGCTGAGATGCTTGTGAAAACTCCGCCGATCGCGACCGCACGGGATGGCGTGCTTGATCGGCAACACGGCCTTACAACCGGTTGCGAAACCGTCGCAGCGCTTCGCCGATCTCAGAGCCAAGCGCCTCGCTGGCCGCAATGAACGATGCGCTGGTCTCTTTGGTTTTGTCGGCGACGTCGCCGGCCCGCCGTTCGAAGTCTTCCCATCGCTCTTCGATGCTGCGCCACTCATCCTCCGCATCCATCTTCGCCAGATGTACCTTCACACGGAGCTCATCACGCTCCTGCTTCAGATGTTCGAGCAATTCAGACAGTGTGTTTTTGCTTTCCACTGGTTCCTCCAGCGAGTGCGTCAAAGAAGCCCACAATGCATCGCCGCTGCCCACGGGATAAATACGGTATTGCGCGTAGAAGGTAGTGACCCGTCACATTAATTCGTCGAACTATGACGCGTCCCACGGCGTCGCTGGCTAGGCGCGTCTCGCAGAGCATGGTGGTGCCATGTTCAAGAGGCGCAACAACGCCAGAGGCGCCGTGGGACGCGCCCTTCGGGTGGC
>JAUIED010000022.1 GCA_030428905.1 Gammaproteobacteria bacterium
GTTGTTGCATACCGCGACGCCATCCATACCGGGCATCATCACGTCGAGCAGCACCACGTCCGGCTGATGTGCCTGCACCATGCGTCCGGCCTGGAAGCCATCGAACGCGGTGTGCACGGTCAGCCCATCTACCTGGGTCTGGAAAAGCGCTTTGAGGAAGCTGTTGAGCTGCTTGTCGTCGTCGACGACGAGGAGCGTCGCGCCGTCACGTCCGAGCGCGTCACCGAGGTCGATGTTGCGTTCATCAGCGAACCGGCGAACCGCCTCCAGGGTGAAGCGCCGGTGACCGCCAGCGGTGGTCTGCGCTTCGATGAGACCCTTCTGGGCCCACTGACGCACGGTGATCGGCGAGACCATGAGCAGCTCCGCAACCTCGTTCGGTGTGAACACCGACTTGCGTGCACTGCTGCTTGATCCCGCGATTCTCGCCATGCTCTTCATCCCCGTATTCCCGTTCCCTCTACTTCAAGCGATCTTTCTGAGAAGCGAACCGTTTCAATCGGTTGCATCGGTTAAATCGTTTTGAAGCGTTGGAAAGCATCCTAATCGGTTTAATCGATTGCCGTCTAGTACCGATTAGTAATATGTAAAGCCGATTTTAGGAATATTCAGGAATAATCACTCAGGAGTAACTGATGGCGCCTCCCCGGCGCAGGCGGCCTGCGCGGGCATCGCGCACGCAGCGTGCAAGCACTTCCAGGTACGCATCGATGCTCTGATCGTGCTCCGGCGAGATCATGTACTGGATACCGTCCGGATTCTGCACCCGGCTGGAAAACCAGCCCTCGGCGTACAAACCCTCACCCGCCGCCAGGATATCGCCGCGGTCGTCGCCAAAGGCGATGATCGACAATCCCGGCTGGCCGAACACCGTGAGCCCCTCGGCGGAGCAGAACTCCTCCAGTCGGCGCCGCACCGCATCGATCCGCGCCGCACGGGCCACATAGCCGGATCGCCCGAGGTAGTGCAGCACCGCCCAGGCGGCGGCTATCGCGCCGCCGGGCCGCGTGCCTGCCAGCGTCGGGGTGTACATATGCCCGCAGGGCCAGTCCTCGAAGTGGAACACCTGCGCATCGCGATAGGCTTTGCGCCGGTACAGCACGGTGCTCGCCCCTTTCGCCGCATAGCCGTACTTGTGCAGATCCAGGGAGATCGATGCCACGCCAGGCACGGAGAAGTCGCAGATCGGCAAGGGGGCGCGGCCCGCCTGCGCATGCACCTCGCGCATGAACGGCGTGAGATACCCGCCCACGCACGCATCCACGTGCAGCCAGAGGTTGGCCGACTCTGCGAGCTGGCCAAGGCGTTCGATGGGGTCGACCACGCCATAGGGAAAGCACGGCGCCGAGCCGACCACCATGACGGTGCGCGCATCCACGGCGTCGGCCATGGCATCCACATCCGCAAGGTAGCCATCGGCGGTGGGAACGCGCACCACCTCCATGCCCAGCATGTGTGCACCTTTGTTGAAGGCCGGATGGGCGCTGTAGGGCACTACGACTTTGGGCAACCCCTGAACCGGACGGTTGGCCGCCGACCAGTCGCGGCAGGCCTTCATGGCCATGACGATGCTCTCCGTGCCGCCAGAGGTCATGCAGCCCGCGGCACCATCCGGCGCCTGCTGCAGATCGAGCGCGATGCTGATCACCTCGCTCTCCATGCGCTTGAGGCTCGGAAACGCCGCCGGCCCGAGTCCGTTTTCGGCGATGAACATACCGTAAGCGTCGTGCGCCACGCCCATGACATCGTCACCGGAATGGAAGACATAGACCGCAGCACGACCGTCCTTCCAGGCCACATCGTTGCCGCGGGCGGCGAGCATGTCGGCCTGCAAGGTTTGCCAATCGGTGCCCTGTGCGGGGATCTGGGTAGCCATGCGGCCTCCTGACTTTGCCTTCGATGACGATAGAATGCCTACAAGCCCACACGGATCAAAGCCATCGATCTTCGCCACCTGCCCGGCATAGACCGGCTGATGAAAACCCCGGAACTCGCGCACCTTATCGCGGCGCACGGTGCCGCGCGGGTGAAATCCGCCCTGCGTGACCTGCAGGCGGGCTTTCGCAGCGCGGGCGAGGCGGCCGACTGGGCCTCGGATGCCGCCGGCTACGCTGCGGCAGTCGGCAAGCAGTTGGGCAACGCCTCGCTCACGCCGGTGTTCAACCTCACCGGCACGCTGATCCACACCAACCTCGGCCGCGCGCCACTGGCACAGAGCGTGTGGGACGCCATCACCCCCATCGCCACGCGCCCGGCAAACGTGGAATTCGACTTGGCCCGCGGCCGCCGCGGACATCGCGACACGGTGGTGGCCGAGCGCCTGGCCGCCGCTACCGGCGCTGAAGCGGCATGTGTCGTAAACAACAATGCCGCCGCCCTGCTGCTGGTGCTCAACACCTTCGCCATGGGGAAGAAAGTACCGGTCAGCCGCGGCGAGCTGATCGAAATCGGCGGCAGCTTCCGGCTGCCGGAGATCATGGCCCGCTCCGGCTGCGCGTTGGTGGAAGTAGGCACCACCAACCGCACCCATGCGAAAGACTTTGCCGCCGCCACCGACGGCGCCGGCCTCTTGCTCAAAGTGCACCCTTCCAACTTCCACATCGAAGGCTTTACCAGCTCGGTGGATGTGCCCGATATGCAGCGCCTGGCCGCCGAGGCAGGCATTCCATTTTGCGTGGATCTCGGCAGCGGCACCCTGGTGGATCTGCGCCAGTTCGGTCTGCCTCACGAACCCACCCCGCAGGAGACCCTGCAGGCAGGCGCAGACCTCGTCACCTTCAGCGGCGACAAGCTGCTGGGCAGCGTGCAGGCCGGCCTCATCGTCGGGCGCAAAGATCTGATCGATGCACTCAACGCCAACCCGCTGAAACGCGCGCTGCGGGTGGACAAGATCACCCTCGCAGCACTTGCCGCCACCATCGACCTGTACGGCCAGCCGGAACAGCTCGCGGAGCAGCTACCGATCCTGCGTGCCATGACGGCAGACCGGCAGACCCTCAACCACCGCGCCGAGGTGGTGTGCCGAGCCCTTGAAGGGCTAGCCGACATCGAGGTCACCGTGGAGGAAGACGAAGCCCAGATCGGCAGCGGCGCCCTGCCCGACCAACGCATCATGAGCCTCAGCGTTGTATTGCGCGCACCGTCTGCCACCGCGCTGGAAGCGCTGCAGGCACGACTGCGGCGCCTGCCGGTACCGGTAATCGGCCGCATTCACCACAACGCCGTGCGCCTCGACATGCGCGGCGCCGAGCCGCTCGAAGCACTGCTCGACAACCTGGACAAGCTTGCATGATCGTCACCCTCGCGGGCCACGTGGACCACGGCAAGACGAGCCTCGTGCGCGCGCTCACAGGCGTGGACACCGACCGACTGGCAGAAGAAAAGGCTCGCGGGCTCACCATCGACCTCGGCTTCGCCTACCTGAGTGATGCGAACCTCGGCTTCGTCGACGTGCCCGGCCACCACCGCTTCATCCACAACATGGTGGCCGGCGTGGCGGAGCACCAGTTTGCGCTCCTGGTAGTGGCCGCCGACGACGGCCCCATGCCGCAGACCCGCGAACACCTGCAGATTCTCACCCTGCTGGGCATTCGCGCCGGCGTAGTGGCGCTGACCAAGTGCGACCTGGTCAGCGACGAACGGGCAGACGCAGCCCAGGCGGAAGTATCAGCGCTCGTGGCCGGCACCTTTCTCGCAGACGCACAGATCTTCCGTTGCCGCATGGACGAGGCAGACGGCGTGGCGAACCTGAAGGCTGAGCTCACCAGCACCGCGGCACAACGCGCAACGCCTCAGGCGGCGCCGAGGCAGTTCCGCATGCCCATCGACCGGGCTTTCAACATCCGCGGCAGCGGCACCGTAGTCACCGGCACGGTGCTGGCGGGCGCGGTGCAACCGGACGCCAACCTCACCGTGTTTCCGTGCGGCAAAACCGCACGTGTGCGCAGCGTGCACGCCAACGACCGCCCCGCGGAATACGCCCATCCCGGCGACCGCACGGCGCTGAACCTCACAGGCATCGACATCCAGGATGTGCAGCGCGGCGCCTGGATAACAAGTGATCCGACGGCCAGCGCGCACCTTACCCTGGACCTCGAAGTGCTGGCCGATTTTCCCCGCGCGGTTAAGCACTGGACGCCAGTTCACGCCTATCACGGCACGACCCACGCAACCGGCCGCATCGCCCAACTCACCGAGGCGCGTTTAGAACCCGGAAGCACGAACCTGGTGGACCTGGTACTGGACGAACCTCTACCCGCGCGCGCCGGCGACCGCATCCTGCTGCGCGACCAGAGCCTGGACGTCACCCTCGGCGGCGGCACGGTGCGGGATACGCAAGCCCCCAACGGGCGACGCCGCGACAGCAAACGCATGGCGCGCCTGAACGCCCTGCGCACCACCGACCCCAGCCAGGCATTCCGCCGTCTGCTCGAGCTTGGCCCCGTGCAGTGGCCGGCGTTCCGCACCTTGTGGGGCCTGCCCGCCGATACGCCGCGCTATGACACCGCCGACGTGCTCGAACGCAGCGGCTGGCTGGTGCACGCAGCGCAATGGCAGGAATGGCGCAACGCCGCGGAGCAGTTCATCACCCGCCACCTGAAGGACCACCCCAACCTGCAAGGAGTGCGTGAAAACGAGCTGCCACACAGCATCCCCACCGGTTTTCGCAGCGACTTACTGCGCGAGCTCGCAGCTTCCGACAAGCTCGCGCAAACGGGCGGGATGTATCATCTGCCTCGCCACGCCGCCGTGCTCACGGACGCACAGCAGCAACTTATGCAGACGCTCGAACCGCTACTGAACACGCCGCAGCCGCCAAGCCTGGGCGACATCGCCAAGCGCACCGCTCTGCCGCTCAACAACCTGAGCAAAGCGTTGCCGGCGCTGGCGCGCCTGAAGGTGCTGGACCAGATCAACGACACGCGCTTCTACTTGCCGCAAGTGCTGGACGAACTGGCCGCCACCGCCGAACAGCTTGCCGCAGAGGCACCCTTCGACGTGCGCCGCTTTCGCGACGCCACCGGCATCGGCCGCAACGTCGCCATCGACGTTCTGGAGCACTTCGACCGCAAAGGCTTCACCCGCCGCCAGGGCAACGAGCGCATCGTCGCCGGCAAGTGGCGCGCGCGTTAGCGATTTGCGACACTCCCCCGCGGAAGAGCATCGCTCCCGGTGGGGCGCGCGGCCTTCAAAGCCGTTGAGGTGCGATAACGTGCCTGGTGGGTTCGACTCCTACCTCTTCCGCCACTTTTCGCAAAGCGGAGTGCGGCTACGGCCGACAGCAAATTGCCCAGCAACGTGCGGAATGGCCACGCCCCGACAGCACACTCCGCACAGCCGAGTGCACGAGAGGGATTCGCAAAGCGAAACGTGGGGTTTAAACACCAGCCAGCAACACGTCGATTGCTCGAACTATGTGGTCACGTTGGTCGGCTACGCTTTCCACGCGTTGCAAACTCGCACGTCTGACGGCGGCAATAAGCCGAGTTGCAAGTACCAGACGCTGATTCAACACTGAGATCTCCGGGTTGAGATATCGAACGGCGGGGTAGTTGGCGAGCAAAGGGATGACCACAACTGCCGGATCAGGTGGCAGAAGCTCACTCTCAACGACGACCATCTTCACGCCATCGTGTTCCGCAACGTCGAAGCGCTTCAACTGTTCCATGTAGATTTGGCGGGCGGCACCAGGATTTCCGCGAGTGGATGACCGTTTTCTTCATGCCACTCAGCTTGCGACTTAAATTGCGCGGCGTTTTCTTCAAGCCATCTCACTCTTCGTGCTTCTGCCACAGCCCGCTGGAGGGCCTTCTCCGCAACAGCTGATACATTCACGCCCAACGCTTTTGCTTCTTCCAACGCGGCACGATCCAGAGTTAGAGACGTTTTTCGCTTAGGGGCTTGTGCCATACTCTGCAACCCTATCACTAGTACCGCTTGAACATACCGCAATTTAGCACTACCAAACGCCATTCGTCATCCATCTTGTCGTTATGCGGATTCAGAGCACCCGACTACGCCCATAGTCTAGCGGTTTGACACTTGATCATCGTCCGCATGAAACACA
Organism: Gammaproteobacteria bacterium; assembly: GCA_030428905.1. Taxonomy (GTDB): domain Bacteria; phylum Pseudomonadota; class Gammaproteobacteria; order Pseudomonadales; family Azotimanducaceae; genus SYFY01. The sequence continues at coordinate 6,068 of JAUIED010000022.1, forward strand.
TCCCATATGCGCTTCGCGTGTGCCGCCGCCCCCGGATCTTGCAAGCGGTCAGGTAGCTCATCCGCCTCGACCTCAGTTAGATCAGCACCTTTCGCGTATGCTTCAACACGCTGAATGTGATCGATAAAGTCCTCGCGTGTTTTGTTGGTTCGAACTCGTGGCTTGGGCATTGCCGCAATTCCTCGTCTTTTGCCCTCAGTATGGCTCGCTCACCCCTTTGGTCGAACAGCCATTTCGGACGCGTACGTGAGATGTCCGCCTGTGTTGAATTGCGAATAGAGTGCACGCAGGTTTCAGTTTGCAAATGACTCCTGTCAGACGATCTCTAAGCTGGTCAATGAATCGAAACAATGTAAATCGTGAACCCGTCTGTTACCGCGTGATCCACCAGGTGATGTGAATTCTACCTCTTCCGTCACTGTTATCCGCCCATCCCGCTTCCCCTTCCGGACCTGAAAAACGGCAAGAAGGGCCGCTTGTACGGAGAAGCCTGTGGTCCAGCGGTGCGAGATCCGCATTCAGCGATTCCGCCACCGCAACAAACCAAGCGTTCTAACTCGACACAGCATGGCGTAGATCCCAGATGCGCGAGGCGAACCGTTCGTATGGAAAAAGCTCAACATCTAACCGCAGGAGGTCCCTGTACGCACCTTTGATTTCCAATGCAGAACGACCATTACTTCGCTCCAGGCGACGAAGAACGTTTGCGTTTTCGACAAGAAGAACGGCCGGGGCCACCAGCGAGCCCCTGGCAATGACATCCTCGGCCCACTGACCTTCTTTCCCGCCGTCGATAAGCGCCGAAACGGCTACCGAAGCATCAACGAGAAACGCCACCGACGATCTGCGCCTCGAGCGTTGAGAATCTCGTCCGAAGCCACACGGGTGTGAGATGCGTCCTTGCGCTCCCGCACGTCCTCCGGCACATCGCGAATGGTGACTTGAACACTCATGGACGCGCAACGCTGTTATGGACTGCATTTCGCAATGCACTGCACAATCAGCAAAGCCACTTGCGCGGGAGGACACGCTCATGCGAGAGGACACACCCGACAACAGCACATCAAGCACCGAGACACACCATGCGCATCCCGATCCTCTGCCTGGCCCTACTCACCCTCACTGCCGCTGCTCCTGCCGAAGCCGACATCGACGGCGTGCAGGAACACCCCCTCATCTCCCGCTACCCCGGCCAGGATATTCGCTGGCAGGAGGTCGATAACAATCGCCCCTACCGCATCCCCATCGGCCCTGTCACCGGCTACCGCGCCATCGGCGACTGGATCGACACCACCGGACGCGTAACCCGCACCTTCTACGCACTGGAAGGCGAGCGCACCGCCTCGGAAGTGTTCGAGAACTATCGTGATAGCCTCAACGCGCAAGGCTTCGAGGTCTACGGGGCCCGCTTCGATGCCACGCGCGGCGGACCGGAGATCGGCAGCCGAAGCTGGCTCAACGTATATCTCGCCGAAAACCCGCTCAATCAACCGGGCGAAGCCGGTACGCAGGCCGCCGGTACATCCACGCAGGGCGGCGCCGGAGCCATCGTCGCCCACAAACAGCGCGCTGCGGGCGATGTGTACGTGGTGATCAACGTGGAGCAGCATGCGGAGCGTTATGTCGGCACGCTGATCGACATTATCGAAGTGCAGGCCACGGAGGTGGGTCTGGTTGCCATCGACCCGGAAGCGATCGGGCGCGACCTGGAAGACAAAGGTCGCGTGGTGCTCAGTGGAATCGTGTTCGAGTACGATCGCGCGGCGCTGAAGCCCGAATCCGGCCCGGCCCTTGCGGCCATCGCCGGGTACCTGCAGGAGCATCCTGACCAGTGCTACTTCGTCGTGGGTCACACGGACGGCAAGGGAACGTTCGCCTACAACGCCAAGCTCTCCGCAGATCGTGCGCAAAGTGTCATCGACGCGCTGTCGTCCCGCGGTATCGACGGCAAACGCCTGACCGCGCACGGGGTGGGCCCATTGGCGCCGGTGTTCAGCAACGCGAGCGATGCCGGGCGGGCACACAACCGGCGGGTTGAACTGGTGCAGCGTCTCGGGTGTAGCGACTGAATGGCTAGTTCGCGCCGTAGTTTCACGCCAACCTCGCACCCAAACCGAGCGCGCACATAGTGTGCTCCATCAACAACGAACCAAAGCAGTGATGAAAAAAGTCACCTTCTCCATCGACGAAGACACATTGCGCAGAACTCGCCTGGCAGCCAGAAGCACCGGCAGGAGCGTGAATCAACTCGTTCGGGAGTTTCTTGAACAACTCGGCTCAAGCGATGCTATCGAAAGCTGGATCGATGAATTCCGCGCGCTTTCGATGAGGAGCGGCGGGCATTCGAAAGATCGAAAGTTCGATCGCAACGAAGCTCATCGCTGATCAGCAACGAGGACCAACCGGCACCGTTTCGATCCGAGTGGTGCAGGAGTACTTTGCAACGGCGACTCGCAAGCTGGGTGATGATCCGTTCGTCGCTCCCCCGATGAAACCGGAGAGGGCCGCGGACCAGCCGCCACCCTCCCCTTCAATCACGCCGCAGACTGATTCGACCGCCGCACCAGCTTGCCGGGCAGCGCGCCGGTGTGCGCACCGTTTTCGAAGATCGGCTCACCGGCTTTGATCGTCACTTCATATCCCGCCGCCCGCTGCACCAGCCGGCGCCCGCCGGCAGGCAGGTCGAATACCGCTTCCGGGCGGTAGAGCCGCAGGGTATCGAAGTCGATGATATTGATGTCCGCCAGCATGCCCGGTGCGATCTGCCCGCGATCAAGCATGCCGTAGGCGCGAGCCGTATCCGACGCCAGCGACTTGACGATGAACTCCAGGCTCATGCGTTCGCCACGGGTTCTGTCACGCCCCCAGTGGGTCATGATGAACGTCGGCATGCCAGCATCGGCGATCACTCCGCAGTGGGCGCCGCCGTCGCTGAGACCGAAGAGCACGTTCGGATGCTCGAGGAACGTCTTCTGCCAGTCCAGCGAGAAACCCTGATAGCCGCCGAGCGGCTGGTAGAAAAGCTCCTTGCCGTCGTTCGCAACCAGCAGGTCGTACATCACCTCCAACGGCTCTTTGCCCTGGGCAGCAGCGATGCCCGCCACGCTGTCGCTCGCCTCAGGCTCGTAGTTGGGGTTCTCCCCAAGCGGGAACACCATCCCCATCAGGCCCGTGAGGTTCTGCATGGGGCCGGATTTGATGACCGACTCCTCGGACAACAGCTTCGCCTTTACCACCGGGTCACGCAGCCGCTCCACCAGCGCTTCGTGGTCGAGGTCTTTCAGCTCCTCACGCCAGGTGGGATGCCCCACAAACGCGTGAAAGCTGGACTGCAGCCCGTGCAGCACGCCGGTGGGGCGGCCGGCAGCCTGCGGGCGAATCTCGCGGCCTTCCTGACGCGCCTGCTCGGCGATGCGGTACATGTGGTTGTTCTCGTAAGCAGGGGCGGTGGTGGCGATCAGCGTCATGGTGAGCCCGGTCTGCTTCTGGAACTCCGTCACCCAGTGCCATTCCTCGGTGTCGCCGAGGTGGTCTGAAACAAGTTCGAACACGGCGTTCGGGCAGCCTTTCATGGCCATGCCCAGCGCCAGCATCTCGTCGTTGCCGGAGAAGGTGCCCGGCATGTACTCACCGTGCACGTCTTTGTGCAGCAGCGTTTTCGAGCTGGTGAATCCCAACGCACCGGCTTCCACACCTTCTTTGACAAGCGCCGCCATGGCATCCACCTCGGCCTGCGTGGGTGCGTAGTCCGTATTGCAGCGCTCACCCATCACATAGGCGCGCACAGCCCCGTGCGGCACCTGCGCGGCCACGTCGATGGCGCGCGGCATCTTTTCCAGCGCGTTGAGATATTCGGGAAAGCTCTCCCACTGCCAGTCGATGCCCTCCGACAGCGCCGCACCCGGGATGTCTTCCACACCTTCCATCAGTTGGATAAGGAAGTCCTCATCGCCGGGTTTGACCGGTGCGAAGCCGACGCCGCAGTTGCCCATCACCACGGTGGTGACGCCGTGCCAGCTCGACGGCGCCAGCAGTGGGTCCCAGGTGGCCTGGCCGTCGTAATGGGTGTGGATGTCCACCCAACCCGGTGTCACGAGCTTGCCGGTGGCGTCGATCTCTCGGAGGGCTGAACCCGAAACCTCCCCTACCGCCGCCACCTTGCCGTTCACCACGGCCACATCGCCCACGTAGCGGTCTGCGCCTGTGCCGTCGATGATGGTGCCGTTCCTGATGATCAGATCGTACATGGTGTCCCCTTCCTGGCCGTTGCAATCAAACCGCGAATGGTAGCAAAAAGACCAGGTCCAAGGACCACCCTGCAGGACGTACCGCGTGACAGTCTGCGCGCGGTTGGTTAGTTTGCGTGCAGGAGATATTGGGAGGATGGATGCATGTTAGACCTTGATCTGGCAGGCCGAAGAGCCGTTGTCACGGGCGCCAGCCTCGGCATCGGCGAAGCCGTGGTGAAGGAGCTCGTGGATCTCGGCGCTGAAGTGATGTTCTGCGCCCGCAACGCTGACGCAGTAGACACGCTCAGCGGCTACAGCGAGCGCGTCACCGGGCATATCGCCGATATGGGTGATCAGGCTTCCACCGAAGCGTTCCTGGACGCCGTCGAGGCTGCCGGCGGCGCCGACATCCTCATCAACAACGTCGGTGCCAGCCCATCGCGCAACTTCCTCTACATGTCCGACCAGGACTGGGTGGATCTGCACGAGCTCAATCTCCTGAGCGCCGTTCGCTGCACGCGTCGGCTGCTGCCGAAGATGCGCAAGCAGAAATGGGGACGGGTCGTGATGGTCGCCAGCGGCGCGGCGAAATACCCCAATGCAGCGTTGATCGACTACGGGGCCACCAAGGCGGCGATGATTTCCATGGCCAAGTCTCTCGCGCGCAAGTACGGCGCCGACGGGGTGCTGGTGAACTCCATCCTGCCTGGACTCATCCACACCGCCATGTGGGAACGGGCAGCGACGGAAATTGCCACCGCCTCCGACAGCACGATGGAGGCGGTGCTGGAGCGCAATGGCCGCACCGTGCCGGTGGGGCGTTATGGCACATCGGAAGAGGTGGCGCAGGTAATCGCCTTTCTCTGCACCAACGCCGCCTCTTATGTAAACGGCGCTGCAATCGAAGTGGACGGCGGTTCAGCCGCACACATCTGATAGGGGAACAGCTACATGTCAGATGACGACAATGCACTCGACGCGATCATCATCGGCGCGGGCTTCGGCGGCCTTTACGCGCTGCACCACCTGCGCGATGGGATGGGGCTCAACGTGCGTGCGTTCGATGGTGCCAGCGGAGTGGGCGGCACCTGGTGGTACAACCGCTACCCTGGCGCCCGCGTGGATGCCCCAAGCAGCCCCTTCTACGCCTATACGTTCTCCCAGGAACTGGTGGACGAATGGACCTGGACCGAAACTCAAACCTCCCAGGCATCGGTACTCGCCTATCTGGAACACGTCGCCGACCGCTTCGACCTGCGCAAAAACATCCAGTTCGACACCTGGGTGACTGACGCACGTTACGATGAGGACAGGCAGCGCTGGACCATCGAAACCAGCACCGGCCAGACGGCCAGCGCCCAGTTTCTGGTGTGTGCGGTGGGTGCTTTGTTCGTGGCCAACAAACCCGACTACCCGGGCATCGACGACTTCGCGGGTGCGTGCTACCACACCGGCCGCTGGCCGCACGAGCCGGTGTCGTTTGAAGGCAAGCGGGTTGGCGTGATCGGCACCGGTTCGTCCGGCATTCAGTGCATACCCGAGATCGCGAAGACCGCGGCGCACGTCACCGTGTTTCAACGCACGCCGCAGTACTCGCTGCCCGCGCGCAACCGGCCGCTCACCGCCGAGGAACTGGCGGATAGCCGCGCCGACTGGGAGAACCTGCGCACGTCCATGCGGCGACGCGGCGGTTGGCCTTTCAAGACCACCCGGCGGCGCTCCGGTGACTTCACGCCGGAGCAGCGACACGCGATCTATGAGGAACTCTGGGAGGGCGGTGGCATTCATCTGGCCATCAACAGCTTCGCGGGTGTGTTGAGTAAAAAGGACCTGAACGAAGAAGTTTCCGAGTTCGTGCGAGGCAAGATCCGCGAGATTGTCACAGACCCGGTCACCGCACAGAAACTCATGCCGAGCTACTACTTCGGCACCAAGCGGCTGATTCTCGACAACGGCTACTTCGAAACGTACAACCGTGACAACGTCTCCCTGGTGGATCTGCGCGAAGATCCAATCGCGTCATTCACACCCACAGGCATACGCACGCAAAACGGCGAGCACCCCATCGACATCCTGGTACTTGCCACCGGTTTCGATGCGGTGAGCGGATCGATGCTGAATCTGAATCCAAAGGGCCGCGATGGCATCAGCCTGAAGGACAAGTGGGCGTCGCGCTTCGACAACTACCTCGGCACCACCATTGCCGGGTTCCCGAATCTCTTCATGATCCATGGCCCCGGCGCACCGGGGGTGTTCTTCACCATGCCGCTCGGCGGTGAGCTGACCACCGCCTGGATCGGCGACTGCATCCGTCATCTGCGCAGCAACGGCCTCGGCGCGATGGAAGCAACGCATGCCGCGGAGAATGGTTGGGACCGCGAGATCAACGACATTGCCGACCGCACGCTCTACCCCTACACGGATTCCTGGTACATGGGCGCCAACGTGCCGGGCAAACCGCGCCAGTTTCTCGGCCATCTGCGCGGTTCGCAGTACTTCGACCGGCTAACCGAAGTGGCAGAGGAAGGATACGTGGGTTTCGTGCTGGAACCTGCACATCACTGAAACAAGGAACACACGTGGCCACAACCAACGTTCGCGCCCGCCCCGTACGGTACTCGGTGGTGCTCCTGGCGGCGATTGCGGTATTCATCTGCTACATGGACCGTGTGGTTATCTCGGTGGCCATCATCCCGATGGCCGGCGACTTCGGTTGGAGCCCTGAGGAGCAGGGCCGGGTTCTGTCATCGTTTTTTGTCGGCTACCTGCTCACTCAGGTGGCTGGCGGTTGGCTCGCAGAGCGCTACGGCGGCAAGATCGTGCTCGGCGCCGGCGTGCTGTTCTGGTCCGCCTTCACCCTGCTCACACCTGTCGCCGCCGCCGGCGGCATGCTCGCGCTGCTCGTCACCCGCGTGCTGATGGGCGTTGGCGAAGGCGTGACCTTCCCCTCGATCTACGCGATGTTCGGCCGCTGGATTCCGGCCGAGGAACGCTCCCGCGGCGTCGGCATCCTCTGGTCCATGATTCCTCTCGGCAGCGTGTTTGCACTGCTCGCCACGCCCTGGATCGTCGGCCGCTGGGGCTGGGAGATGGCGTTCTACGCATTCGGGCTCATCGGTTTCGTGTGGTGGGCGGCGTGGCAGCGCATGGCGACCGCGAGGCCCGAGCTGCACCCGAAAATCACTCCGGCGGAACTCGCCGAAATTCACGGCTCAGACGCTGACAAAGCACCCGACACCCCGCCGCCGCCGCTTGGCCTGCTGCTGCGCACGCCGGCCGTCTGGGCCATCATCGTTTGTCACTTCTGCGCCAACTGGGGCAGCTACGTGCTGCTGGCCTGGATGCCGACCTACATCAACCAGGGGCTTGGCGTGGATTTCGCCGCCGTAGGCATCTTCACCATGATTCCGGCACTCTTTTCCTTCCTGTCGCTGAACCTGGGCGGTTGGCTGGCAGACCGCATGATCCGCTCCGGCATGCAGGTGACGCGTGTGCGCAAGATTCTGCAGGCCGTCGGTTTCGGTGGCTCGGCGCTGATCCTCGCCGTGGTGGGCTACGTGGAGAGCGTACCGCTGGCCATTGCGCTGATGTCGCTCGGCAACATCTTCGGTGGTGCTACTGCCGGTGGCTTCGGCGTCAACCACCTGGACATCGCGCCGCGCGGCGCCGGTGTGATCATGGGGCTGTCCAACACCGCCGGGACGATACCTGGCATCGTCGGCGTGTACATCAGCGGCCTCATACTCCAAACCACGGGTTCGTGGACACTGGTGTTCCAGACCGCCGCCGGTGTGCTGCTGTTCGGCCTGTTGTTTTACCTCGCATTTGCGAGCTCGAAGAAGCTCTTCGACTGAACGTCTGACGCGTCAGCTGTTCGCGTCCAGGAACGGCCGCAGGCACGTCAGAAACGCCGGCGTGTTCTGCGAGGCGACGTTGTGCCCGCAATCTGGCACAACCACCAGCTCGCCGTGCGGCAGCGCCGCAGCAAAACGCTCTGCCGCATCCTGCGCCAGCACGTTCGACTCCCCGCCCCGCACCACCAGCACCGGCATGGGCAGCGCACGGATCTGTTCCATGCTCGGCGAGCCTGGCAGATGGTGGGGCGACCCTTCCGGCGCCGGCGCGCGATAACGTCGGCGATCCGCCTTGCTGACATAACGGCCATCGGCCCGGCGGATGAGGTTGTAGCGGATGGTGCGCTCGATGTGTTCGCGGCTGCGGTACGGGTCGTACTCCGCTACCCGGTCGAGAAAGGTTTCCAGATCGTCGAACTCGATGTTGCGGCCGACAAACTCGCCGATCATGCGCCGACCGGCGTCGTTTACCTCCGGGCCGATGTCCACCACGGTGATGGCACGCAGCAGTTCCGGGTTTGCACAGGCAAGGGCGAGGGTCACCATGCCGCCCATGGAGTGCCCGACAACGAGAGGTCGCTCGAGGCCGAGCGATTGAATCAGCGCTTTGGCGTCCGCCGCCATCTCATCGATACCGTAGTGCGCACCCCGGCTCCACTCGGAGTCGCCGTGGCCGCGCTGATCCAGCGCAACCACGCGATAGCCATCCGCCAGCGCCAGGCTGACCAGGTCCCAGGAGTGCGCGGACTGGTTGCCACCATGCAGCAGCACCACCGCAGGCGCATTCTCCGGCCCCCAATCAAGGTAATGAAAACGCTGGTGGCGCAGCACGGTGTTGGAAGACGTGTAGCGCACATCTGCACTATGGACGATGCCGAGATCCTTCGCGCTCTGGCACAAGCTGGCGAACTCGTCCCCCTCACGCATGTCGATAGCGTGCAGCGCATCGCTGAAGCGGTTCAGGTACATCTGGTGAACCTATGCGGCGCCGGCGATGGTCGTGCGATGCAGCTCCCGCGCGTAGCCGTCGTAACCACCGTAAGCGCGGTGCAACACGCTTCGGTTGTCCCAGATCGCCAGCATGTTCTTCTGCCAGCGGTGCGTGTACTGAAAGCGTGCCTGGGTCTGCCACTGGTACAGCTCGCCGATGATGGCTGCCGCCTCATCCTGCGCCATCTCCTCGATGCCAATGATGTAACCGGCGCAGCCAAAGAGCGTCTCCTCACCCGTCTCGGGATGCGTGATGATGAAGGGGTGCGCCTGCACTTCCCGAGCGGTCTCGGAGTAGATGATCTTCATGGAGCGGTCGGCTTCCGTTTCGCGGTTGCCGTACATGCCATCTGGCGCGTAGGCCCCGGCTGCCGAGTGCATCGCCTGGCGCCCGTCGATCTTCCGGCGCAGCGCGTCCGGCATCTCAGCCAGCGCCATCGCCTGGTTGATGAATCCCGTGTTGCCCCCCACTGGCGGGATGGTGATGCCATACAGACACGTGCCGATGGGCGGGTGTGCTTTGAAACTCCAGTCGCTGTGCCAGCTCTCCGCAAAGAGAGGCGCTTTCTCGTCCGCCCGCCGCGTGAGCGCCACTACCGGGTTGTCAGGTGCTATCGACTCGAAAAACGGATCGTCGCCGACGCCGCCGAGGTACTGCGTAACACGCACGAGGTCTGTGTCCGTGAGGTGCTGCTCAGGCAGCGCCAGCACTTTGTTGGCAAGCCACGCGGCGCGAAGCTCCGCAACGTCATCCGCGGCCAACGGCCCGGACAGGTCGATTCCGGTGGCCAGTGCGCCACAAGCTTCGCCGGAGGGTTGAACGTCTAGCACTACTGTCTCCTTGAATCGTCAGAACTCGTCAGGCCGGCTTCTGCCGCCCGCGCGCCAGCCGCTCGGCCCGGCGTTCGAGTCTGCGCCGCAGTCGTTCGTGTCGCAACGGCGTGAGCGGGTACGACCAGATGAGCTTGAGCGCAAGCCCATAGAAAAAGATCGGCCCGAGACAATACACCAGCCGCAGCGCCAGCACCCCGGCTTCGGTGCTGGCTGCAATGCCGCCAGCCGGGTCGAATCCCAAGAGACCGACGATGTTGAGCGACACACCCGTGCCGAAGGCGATAGCGATCTTCTCGGAGAAGCCGAAAAACGCAAAGTAGGTGCCGGCGCGCCGGCTGCCGGAGCGGGCAGCATCCACATCGACCACATCCGCCAGCATCGCTACCGGCAGAAACTGCAGCCCACCGAAACAGAAGCCTTTCACCAGGAACAGAAGAAAGAACGCCGAATAGTCACCGTAATCCAACAGCAGGTTGGCACCGCTGACCGCCGCCACCGTGATCAGCGTGCACATGAATGCACGGTGCTTGCCCACTTTGCGGCCAAGCCACAGCCAGAACGGAATGGCGCCGAGCGCGGCGATGAAATAAAAGAAGTAGGCTGCACCGATGGTGGGCACGCCAACGATGTCGCGGATAAAGAACAGCGACACGGCGTTGCGGAACGATTCACCGAAATGCACCAGCACCGCAATCATCAACACCCGCATCATCGGCCCGTTCTTACGCACCAGGCGCAGGCCCTGCATGAAGGTCGGCCGCTTTTCCAGCGCGACATCCGTTACAGGTTCCCGCACCATGGTAACGACGATCGCCGTGCAGATCGGCAACAAAGCGATGATGGTCCAGGCGAGCCCCGCCAGCACCGGACCGGTAAGCGTGGCCCGATCCACCACCTTTTTATCGGCAAAGTCGCCGGCGAACGCTCCAACAGCATCACGCCACAAGGTGGCGAACACCTCGCCCACGGCCGCGCCATCGGCGCGCAATTCGACGATCATGGGTACAGCCGCAGCCACCATCAGGCCCATCACCACGAAGACTTCCCGGGCCGCGGTCACACGGCTGCGCTGGTGATAGTCCGGCGACAGCTCAGCGCCCCAGGCGCGATGCGGCAGCGCGATCATGGTGCTGCCGAGGAAGAAAACCGCCAGCCAGACAAGGAAGTACACCAGCCCAACGCCCTGCTCGGGCATGAAGAGGTTGTAGACGCCCAGCATCATCACCAGCATGCCCGCCGCCACCCAGGGTTTGCGCCGGCCGAAACGGGTGCGCCAGCGGTCGGAGATCTCACCCATGATCGGGTCGGTGATCACATCCGTCAGGCGCGCCACCATGAGAATGGTGCCCACCAGCGCCAGGCTGATACCGAGCCCGCCGGAGTAATGCGCGGGAATCCAGATCGACAAAGGATAGCCAATCACAGCCAGCGGCAGCCCCATCGAGCCGTGCGCGTAGATCGTCCTGCGTGGCAGCGCGTCCGTCATGGTTACTCCAACCGAAGCATGGGGAGCGGAGCCAGCGCTCCGCCCGCGTCAGAGAATCAGACTACTCCGGCAGGCCGAGCACGCGCTTGGCAATGATGTTGGCCTGGATCTCGCTGCTGCCCCCATAGATGGTGGTCGTGCGCCAGTGCAGAAACTCCTCCGTCGCCTTGAGTTCGGCTTCGGTGAAGTGCTCGGCCCCGAAAGCACCAAGCCCGCGCACGCCCATGAGGTGCCGCTTGAGATCGGCCGTATCTCGGGTGAGCGCGGCTCCCACCAGCTTGAAGATCGAAGTCGCCTCTCCCGGGGTACCGGAACGGGTTTCCTCGTTCACTCGGGCAGCGGTGAGCTGAAACGCTTCTCTGTGCATGTTCATCGCCAGCACGGCATCGCGCTCCGCCGCATCCGCAATGCGTCCGTCTGCGGTTTCGCCAACGTACTCCTTCGCCACACGCACCAGCGTCTTGCCCGGATCAGCCGCACGCACGCCACCGGTAAGGCCGCCGATGCCAGAACGCTCGAACTGCAGCAGGCGCTTGCCGATGGTCCAGCCGCGATTGAGCTCGCCCACCAGGTCTTCCTTCTTCGCTACCGCATCTTCAAAGAACGTCTCACAGAATGGTGACGTGCCGGAAATGAGGCGAATGGGCCGCGTGGTGACGCCCGGCTGGTCCATGGTCAGCAACATGAAGCTGATGCCGTCGTGCTTGGGCGCCTCGAAGTCCGTGCGCACCAGGATGAACATCCAGTCCGCCGTGGCAGCTCCCGAGGTCCAGATCTTCTGGCCATTGATGAGGAAGTGGTCGCCATGATCATCCGCACGGGTGCGCAGCGCCGCGAGGTCAGAGCCCGCATTGGGTTCGGAGTAGCCCTGACACCACTGCACCTCACCGCGCACGATGGGCGGAATGTGGCGTTGCTTCTGCTCCTCGGTGCCGTACTCCAGCAGTGTCGGGCCGATCATGGAGGTACCCATACCCATCAGCGGCGAGCGGGCTTTGATCTTGCCCATTTCATCGAACAGCACCCGCGCCTGTGCAGCGCTCAATCCGCCGCCGCCGTATTCCACCGGCCAGGTGGGCGCGGTCCAGCCGCGTTCCGCCATGCGTTCGAGCCACAGTGCCACGTCTGGCTCAAGGGTGACCTTCGAGGAGCCGGTGGCAATCTGCCCCGGCCCACGTGCGCCCGGCGGGCAATTCTCCGCCAGCCACCCCGCTACTTCTTCACGAAACGCCGCAAGCTCGCTCATCGGCTCCAACCCCTCCTGCTCAGTCTGCCTCGATATCCAGCGGCCGGTAGTAGTCCCGCCCCTGGCTCACGTACTCACCCATCATCTTCTGGAACGTCTCTCCCGCCGAGCCTTCCTCCGAGAGGGTCAGGTCCTGGCGGATGAAGTTGACGCTGTCCGGGTTCAGCTCCCGCGCCAGCGCCCAGTAACGGTCCGCCTTGTCCGCCTGCCCGTGGGCGCGGAACAGGTTGCCGAGCCGGAACGCTGCGTCTGCCTTCTGCTGGTCGAAGGTGTGCGCACGCATGTTTGCAGCCACCGTCGAGGCGGACTGCACGTGCACGCTGTCGGCGCCCTTCTTCACCCAGTCTTTCAGCGCCGGCGTGTACACGTCGGTGCCGAATTCGAACGCCGCGTCACCCTCGCCGATGCGGTGCACCTGCGAGTAGGTGCCCTCGTCGATGCGCACGATGCGACCGGATTCGTCGATCCACGCCGCCGATGGCACGTTGACGAAATTAAAAGCGCTGCTGATCACGTGATCCTGATCCACCACCTGCACGTAGGTGGGGTTGGCCGCATCGAAGATGGGGCCGGCCACCGCCTCGCCGCCGGTGTCCTGCGCTGCGCAGATCAGCACGAAGTTCGGGTCGTTGATCTCTTCATACACACGTTGCCACACGGGCACGTCAAGAAAGCATCCTCACCACGAAGACCAGGTGACAATGAGCGCCTTCTTGCCTTTGAGATCGGCGAAACGCACGACGTTGCCCGCCCGATCCGTGACCTCGATGTCTGGCACCATAGCATCCTGCAAGGTGTTCTGCCGGTGTGCGGGGATCTCCGCGAAGCTCCATACGCGCGCCTGCGTGTCGCCCACCCAGGGCTGCTGCAGCGCATCGGCAAAGGCAAGCAGGTCGAGCCAGTCGCGCCCATCACGGTTCACCAGCAGACCATCCCGCAGCGGCACGCACATATCGCCCAGGCAGGCGCCTTCCGGTTTCACCTCGAAGCCGTTGATGCGCGGCAGGTCTTCGGTGCGCACCAGCAGCCCGTCCCCGGATGCCGTCTCGGCCAGCGTCACCGAGCGACCCTGATAGAGCACCGTCGTCTCGCCATCGGCGTGGAGCGGACGCGCATCGAACGGGTTACGCAGCTCCGGCCAGGCCATCATTGCATCTGCCATGGATTCCCCCTCTAGGCATATGGAAGCCGTATCGTAGCCGTTCTCGCTACTCACGTATAATGCCCCGATGAGTGCCCAACCCGTCATCCGTACCGTCACCGACGGCCCGGACCACCAGACACCGAAGTACTGGTACGGCGATGATCCGTTCCTGACCCACTTCTTCAATGCCGTGTCCTCCACCTTTCCGGAGGGCGAGCGGTTCTTCATCCGAGCCGTACGCCACTTCGCCGCGGACGACAACGATCCGGTGATCCGTGCCTTCGTCGGCCAGGAGGGCCAGCACAGCAAGGCGCACGATGTGCACATCGAGCTGATGCTCGAGCAGGGCTTCAGCGGCATCGCCCGTTTCAACCGCATCCAGAAGCAGGCCATGGGTTGGTTGAACCGCCGTACTCCGCGGCTGTCGCTGGCGCTCACGGTCGCCATCGAGCACGTCACAGCGGTATTCGCCCACGAATTTCTGCACCATCCGCACTACTGGCTCGAACCCATGCACCCCGACATGCAGCGGCTGTGGCGCTGGCACGCCCTGGAAGAGGCGGAACACAAGGCGGTGGCGTTCGATGTCTATCAGGCAAGCCGCCTGCCTCTGTGGCTGCGCCGTGCGGCGATGCTCGACGCCACCATCGGCTTTCTGGCCGAAATACTCGTGCGGCACAGCTATCTGCTGATCAAGGACGGGCACTTCCGCCCTGCCACTCTGTGGCGCGGGTTGCGCGCGCTACTCGGCCGCGACGGTATTCTGCGCCGCCTGGCGCCGCACATCAGCCCGTTCTACCGGAGGGACTTCCACCCGAATCATATAGACGACCGGGCCCTGATGGCCCAGCGCTGCCGCGAATGGGGGCTCGCTGCGTCATGAGCCTGATCGCCAGAATCGACGGGCGCTTCGCCATGCGTCAGGGCGCACTGGAAGATCCGGTGATGGCCTATGAGACCCTCGGCACGCTGAACGCCAGTGCCAGCAATGCGGTGCTGATCTTCACCGGCCTGTCGCCGTCCGCCCACGTGGCGTCCAATAAGCTCAACCAGGCCAGCGGCTGGTGGGAAGACATGGTCGGGCCCGACAAACCCATCGATACGGATCGTTACTTCGTCGTGTGCGTGAATTCCCTCGGAAGCTGCTTCGGCTCCACCGGACCTGCATCCAGCGACCCCGCCACCGGCAAGCCCTACCGGCTGACTTTCCCGGTGCTTACCCTCGAGGACATCGCCTGCGCCGGCGCCCGCGTGCTCGACCAGCTCGGCGTCGAGCGATTGCACACCGTCATTGGCGCCTCCATGGGCGGCATGACGGCGCTTGCCTTCGCCCTCCTGCACCCGGAACGCGCGTCGGCGCTCATCTCGATCTCCTCTGCCGCCCGCAGCCTGCCGTTCTCCATCGCCCTGCGCTCCCTGCAGCGGGAAATGATTCGACGTGACCCCGCCTGGCAGGACGGCAACTACCCGATCCCCGGCGACGGCCCCGCCATGGGCATGCGTCTGGCGCGCAAGCTCGGCATGATCACCTACCGCTCGGCGCAGGAGTGGGAAACCCGCTTCGGCCGTGAGCGCACCACCGACCGGGCGCCGGAGGTGGGCCCGTTCGGCATCGACTTCGAGATCGAGTCGTACCTCGACGCCCACGCGCAGAAGTTTGTGGGCAGCTTCGACGCCAACTGTTATCTCTACCTGTCGCGGGCCATGGACCTGTTCGATGCCTCCGATCACGGCGGCAGCCTGAAACAGGCCCTCAAACGCCTGCGCCTGGAGCGCGCCATGGTGATCGGTGTGGAAACGGACTTTCTGTTTCCCATCCACCAGCAGGAGGAGCTGGCGCTGGCCCTGCAGCAGAACATTCAGGATGTGCGCTTTGCCCGCCTGGATTCCATGCAGGGGCACGACTCGTTCCTTGTGGACATGGACCGGTTTCGCCCAGCCATCGCCAGCTTTTTCTAGCCGCCTTTTGTCGATGTAGCTCAGCGCGCGCCGCGCACCAGCCGACCAGGCAACGCGCCGGTGAATTCATCATCGCGCACTGTCACTTCGCCGGCGCAGACCGTAGCAAGATAGCCCTTGGGGCGCTGCATGAAGCGCGGCGCGCCGCTGGGCAGGTCCCACACCATGTGCGGCGCTTCCAGCGACAGCTTCTGATAGTCGATGACATTGATATCGGCGCGCAGGCCCGGCGCGATACGACCACGGTCGTTCAGGCCGTACAGTGCCGCGGTCTCCGACGTCTGACGGCGCACGATCTCGGCAAGATCGAGCTTCGGACCGCGCAGCCGGTCACGCCCCCAGAAAGACAGCATGAAGGTCGGCATGCTGGCATCGCAGATCGTGCCGCAATGCGCACCGCCGTCGGCCAGCCCCATGCGCGTGTGCGGATGCCTGTGCATCTCGTAAAGCGGCGCCAGGTCGCCGGCGGCGTAGTTGAGGAAGGGAAAGTAGAGGAGTCCCTTACCGCCGTTGCTGTTGAGGTGATCGTAGGCGAGCGCTGCCGGATCGCAGCCCTGCCGCGCGGCGACGGCTGCCAGGCTGTCATCAGCCGCCGGCTCGTAGTCCGACTCGCCGCCGAACCGCCACATCCGGTGATAGCTCGAGCAGAGGAAACGCATGAGCCCGGTGGGATTCTCCGCCTGCTCAGCAAGGATGCGCGCTCTTGTCTGCGGCTGCGCCAACCGTTGCAGTCGTTCGGCATGCGGCAGTGCCGACAGCGCCTCGTAGGTCGGCCGGCCGAGGAATGGATTCACCGTGCCATCCCAGCACTGCAGGATGCCAACGGGGCGACCCGCCACCTGTCCGACCACACGACAGCCTTCCGCGTGCGCTTCATCGAGCGCCAGGAGCATATCCCGCCACAAGTCCGGCGCCATGTCGGAGATGTTGAAGTTGAACGAGGCGTAGCCGCCGGTCTTGCGAGCGATCTCCTTGAGCCACCACATTTCCCGCGGCACGTCCGGGTGGTGCAGCGCGCACTGAAACACGCCGTGACCCGCGCGTTTGATGGCGTCGCTGATGGCGATGACCTCGGACGGCTCGGCCGAGGTTCCCGGCACGAGGTCTCCGTGCACCGACTTGTGCAAGGGCGTGCGCGAGGTGGAAAATCCCAGGGCACCGGCCTTGAGCGCGTCGTGCACGATGGCGGTCATGTCCACCAGGTCCTGCTCCGTTGCGTCATTGCCGTCAGCACTGCGATCGCCCATGACATAGCCACGCACCGCCGCGTGCGGCACCTGGGCACCCACATCCGCCACCCACCGGCGCAGAGCCAGCGCATCGAGATATTCTGGAAAGCTCTCCCACTCCCACTGTATGCCGTCCGCCAGGGCTGATCCGGGAATATCTTCCACACCCTCCATCAGTTCGATGAGCCACTGGTGCCGGTCGGGCTTCGCCGGTGCAAAGCCAACTCCGCAGTTGCCAATAACAAGCGTCGTCACGCCATGGTAGCCGGTAGGCGTCAGGCCGGAATCCCAGGTGGCCTGGGCATCGTAGTGGGTGTGTATGTCGACCCAGCCGGGTGTAACGAGGGCGCCGTGGGCGTCGATCTCCGCGCGACCCCGGCCGTCGACCGTACCAACATCGACGATACGGCCGTCACGTACCGCAATGTCAGCCGTGCGCGCCGTGGTACCCGTACCATCCAGAATGCTGCCACCGCGAATGACGATGTCGTGCATATCGTTGTCCTACCGAATCCCGGCTGCAAGCATAGGGGTCGGCCGCTCCCAACAGCAAGCTGACACGCGCTTCCAGGCCGGTTTTTGCTTGTCGTCCTGCTGACATACGCACTTCGCATATACTCTGCAAGCGCTTCCGGAGGGTCCAATGAGTGAAACTGCAGCCAATGCTGATGCAGCCATGGCAGGCGACGGCCACCGGCGCTGGGCCAGGGTCTGTCACTGGATCATCGCCTTCAGCATCATCACGCTTTTTGTAAGCGGCGTGTTCATATTCGCCATGCATCCGCGCCCGTAATGGGGTGAGGTTGGCAATGACCTGGTACCCGCCATTCTCGAGATTCCGATCTCGGCGAATCACCGCCCGGACGGCTTCGAGCGCACGGTGGATTTCTCCGCGGTGAGCGACACGGCATATTCGGCCAATCGGTCGTATCCGATCTTCAATCAAAACGGCTGGGCCAGGAGTCTGCATTTCCTGGCAGCCTGGTTCCTGGTCATCGCAGGGCTGATCTACGTCCTGGCGGGAGTGTTTTCGGGCCACGCGCGGCAATCCCTGCTGCCGAAGGGCGGTGACTTTTCTTAGGCGAAACTCAGGCAGGATGTGAAGTCACACCTGCGACCGGAACCCGGAGCAATAGCCGCCGGGCCGCCGTACGGCATCGTGCAACGCATCTCCTACGGCTTCATCCTGTTCATCGCGGTGCCGTTGATGGTCATCACCGGTCTGGCGATGGCGCCGGCGATCACCGCGGCTTTACCATTTCTGCTCGATGTTTTCGGTGGCTATCAATATGCACGCACGGTGCACTTTTTTTCTTTCTGTGTGATTTTGCTTTTCTTCATCGTGCACGTCGCGATGGTGGTTGTTGCCGGATTCGGCCGGCAGATGCGCGCGATGATCCTCGGGAAATGACATGACTGACAAACGTAGAACGATACCCCGACGTAGATTCATTGCCGGACTCGCTTCAGGAGCCGGTCTCACTTTGGCGGGATGCGGCCAGACGGAGCCGCCAACCTACGGGCACCTGCTGCGGATGGGGGACTTGGTCACCTATAAAGCGCATCGATTGGTGTTGCCCGCAAATGCGTTGGCGCGCGAGTACGATGTGAGGGATATCTCGCCGATGATCGCCACTGGCACAGTCAACCCCGGCAACGAAAATGAACCGCTGTTCCACCCCGAGCACGGCCCCGGGTTTGCAAAGGCGCATAAGTCGGGATTCAAAGACTGGCAGATCACGGTCGAAGGCAGCGTAGACCGGCCAGGCGCGTTCTCACTGGCGGATCTGCGCCGCATGCCATCGCGCACACAGGTCACCCGGCATACCTGCGAGGAAGGCTGGTCTGCCATCGCGCAATGGACAGGCGTGCCGCTGGCGATTGTGCTGGCGTCGTGTGGCATGCAGCCGCAGGCGCGCTACGTGCAGTTCTGGTCTTACGATTACTACGTCGACAACATCGACCTGAACGACGCATTCCACCCGCAGACGATCCTCGCTTACGCAATGAACGGACGGGAGCTGCCTCTTGGCCACGGTGCACCGCTTCGGCTGCGCCTGGAACGCCAGATCGGCTACAAGAGCATGAAGTACCTCAGAAAGATCGTCGTCCTCGACCACTTCGACGACCCGGAAGGCAGCCACATCCGCTCCGGCTGGTCCTGGTACAACGGGATCTGAGCGCAGCGGGACAGTCGCCTGCGCCAGTGCCTTAGCAGGGTGCTGAAAAAGTACTTCCTGTACTTTTTCAGCGACCGCGGGCTGTAGCCCGCTCAGGCCGCTTCCAGCATCTCCAGCAGCGCTTCCGCCGAGGCGTAGCCGCCGGCCAGCAGCCGGGTGGTGCCACCCTCCTCCACCAGCACGCTCGGCAGGGCCTGAGTGCCGTAGCTGCGGGCGCGCGCAAACTGGGGCGCGAGGCTTTCACGCACGCTCCGGTCGTCGAACAACCCATCAAACACCTCCGCCGCCACGCCATGTCCCACCGCAGCCTCGCGCAGCAACGCCTTGTCAGTAACGTCTTCGCCGTGCAGGCAGAAGCGCGCCTGCAGGTCCCTGAGGTAGGCAAACGGTGGCGCGCCGGTAGCTCTACGCACCGCCTCCACCGCCACGCAGCAGGGCACCGAGTTGTGCACGTATTGCTCTGGCAGCTTGTTGCCGAACGGCTGCCCGGTGGTCGCCTCCACTTCGCGCCACAGCGACAGAATGCGCCCACGTCCGTATGCGCCCACCGGTTGCGTGCCGTCGGTGTTGATGCCGCCGAGCAGAAGATCGAAGTCAATGCGGCCCGCTAGCCGCTCCATGACCAGATCGATATCGGTAGCCATACCCCAGCACCACGAACACAGGGGATCGGTGACGAAGACCACCTTCATGTCACCACCCACCGCGCATCCGTGACCGCGCCAATAATGGTTGCTTGCGGGTAGCCCGCCGCGTGCAGCGCCGCGATCAACGCCTCTGCCTGCGCCTGAGGCACGCCGGCCAGCAGGCCGCCGGAGGTCTGCGGGTCGCAGAGCAGCCGTGCATCGGCGTCGCACTGAAAATCGCCGAGCACCTGTTCGTTGTTCGCCTGCAGGGAGCTTGCCACGCCTGCCGCCATGAGCTGCCTCGCTCCAGCCAGCAGCGGTACCCGAGCAGCGTGCACCTGCGCGCCCACGCCGGAAGCCCGCAACATCTCCGCCAGATGGCCAAGCAGGCCAAAGCCGGTGACGTCAGTGACTGCCGTCGCTTCGTGCTCCGCAAGCAGCGCACAGGCGCGCGCGTTGCTGAGATCCATGGACTGCACAGCCGCCTCAACGTGCTCCCCGGCGGCCTCACCGCGCATATCCGCGGCCAGCAGCACACCGGTGCCGATGGGTTTGGTCAGCACCAGCGCATCATCCACGCGCAGGCCGGACTTACGAAACGCCCTGAGGCCGGGCGCGCCCATGACGGTGAGCGCCAGAAAGAGCTCCGCGCCTTCGGAGGAGTGGCCACCCACCAAGGTGACGTCGTGCTCCTCGAGCACGTGCACCGCGCCCAGCAGCAGGTCGGTGAGTTCGGCCTCCATCAGCGGCTCCGCCATGAGCGGCACGGTGGCCATGGCCAGCGCCGTGGCCGGGCGTGCGCCCATGGCGAAGAGGTCGTTGAGGTTGTGATGCGCGACGATGCGGCCGAAGCGATAGGTATCGTCCATCATGCCGCGCAGGCCGTCGGTGCTCACCACCATGCGCCCGTCACTGCGCACCACCGCCGCGTCGTCGCCGATGCCCACCTCCACATCCTCGCGCGGTGTGATGGGCAGCCGACCGAGCACCCGCGACAACAGGTCAGCACCGAGCTTGGCGCCACAGCCGCCGCAACGCATGGTGTCGGGCACCGCGCTCTGTAGCGCCGGGGGCAGCGTCGGCGCGGCAGGCGCCATCTGCGGCAGATCCTGAAAGCGCCGCATGAAGGTACGGTCGATGTGATCTTTCCATCGCCACATCAGGCGGCTACGCCAGGCGAAGCCCCACTTGGCAGCGACTGCCGTGCCATCCCCCACGCCCATCAGCGTGAGGAACTGCCGCTGCGGGCGAAAACGCCGCTGCCGGCCACCCAGCAGCGCCGCCCGCAGGTTGTGCACCAGCACCGGCCCGGCACGCACCGCATACACTCCGGCTTTGGGGCGCTCCTGGCCATCCAGGCAGGCGACATCGCCGGCCGCGAAGATGTTGTCGTGGGAAACGGAACGAAGGTGCGGGTCCACCCGCACGAAGCCGCTCGCGTCCACCGCCAGGCCGCTCTGCGCCACCCATGCGGGTGCAACCACTGCGGTCACCCAGAACAGCGCATCCGCATCCGGGAGGCTGTCATCGGTGACTTCCTCACCCAGTTGCACCGCCACACCCTGCGTATCGCAGGCCCGGCGCAGCAGATTCGCGGAGCGCCGGTTGAATCCCGGCAGCCAACTCCGCCCCAGGAGCTGCACGATCAGATCCGGTCGTGCGGCACGCATGGCCAGCGCGAGCTCGACGCCGCCGGCGCCGGTGCCGATAACGGCGATTCGGGCATTGGGCACAAGCCCTTCGACGGTCTCGCGCCACTTCGGCAGGAACTGACCGATGGGCTTGACCGCCACACCGCGGCCCACGGGTTCGGGCGCGGAACCTGAGTTGATGGACAGCACGTCGTAACGGATCGGCGGACGTTCCGCACACAGCACCCGGCCTGCATCGGTATCGATGCCAATGACCGCCGCGTGGATCAGCCGTGCACCAGCAAAGCGCACCAGCGGCGCCAGATCGATGTGCATGTCGTCATCGGTGTAAGCACCGGCCACATGGCCCGGCAACATGCCGGAGTACGGTGAACGCAGTTCGCGGGAGATGACGGTGACCCGCACACCAGGCCAGGCCCGCATACCGATAGCGCGCAGCACCTGCACATGCGTATGCCCGCCACCTACCAGCACCAGGTCACGAACGTCCGGCGCTGTGTCAGTGGGGTCGATGGGTCCAGCGTCTCGGGTCAGTCGTCGTAATCGAGATCGTCGAGATCCTTGGCCAGACGACGCTCTTCCAGACGGCGCTCAATCTCCCGTCGCAGCGCCAAGCCATTGGAAGGGGTTTCGGCGAGCACACGATCGAGATCCGGCGCCTCCTCGTCATCGTCGCTGTCGCTGTCGTAGTCATCGTCGCCGCTGTCGACGCTGTCATCGTCGTCATCGTCCAGGTCGCTGTCGAGCTCCGTATCGTCGGCGAGCTCTTCCTCTGCAGCCTGGGCTGCAATCGGCTCCTCACCATCTGTGGCAGCAGCAACACTCGCTGCTTTGCTCGGTGCTTTTTTCCCAGCAGTCTTACGTCGAGCACGCGCCAAGAGATCCCTCCTGAATCGAGCAAAAGTACACCTTCCTCAGGCGCTTATTTATGCGGGACGATGGGGGCTGTCAAGCACGGGGTGTGCGTTTGTGAACGGATGCCGCGAAAAGCCGCGCAGCAGGGGCGAGCAGGCGCCGCCTAGGGGGTGCGCAAGCCCCGTCAGAGCAGCGGCAAAAACGCGTAGGCCGCAAAACCGGCCAGCGCGAAGGTGCCGGCGACGGTGCCGAGAACCGGGGATTGGGCGATTTCTTTCAGTCGTTCGGTCATGCGCGCACGGTAGCGAAAGCAACCGGCGCTGGGAAAGAACCTTTGGCTTTATGGTTATTCAGGCCGCGAGCATGACCAGCCCGTAGGCCACCGGCAACATCAGTATCCACAAGCCGAGCGCAAACACCCCTTCCCTGCCGCCGAGCCGCGCAAGCGTTGCCCGCGTGAGTTCGAGCCCGACGAAGAACAGCGCCAGCACCAGCAGGATCTTGCTCACCATCTTGAGCCCGCTGAGGAGCTCTGCGGGAAGTGTGAACACCGTCGCCACCACCGCTGCGGCGATGAAGGCGACCACGAACAGCGGCACACGCGCACGCTGCAGCAACGCCTTGCCCCGTTCGCCGTTCTTCCACATGCCGAGCACCACCACCACCGGCACCAGCCACAGCGTGCGGCCGAGCTTGACCGTGGTGGCCACCTCCGCCGCTTCCTCGCCATAGACCGCGGCGGTGGCCACCACCGAGCTCGTATCGTGCACGGCCAGCGCCGCGAAGCCGCCGAACTCGAGCTGTGACATGTCGAGCCACGCAGCAAGGGGCGGGAAGGCGAACAGCGCCACCATGTTGAGGAGAAACACCGCACCAAGGGCCAGGCCAATGCGCGCGGCGTCTGCTTTGAAGAACGGCGCGCACGCGGCGATGGCCGTGCCACCGCAGATGGCCGTGCCAAGGGTGAGCAGGCTCGCCGTTACCACGTCTATCCGAAACAACTTCGCCACCAGCCAACCGATACCGATGGCCGCCAGCACGTACGCGGTGACCGCACCGGAGAACGACTGGCTGAGGCTCAGAAGTGCTGCGGCGTTCATGGTCAGCCCCAGCAGGACGATGGCCGTCTGCAGCGACATCTTGGCGAGCTTCGTGCTGGTGGGCAGCGGGTTGCGCCCGAGCAGCAGCGCGCACGCCGCACCACCGGCCAGGCCCACCGCCGGGTGCTGCAGCCACAGTGCCGGCAGCACCGCGACCACCATCAGGGCCAGCACCCCGGCACCGCCGTCCAGTGTCAGCAGGGCCCGTATTTTCGAATCGGAGTTCATCATCTGCGCAGGATAGCGGAGAACGTCCCATAAGAGCGCGTTATCATGTGCAAATCTACCGGCCGGAGTGCCCAATCGTGAAGCTCGACCGCCTCGACCGCAAACTGCTCGCACTCCTGCAGGAAGACGCAAGCCTGTCCAACGCCGAGCTCGCCGAACGGGTGAACCTTTCCACCAACGCCTGCTGGCGGCGCGTGAAGCGGCTGGAGGAAGACGGCTTCATCCGCAAGCGCGTGGCGCTGCTCAGCCAGGAAGCGCTGGGCCTCGGCGTGACGGTGTTCGTCGCCATCAAGACCAGTGCCCACACAGACGAGTGGCTGGCGGCGTTCGCCCAGGGCGTGCGCGATCTGCCGGAGGTGGTCGAGTTCTACCGGCTGAGCGGCGACACCGACTACCTGCTCAAAGTAGTCGTGTGCGACATCCACGACTACGACCGCGTATACAAGAAGCTCATCAGCATCGCGCCCCTGCACGACGTATCGTCATCCTTCGCCATGGAACGCATCAAGTCTTCCACCGCTCTGCCGTTGGATCACCTGGCCTGAGCCGGCGCCACGCAGGCGCCGTAGGCAATGCTCACCAATTCATCGAAGCGGTCGATGCTCGGCTGGTACCTGGCCCCGGCTGCCTGGGCTGAGGTCAGAGCGCCATCCGCTTCCAGCGGCAGCGCTACCGAAAATACACTCACCGCTGGGTCCGGCTCGGTGCCGTAACGCAGGTCCGCCGCCACGAGCTCAGTACCGCCGTCCGTGTCGCGCACGGCGTAGTGGGTCCAACCCATGGCGAACCAGGAAAAAACGCGCCCATCGCGGCGCTGCTCAAACGCATCTACCAGACGATCCGGCGCCCGTTCGCCCTCACCCCAGTCAATGGCACACGGGTCCCACATGGACAGGTACCCCACGTAGTCCCGCTCTGGCGTCCTGCCGACCACACGCCGCATGAAGGGCTGCAGGATGGTGGGGAAGGCCTCCACCTGCGCGGGTGTCACCCCCCTGCCCTCCAGGTCTGCCCGCGCATAATCACGAGCCCCCACGTTCAAATGCCAGGCCCAGAGCAGGTAGGCGCTGCTGATTGCCAACACCACACAAGCCGCGCCCCGCGCCGCCCGCAGCCGCGCGGCCAGGACCACGCCGACGATCAGCGCAAGCGTATACACCGGATCGATGATCGGCATGGCAAATACCGCAAAGCGGGCGTCGGTGAACGGCAGCAGAAGCTGCGTGCCGTAGGGTGTCAGCGCATCCAAGAGCGGGTGCGACCACAGCGCCACCATGCAGACCAGTATCCAACCACCCAAGGCGCCCACCTCTTGGGTTTCGTCGCCGAGCCGGTGGCGCCGCCAGCGCCCCGAGCGTGGCTTGGGAAATCGGGTCCATCGCTGCCGCTCAGACCACGCCTTCGCGCCGCAGGCGCTCAATGTCTGCCGGCGCGAAGCCGTACTCGCTGAGAATCTCGTCGGTATGCTCACCAAGCGCCGGCGGCTTGGTTACGGGTCTGCGTGGCAGGCCCTCGACGTTGAGCGGGTTGTCGACAACCGGGTAACGGGACACGTCCGGCGTGGTTTCCCGCAGCATGCTGTTGGCGCGCAGCTGTGGGTCGCTGGGTAGATCCGTCAGCTGCGCAACGAGCACCACATTGAGGCCAGCTTCCCGCGCCCGGGACATGAAGTCAGCGGACTGCTGGCGGGCAAAGTGCGGCCGGAGTGCGGCAACGAATTCCGCTGCGTTGGCCAGACGCGCCTCGGCGGATACGAAACGCTCATCCACCAGCACGTCCGGAGCGTCCAGCAGCAGCATGAGCCGGTCGAAGTCTTCCTCCATGCGCAGCATGCTGAGCGCAATCCAACGTCCGTCTGCAGTCTCATAGGCGCCGTGCGGGTAGTTGCCGCGGCTCGGATGCCGGTAGGGGGTAAAGTCCGCCTCACTGAACTGTGCCTGCGCCAGGCACGAGGCGGACCATAGGCCGTTGGCGAGCAGGGAGGTATGCACGAGTGCCCCCTCCCCCGTGCGCTCACGGCGCAGCAGTGCCGTCATGATGCTGGCGTAGAGGGTCACAGCCGTGGGGTGATCGCCCATGCCGGCCAACGCCGGCGATGGGGCCGCGCCGTCCTCGCGCACCAGGTCCATGAGGCCAGAGCGCGCCCAGTAGGCCACCAGATCGAAGCCCTCGTGATCGCGGTCCGGTCCGTGCTCACCATAGGCGGTGAGCGACGCGTAGATCATGCGCGGGTTCACCTCGGCCAGCGCCTCGTAGGTGAGTCCGAGCTGCCGGCGCAGGGGCAGCGGCTGGTTGGTGATGTACACGTCGCAGTCGCGCACCATACGCATGAGGATGGCCATGCCTTCCTCGGTCTTCAGGTTGAGCGACAGCGAGCGCCGGTTGCGCGCATCGAGCTGCCAGGTGTAGTTCTCGTCGCTGTCCGGCGTCACCGGCAGCAACGCATAGTTGCGGTAACCATCGCCGATCTGCGGCAGCTCCACCTTGATCACGTCAGCGCCTAGATCGGCGAGCAGCGTGGCGGCTACGGGTGCGGCGATCCAGCTCGCCACGTCCAGCACCTTCAATCCTTCCAGCAGCAGCTTCTCAGCCATGTTCCACCCGGCAGTTGAGATCCGGCCATCTTCCGCCAGACCATGCGCGCAAGACAACCGCCCCTCGGCTTGAGATCATGCCCCCATGCAGCCGCTCATCTCGCAACATCCGCTCATCGTCTACGTGGACGTGAAAAGCCCGTACGCCTATCTGGCCATCGAGCCGACGCTCGCTCTAGGCGCAGCACTCGGTATCGCCATCGACTGGCGGCCGCTGACGCTGAACATCGGCAGCTACCTCGGCACCGCGAAAACCAACGCCGAAGGCAAAGTCACGGAGCAGAACCGCTCGAAGAAACAGTGGCATGCCGTGCGTTACGCCTACATGGACGCCAAACGTTACGCCCGCATGCGCGGTATCAGCCTCTATGGCACGCAGAAAATCTGGGATTCCTCATTCGCAGGAATCGGCATTCTGTGGGCAGGCGCGCAGGGCCAGGATGCGGTGGCACGCTACCTGCGTGCGGTGTACCCGCCGTTCTGGCAGCGGGCGCTCGATATCGAGGACGTCAGCGTAATCCGCGCCACCCTGCAAGCCGCAGATGTGGACGTCGACGGGTTCGAAACGTACGCGCGCGGCTCCGGCCGTGCCCTGCACGACGAGCTGCAGGCACAGCTTCACCCTGCGGGGATCTACGGCGTGCCCACCTACGTGGCGGACGGCGAGATTCTGTTCGGCCGCGAGCATCTGCCCGCCGTGCGCTGGCTGCTCACCGGACGCCAGGGCCAGGCGCCGGACACCGCCTACGAGAGCGCCCCGTGAAGCACATTGACCTCTACGTGGACCCGACTTCCGCCGCGTCGTACCTCGCCTTCGAGCCGACGCTGGTACTGCTGGCGCGCACCGGCACCCAGGCAAGCTGGCACATGGCCCGCAAACCAAGGCGTCACACGGCCAGCGCCGATGGTGAAGAGACCGTGAGCGAGCGACACAAGCGGGTGCGCCAGGCGTATCAGGACGACGAGGCGGCCCGTTATGCCCGCTGGCGCGGCCTGCCCATGCAGACACCGCGCGCAGAGCTGGATGCCGCGGCGGTGGCCGCAGCGTTGGCGTCCGTCGAAAGCCAGCCGCAGATCGCCACCGACTACCTGCGCTCGCTCTACGATCACTACTGGAGCGGCAACCCTGCACCGCTGCACGCAGCCGGCGTGCAGCAGTTGCTCACGGCGGCTGGCGGGCCGGTGATTTCAGAATCGGCTCTGGCGCAAGGGCCTGCGCTGCTGCATGAAGCGGGAGAAACCGGCGTGTTCGATGTCCCCGCCTACCGCATCGCCGGGGAGGTGTTCATCGGCCGGCAACACCTGCCGCTCATCGAACGCATCATTCGGGAAGGGCTGGAGGCGGTGATACCGCCCCTGCCGCCTAAAGCGTCTGGCTGATCCCGCGCCGGCTGCTACTTATCGAGTGCTGCATTCCACTCCGCCACACGATCCGCATGCGCTTCGAGGTGCGCATCCGCATCACCCTCGATCTCGATGCTGACGATGTTGTCGCCCTGGGCAATGGCATCCACCACCGCCTGGTCGGCATCACCCTGCACGGCGCCGAATATGCTGTGCGCGTTGTCGAGCCAGGGTGTGGCGACATGGGTGATGAAGAACTGCGAGCCGTTCGTGCCGGGCCCCGCGTTGGCCATGGAGAGTTTTCCGGGTCCATCATGCTTGAGGCTTGCATCGAACTCGTCTTCGAAGCGGTAACCCGGCCCACCGGTACCGCTACCCAGCGGGCAGCCGCCCTGGATCATGAAGTCGGCGATGACGCGGTGAAAAGACAGGCCATCATAAAATCCGCGGCGCGCCAGGTTGACGAAACTCGCCACGGTCACGGGGGCTTGCTCCGGGTACAGATCCGTGCGGATGGTGCCCTTGGAGGTGTTGAAGACGGCCACTAGGCTCATGAAAACTCCTTCGCGTCGATTGAGGGCGCAGGATACCCGATCGGCAGCCTGCCGTGCGGGTCAACTGGCGTGCGCCTCGAGAAACGCGCGCGTATCGGCGGCGGCCTGGGTCATATCCCCACCGGCTTTCCAGGATTCGATGAGCCGCGCCCCGGGTGCCAGCTCCGCGAGATGGCGGCTGCTGGCTTCCGGGTGATAGAGGTCCTGGCCCATGAGTACCAACAGCGGCGTGCTGACCTGGCGCACCGCATCGTCATCGAGGTTGAACATGAACTTATCGCCGCCGTACATGTTCTCCCGCAGGCCCTGCCAGTCGGCGGTGGTCACCTCCGGCCGCTGTGGAGCCAGTTCCACCTGCCAACCGTCGTACATCTGGTAGAACGCTTCGCGGTTGTCCGTCAGGCCAATCGGCTGAAACAGCACCGCTGCGCGCACCCGATCCGGGGCTGCCTGGATAAGGCCAAGGGCATAAGGGCCGCCAATGCACATTCCAGCCACGATGAATTCCTGCACGCCCAGATGCTCCAGCAGCGCGAGTTGATCCTCCGTATAGGTCTGCCAGCCGTGCTCGGCGTGCACCGGCCCCGAGGATCGCCCGGCGTTGCGCTGATCCATAGCGATCACCTGAAACCCATCCGACCAGGCTTCGATGGGGTTGTACGGCGCGTTGCCCCACACGGGTATGGCGGATTTCATGCCACCCGGAGCGATGAGCAGGATCGGCACACCCTCGCCGTGCACCTCATAGTAGAGCGACACCTCGCCTCCGGTGATGCGATCGGTGGTCTTGAACTCCGGCATAGCGTCCTCCTGGCTCGGGTGGTCAGCGCCGCAGGGTGACCGATGCCCAGCGGAGCGTCAACGTGACGCGGCGCACGCTGTGGGTGGGAACTACCGAGCACTAACACGCTCAAGCGCAGCACCCGCGCTCCCAGCGTCTACCCTGTCGAGACCTCAACACGAAGTGGAGCAGTCTCGTGCAAGTACACAGTCATGTAAGCGATGAAGCCATCATCCGTGCCATCAGCTGGTGCGGCGTGCTCGTCGCCATCGTCGGCGTGGTAATTGGCGTAGTGGCTAACACCATCGCGTAGCACGCTGGTACTCTCGTGCCTTCGTCTGACGAGGGCACGAGATGATCGAACGAATACCTTTCGGCCGCACCGGCCACCAGAGCAGCCGCATCATTTTCGGCGCCGCAGCGCTCGGCGCCATGAAGCCGGAACGCGCCGTCGCCACGCTGGACATGATCCTCGAGCGCGGACTGAACCACATCGACACCGCCGCCTCCTACGGCGACTCGGAAATGCGCCTCGCACCGTGGCTCAAGACCCATCGAAGCGACGTCTTCCTCGCCACGAAAACAGGCGAGCGCACTGAAGAAGGTGCCTGGGCACAATTCAACCGCTCCCTCGAGCGTCTGCAGGTGGACCAGGTCGACCTCATCCAGATGCACAATCTCGTCAAACCTGAGGAATGGGACACCGCTATGGGCGAAAATGGCGCGCTCAAAGCCCTCATCCGCGCCCGCGACGAGAGGCTCGTGCGCTTCATCGGCGTCACGGGACACGGCACCTATGTGGCTGCCGCGCACCTGAAGAGCCTCGATGCGTTTCCGTTCGACTCCGTGTTGTGTCCCTACAACTACACCATGAACAACGCGGGCCCATACGCCGAGGATTTCGAGCGGTTATACGCGCTCTGCCAGGAACGGGGTGTGGCCATGCAGACCATCAAAGCCATCGCCGCACGTCGCTGGCGGGAGGAAGATGAAGAAAAGCGTTACAGCTGGTACCGGCCCATCCGCGATCCCGAGATGCTGCAGCGAGCGGTGGGATACACGTTGTCACGGCCCGGTTTGTTTCTCAACTCAACCAGCGACGCCACGCTGCTGCCGGCACTTCTGGATGCGGCTGAGGCGCCGTTGCGCAAGCCCGCGGATGCTGACATGGCAGCAGACGTAGCGGAGATCGGCATCGAGCCGCTGTTCGTGCGCGACCAGACCGATGATGTGATCAACGGCTGATCGCGCTCAAGCGCTGGCTTACAGCGGGTGCACGACCACCGGCAGGTTGGAATAGCCCTTCACAAACGATGAGGGTACCCGCTCCGCGTCGCCCACCACCTCGACGTGGCGGAAGCGCTGCATGATCTCTTCCCACAGCACGCGTAGCTGCATCTCGCCAAGCCGGTTGCCCATGCAGCGATGGATGCCGAAGCCGAACGACAGGTGCTGACGCGCATTCTTGCGATCGATGATCAGCTTGTCGGCCTCGGGGAACACGGACTCGTCTCGGTTGCCGGACACGTACCACATGGCGAGCTTGTCACCCTTGCTGATGTTCTGCCCGAACAGCTCCGTGTCTTTCAGGGCAGTGCGCCGCATGTACGCCAGCGGCGTCTGCCAGCGGATGATCTCGGGCACCATGCCGGGAATCAGGCTCGGATCTGCACGCAGCTTGTCGTACTGATCCGGAAACTGATTCAGCGCCAGCACTCCGCCAGAAATGGAATTGCGGGTGGTGTCGTTGCCGCCGACGATGAGCAGAATCAGGTTGCCCAGGTACTCCTCCGGCGACATGTTTTTCGTGGACTCGCTGTTGGCGAGCATGGTGATCAGGTCGTTACCCTCGGTGCGCCCTTCCCGCTCTTTCCACAATCGCTGGAAGTACTCCAGGCACTCGAGCAGCTCCGCGCGCCGCGCCTCTTCTGATTCGACGAGGCCCGAATTTTCGTCCGTGGTCGCCACATCAGACCAGCGCGTGAGCTTACGCCGGTCTTCAAAGGGAAAGTCGAACAAGGTGGCGAGCATCTGCGTCGTGAGTTCGATGGACACCTTGTCCACCCAGTTGAAGGTCTCGCCCACCGGCAGGCTGTCGAGAATGCCGGCCGCGCGCTGGCGGATGGTGCCCTCCAGCTTCTTCAGGTTCATCGGCGCCACCACCGGGCTCACCACCTTGCGCTGGTGGTCGTGCTTGGGTGGGTCCATGGCGATGAACATCGGCAGCGGAAAGTCTTCTTCCTGGTCGCCGAGCACGATGCTGCCTTCCGAAGAATAGATCTCCGGGGTGGTATCCACGTGCTTCACCGCTTCGTAGCTGGTCACCGACCAGTACGGCCCTTCAATGCTGTCCTTGCAGTACTGCACAGGCGCTTCGGCCCGCAGGCGTGCAAACACCGACTCCCAGCCGGGTGTCTGGAAAATATCCTGGCGCGATGGATCCAGCTCATCCAGGGGCGTCTGGTCCAGATTGTCGGTCCAATTAATGGCTTCACTCATGGCAACGCTCCTGAGATGGCTGAGATAAAGAGGGTTCTAGAACTGGAACTCCGGCACACGCACGATGAGCCCATCCAGCGCGTCGGTCACCTCGATCTGGCAGGACAGACGCGACGTTGGCTCGCGCTCCGGGTTCAGATCGAGCATGGCCTCTTCCGAATCGTTCGGCCCACCCGTCTTGGCCCACCAGTCTTCGGTGACCATGACATGGCAGGTGGCGCAGGAACATTCTCCGCCGCAATCCGCGTCGATACCCGGCACACCATTGTCGAGTGCTGCGCTCATCACCGAGACGCCGACCGCTGCGTCCACGCTGTGCTCAGCGCCGTCGTGGGTGATGTAGGTAATCTTCGGCATGTCTGCTCCTTGTGATAATCGGTTCTTGTCCGGCCCTTCAATGCGAGCCGGTGGTTTCAAAAAAACGGGAGGAAAGTACCCCTTTCATGTCGAAAGCTCAACGGCCGTTCGCCTGCGGGCTACGGCGATCCTGCGATGCGTTGCGCCGATCGACACCATCATAGAATCTACCGGGCAGGCCATGATCGCTATCGCGGCGCATGAGAGAACGCCGGTCGGTCTGGTGGCGGTACTGACAGCGGCAATTCAGACGATCCGCGCAGCCGAGCAACGGTAACTCCGGCGCCTCAGAGGAAAGGAATGCCCGCCCGGCCAAGGCACGCACCGCCTCACACGCCTGCGACTCCGAGAAGCGGATGGTGACCGCGTGATAGGTACGTCGCGGTGACGCGGCGGGCTGAGCTGCCCGTTTGCCGCCGGAACGCCGCCAGCTGAATAGCTTCTTCAAGCCCTGCCCCACATCAGGGGAACACCCCTAAACGAAAAACGATACTCAGTTTAGTTGCCGGGCTCACTAAGGTAAAACCGAAACCGCGGCTGCCACGACTATATAGCATGCAATATCAGGAGAACCGTACCATGGCCTCACTCGCCACCCACGCCCAGCGGATGCTGATCGCCGCCACACTTCTCGCGGCCCCCGCAGCAGCGTTGGCAGACAGCGAAACCCGCGACCTGCCGGCGTTTCAGGCGATCGTACTCAAATGCAATGCAGACCTCGACATCGTGCAGGGGAATGGGCATCAACTGGTCATCCGCGGCGATGAGGACACCATCGACCGCCTGGAAACCGAGGTGGTCGACGGCCGCCTGACCATCACGCTGGACGACGGCTGGTTCGACTGGCTGGACGCAGACGATCTGGAGATCGACGTCACCCTGGAAACCCTCGAAGCGTTGTCGATCCTGGGCAGCGGCTCAGCCAGAGCCGACCTCTTGGCCGTCGAGGACCTGGAAATAGACATCAAGGGCTCCGGGGACCTGGAGATCGACGAACTGTCGTCGGAGAAACTGGCACTGAACGTATCCGGGTCCGGCAACGTCGACATTGACAAGCTGAACGCTGCCGACGTGGTCACGGTGATTCGCGGCAGCGGTGACGTGGAGCTGGAAGGCGACGCCACCACGTTCGAGGCGACGCTGCAGGGCTCCGGCAACCTCTCCGCGCACGATTTGAAGGCGGAAACCGTGAGCATCGTCATCAGCGGTTCGGGAGACGCCACCCTGCACGCCCTCAGCACCCTGGACGCCGTGGTACGCGGCAGCGGCGACGTACGCTACGAAGGCAATGCCGAAGTAACGAAAAAGATCATGGGCTCAGGCAGCATCCGCGAGATGTAACCGCGCGCGGCTTTGGGTAGGCTCCTCCGAGCAGGCCAACAGGGGGAGCACACCATGCCCGGAGCGCTGGACGGATTTCGCATTATCGACCTGACCACCATGGTGTCTGGGCCCATGGCCGCCAGTATCCTCGCCGATCAGGGCGCTGAGGTGATCAAGGTCGAGTCACCGAGAGGCGATGAGATGCGCCGCATCGGCAACCAGCGCAACGACGTCACGGCCGGCTTCTTCTCCTGCAATCGCGGCAAGCGCGCCATCAGCATCGACCTGGCGAGAGAGGAAGGCAAGGCGGTGCTGCGGCGGCTCGTCAAAGATGCCGATGTCTTCATGCAGAACTTCCGCCCCGGTGCCATTGAGCGCATGGGTTTTGACGATGAAGCCCTGCGCGCCATCAATCCACAGATCATCAACCTGTCCATCAGCGGCTTCGGCGAGCATGGCCCTTACGCGCACAGCCGCGTGTACGACCCGGTCATCCAGGCGCTCACGGGGGCCACGGACATTCAGGCCGACCGGGACACGAAGCGACCGAAGATGTTCCGCATCATCATCGCCGACAAGGTGACGAGCCTGACCGCCGCCCAGGCGGTGACCAGCGCCCTGCTCGCCCGCGAACGCTCCGGACGCGGCCAGCACGTGAAGCTCAGCATGTTGGATGCAATGATCGGATTCTTCTGGCCGGAAGGGATGAGCGGCCTGACCTTCGTAGGCGATGAGATCGACGTGACCAAGTACCAGGGCACCATGGACCTCATCTACGAGACCCGCGACGGTTACATCACTGCCGGGGCCATTTCCGACGCGGAGTGGCGCGGCATGTGTACCGCACTCGGCAAGCCTGAGTGGATCGACGATGCCCGCTTTGCCAATACGACGGCGCGATTTAAGAACGCCGAGCTGCGCAAGCAGCTCACCGCCGCCGAAATCGCCAAATGGCAGCGGCAGGAGATCCTCGCGCGGCTCGACGCCGAAGGGGTGCCCAGCGCCCCCCTGCTCACCCGCCTGGAACTCCTGGACCACCCGCAGATCGAGGCCAACGGCACCATCGCCATCTACCCGTTCGAGGGCCACGGCGAGATCCGCCAGGCGAAGCCGCCGGCGGACTTTCTCGGCACGCCGTCGGATGTGCGCCGTGCCGCGCCGCGCCTCGGCGAGCACAGCCGCGAGATCGCCGCCGAGGCAGGGCTGGCGCCTGCGGAAATCGACGCCCTGATCAGCGCTGGCACACTGCTGCAATACGGAGAGCGACATGGCGAAAGCAGCTAACAAAACCACTGCAACCGCAAACGACGTGGAGCGCTTTGTGCAGTCGGTGGCCCACGAAGGTCGGCGAGAAGACTGCCGGACGGCGATGCAGATGTTGACCGAGATAAGCGGCGAGCCGCCCACCATGTGGGGCTCGAGCATCATCGGCTTCGGCACCTACCACTATGTGTACGAGTCCGGCCGGGAGGGCGACATGTTTCTCACCGGTGTGTCGCCGCGCAAGCAATCGCTCACCGTGTACGTCATGGACGGCTTCGAGCCGCATGCGGCGCTGCTGGAGAAACTCGGCAAGCATAAGAAAGGTAAGTCGTGCCTCTACATCAACAAGCTGGATGACGTGGATGTGAAAGTGCTGAAGCGCATCGTGCGCGACTCGGTGCGCAACATGCGCAAGAAGTACGGCGTTTGAGCGGCGTCTATGCCTGAGGTTGTTCCTGGCTGCAGATGCGCGAGTAGACCCGGCTGCTGCTGAGCACGCCTGCAGCATCACGGTCGTCGTTGCGGGCGATGCCTTCCAGCGTGAAGCCGAGCCGCTCGGCCAGCCGCCAGGAACGTTCGTTGCGCACGTCGCAGCGCGCTTCGATGCGCTGCATGCCGAGCACCCCAAATGCCACGTCAATGACGGCGCTGACAAATTCGGTAGCGTAGCCGCGCCCGCGACGATCCGACCGTAACCAGTAGCCGACGCTGCAGGCTGGCACCTCCCAGTTGAAGGTATGAAGGTCCACGGTGCCCACCAGCATGCCTTCTGGTTCCCAGGCCCGCCAGACGTAAAACGTGCCGGCGGCGAACGCCTCCTGGCCGCTCTGCGACACCTGATCCAGTGTCGGCACATCGGACAGTTGCGCGGAGAACGACAACCACGGGAAGAAGTCGGGCAGCGACACCGCAATGGCGTCGTGCAACGCCTGCCCATCACCCGCTCGCGCCGCGCGCAGTGTCAGGCGGCTGGTGCGGATCTCGTGGGGCGGTTGCGGGTGCTGGTCTGTCAAAAGTACTCGGCCTCGGGCGCGCGCGAATCTGCACGCTACCACAGCCGCCATCCCCGCCGCGTGCCGAGGCGTGCTGGAGGCGATACCATGGCGGCGGCCCGACACCGACATTTACCGCTGGAGACCCCACGCAATGACCACCCTGCGCGGCAGACAAGTATTCATGGAGAGCCTGGTAGCGCACGGCGCCAGCGCCATCTTCGGCAACCCAGGCACCACCGAAAACCCGCTGCTCGACAGCCTCATCGACTACCCGCAGTTGCCCTACTACGTG
>JAUIED010000023.1 GCA_030428905.1 Gammaproteobacteria bacterium
AACAAAGGGATACACGTAGCGGCGCTGTACACGCTCTGGCGCAACCGTCACAGGAAAGTCAAAACGTTCCTTCCGATAGCCCACCCCGGCGAACAGGCGGTCGACACTGGCCCCTTGGCGCCCACCGGACCAGCCCACATGCAGACGTGCGAGCTGCGTGCTCGCATCAAACTTGGCGATATCCTCACTGAGAATCTCGAGATCCTGCTGGCGGCGAAAGTGCTCAGCCATGAAACCTAAAGACCACGGCGTATCGAGTGCAAAGAACGGCCGCGATAGCGCCACGAGGCCACGCTCCCCGTCATCCTGCTGGCTGGCCTGAAGGTCTGCGGACCAGTGGCTGCCGAGAATATTCGGGTCGAAGTAGCGTGCCACGAGCGTATCGCGGTCGGCATCGCTGCGGAAAGTAAACGCCAGCAGTTTCCCGGTGCCCAGCAGGTTCACGTCCGTCAGGCCGATGCCGGTGCGGTTGTCTCCACCGGAACGGGAGTAATCGAGCGACGGGTTCAGCGTCCACACATCGCGCACCACAACGTCCAGGTCCACCCGCTCATCGCAGAGTCCGCGCACCAAGATGGCGGCATCGTAGAGGAACGGCTTGTCTCTCAGTATGCGCTCCGCTTCTTCGATCTGCCGTGCGGTTACCGTCTCACCGAACGGCAGGGCGGCGCGGATCACCGACTCGCGCGTGAGCGTGTTGAAACGGTTGGCCGCACGAGCCAGCCAATGGCTGGCATCCGGAAACACGTTCTGCCGAAAAATTCGGACAGCCCCGAGACCGACCTCCCGGCGACCAAGCAGATCAGCCACCGGTCTCTGGCCCGTGATCGGCAGGTGTACCCGCAAGAGCACCTGGTCGTCGAGATCATGTCCGGGCTCGCATTCCGACGCAGCCGCCAGGGCGGTCGTCATCAGCAGCAATCCCAATGCCAATCCCAATCCCAACGCACGCATCACGCCAGCCACCCGCTGATCGCATGAGCGACAAAATAGCTACAGACAACAAAGCCCAGCAAAGGCAACAGGCGAGGCACCTGCCATACGCCTTCTGGCGCCGCGCCTCGGCCTTTCAGCCGCCACAACGCAAGGTTGGCCAGCGCAAACACGCTCAACATGAGAACGGACGTGGTCTCTGCGAGGCCGCTCAGGTGACCGATCAGCGCCAGCAGGAGAATTCCGCTCGCAACCGTCAACGTGGCGACCACGGGTGTTCGAAATCGCGGTTGCACATATGCGAATGCCGCCGGAAGCTGGCCGCGTGCAGCGAGGCCATACACCACGCGCGATGCCATGATGATCTGAATCAGGGCACCGTTGATGATGGCGAACAGGGCGATCACGCCTAAGATCCGCCCCTCACCGCCGGTCAGTGCGCCGTGCACCGCCGCCAGCGGCGCCGTTGCCCCAGCCAGAAAGTCCGGCCCCACGGCAACAAGCACTGCAACCAGCAGCAGCACGTAGATCAGCGAGGTCAGGAGAAGGGTTACGAGTATGGTGCGCGGTAGCGTGCGCCGCACGTCTCGCACCTCTTCAGCCACCTCCACCATGTCCTCGAAACCGATATAGGCATAGAAAGACAACACGGCACCGGCAAGCACCGGCAGCACAGCGCCACTGTGCGGACGAAACACCGTCCAGTCCACAGCGGCAAGGTCGACGCTCGACATCGACAGCAGAATGATCCAGACAAGCCCACCGACCTCCACCAGGCTGATCACGCCGGCGACCCACGCCGACTGCTCGATTCCCCACACCGCGATCAGCGCAAGCCCTGTTACCACGGCAGGGATGAGCACAGCTTCCGGCACCTCAACCATTGCCTGCACATAACCGGTCATGCCGTTCACCAGCGCAGCACTCGACACCATTCCGGAGAGGATGACCAGCACGCCTACCAGGCGCGCCAGGCCAGGCGCGCCCAAGCCCTCCTGCACATACAGAGCGGTACCGGCGGCACGCGGGAAGCGGCCGCTGAGCTCGGCGAACGACATTGCCGTGAGGCCCGCCATCAGAGATGCCACCAGAAATGACCACGGTGCGAGCCACCCAGCGATGCCAACGATCTCACCCACCAGCGCGTAGATACCGGCACCCACCGTCGTGCCGATGCCGTAGAGCAACAGCAGGCCAAATCCCAGGCTTCGATCCAGGCGGATCAACAGTTGGGCGCGCACCCGGCGGCAGGCGCTTCTCCACCCGCGGGGTCGTAAATGAAGATACCAATGCGCACGTACCGCTCGGTAGACGGCTCGCCGGCTTCTATGTTGTCAGGGATCTTGCGTCGCACCGGCGGCAGGCTCTGCAAATAATCGGCAATATCCGACACATCGTCGTCGCTCAGCAGCGTGTAGTTCGGCCAGGGCATCACCGGCAGCGCCTGGTTGCCCTGGTGATTGATGCCGGTACGCATCATGCGCACGATGTCCTGCTTGCGCCACTTGCCGAGCCCCGTCTTTCGATCAGAAGTGAGATTTCCCGGAAAGACGACGCCTGGCGGCGAGTCTGCATCGTAGTCTGACCAGGCTATACCCACACGCGACCCCGCCAACCAGAAGTCGCCGCCTTCCGGACGGCCAAGCAGCGCTCCTTCGGTGTGGCAGCCACCGCAGCCCAGGATGGTGGTGAGGTACTCACCACGCGCGACGGAAGCATCGTCCGCCCACGCAGACACGCTTGCCAGCAGCAGTAGAATCATTGTCCTCATAGATGCCTCCGCACACTTTGCCATTCCACAACGCTACGGCTTTCACGCATCACCCACTATCGTGGAATGCGCAGGCGGGCTAAGCGGTTCCACGGATTGGACGCCGGGCGCGCAGAAGCGTATTCATAGCTCTGAGCCAATTCGGGAGAGAGACATGTCGAAGTGTATTGCGCACACGGGTGCGGTCATTCTACTTGCGTTGTCAGCCGCGGGCTGCGAGCAGCAGGCCAAGGGATTCGTGCTGCCACCCGGAGACTACGATCAAGGCAAGGCGACGTTTATCGATCTGGGTTGCCATGCCTGCCACAGCATCGAGGGCGTTGTCGCCAAGCTCGAGGAAGGCGGTGACCCGGTGATCGAGGTCGTGCTCGGTGGGCCGGTGACACGCGTGAAAACCTATGGTGATCTGGTGACGTCCATCATCAATCCGTCGCACAAGCTGTCGCGCGGCAAAACGCCTGTGACGGTCAACGAAGACGGCTCCTCGAAAATGCCCTATTACAACGACGTGATGACCGTGCAGGAACTCGTCGACGTGACCACGTTTCTCCAGGGCACATACTCCGTGTGGGTACCGGAGTACAACATGTACTACTACCCATAGCGCCGAATCACAGCGCTCAACCATAACGTTCGTGCAGGGCCAGCCATCTGAGAATATCGGCCTGGTGGACGATACCGACAACGCGGTTTCCCACAACCACTGGCAACGGCGCGACCTGATTTGCCAGGCGCGCCAACGCCGCATTGACGTCGAGGTCGGGTGACAGCATCTCGTCACCGGGCAGGGGCACCATCATCTGCGCCAGCGAGGACTCTGGGCCGGCCAGTCGGTCTGTTGTGAGGTAGCCCACATCGCGGCCGCCTTCCTCCACCGGCCACAGAATCTGCGTGCTGCGCAGCACGTAGTCATCGACAAAGGTTCGCACGCTCGTATGCAGCGGCACCCGCTCGAAGCGGGTACGCATCACATCCGC
The DNA here is from genome assembly GCA_030428905.1 of Gammaproteobacteria bacterium. GTDB lineage: Bacteria > Pseudomonadota > Gammaproteobacteria > Pseudomonadales > Azotimanducaceae > SYFY01. The sequence continues at coordinate 3,682 of JAUIED010000023.1, forward strand.
CACATCAAACCCCTCAAGTTTGCGCGTCATGAGGATATGTGTGGCACTTGCTTCGGCCAGGCGGTGCAGAAACCAGCCGATGAAGACGAGCCACAAACCGCCCACGAGATCACCCTGCAGCACCTGCAGCCCACCCCAGGCAACCAGCATCCAGCCAAACAAGCTGCCGAGCCGCGCAGCACGGCGCGTTGCCTGCACCATGTCACCGGACCACCACCACAACAGCGCCCGGAAGACGTGGCCGCCGTCCAGCGGAAAACCCGGCAGGAGATTGAAAACCCCCAGCATGAAGTTCACCGCCGACAGCCAGAGGCAAACAGTGGCCGCCGGGGCAAGCTGCGAAAAATCCATCTCGGCCACGTCGAGCGCGCCTTCCGCCAGCGCCCGCGCCAATGTATAGAACAGCGCCGCGAGTACCAGGCTGGCTGCCGGACCCGCGGCCGCAATCAGAAACTCGTCTTGTGGACGATCCGCATCCCTGCCCATTTCCGCGAGGCCGCCGAACAGGAACAGCGTGATGCATCGCGTCTCGATACCGCGGCTGCGCGCGGTGAGGGCATGGCTGAGTTCGTGGGCGAGCAACGACACCATGAAGAGCACAGCCGAAAAGATCGCGGCGGTCCATGTGGTGAGTGCCGTCCACTCCGGGTGCCATTCCGGCAGCAGACCCGTGCCCAGGCTGGAGATAATCAGCATGAGAATGAAGAGCACAGAAAAGTGCAGGCGGATGTCGATGCCGAACACCGTTCCCAGTTTCCATGCTCCAGACAATGCGCTCATGCAGCCTCCTCCAACCAACGTTCAAGTAGCGGCACGAGTCGATCGTGCCAGGTCCCCGGCGCCTCTGAAAACAACTGTTCGCCGAGCAGGACCGCCTCATCGAAAGACGGCACGCCCAATTGCCGATGCCCGGCAAGGAGCAAGTCGCGATGCCGCCCCAGCAGGCTGCCCACTGCCTGCACGTCTTCACGCAGGCCACAGAGCGCTTCACCACACGCCGGTTCCACGAACTGCAGCTGGTAACCCAGACGTTTGACCGCTTTGCGCCAGGCATGCACGGCCACAGCGTCGCCTTGCCGGGCTGCGGCCAATCGCTTGCGCGCCACCTTGTAACTTTTCTTCACCACAGCCAATAGCCGTTGGGGGTCATCACTGGTGCACACGCCACCCACCGCGTCAACGAGCAGGTCGGCATCGGCCTCAAGGTCAGGCAGACACGCTTCGAGCGCAAGGTAGGCTTCGGCGAGTGCCTGCGCGGATAGCCCGACCGGTTGATCCAGTGACAGAAGCGTACGGTGCACCACATGCCGGTCGCGCGCTTCAGACAGTGCGCGGCCGATCGCGGAGACACGTTGCATCAGGTCCTTGGGGGGCACCGCGCAGTATCCGAGCAGCGCTCGCAGCTTCTTGCCCGCTACGCGTGCACGATGCACCGCCGCCTGCCGATCGGTCTCTACGCCACAGGCACGCAAGGCGTCGGCCAGAACACTCGCCTGCTCGCGCAGTACACGCAGCAGCGCCCGGGAGCAGGGCTCTCCCGGGTGCATCTCAAGACTCACGTCAACGGATTTCCACGGTCTGCCGACGTGCGCGTTCTACTTTGGGTGCAGTGATTTCCAGCACGCCGTCGTTGAGCTTCGCGACCGCCCTGGTACCGTCTACCTCAGAGGGCAACGCAACCGTGCGGGAAACGAAGTCCCGACGGATTTCCTTGCGGTGGAAGTCCCCTTCTTCTTTGCCGGTTTCCTCGGTCGAGGTCGCCTTGATCGTAACGGCACTGTCGCTGAGCGACACCTCGATGTCTTCCTTCCTGAAGCCCGGCAGCTCCGCACGCACACACACCTCAGAGTCGCGGTCGATGACATCCACTTTCGGTGCCGCGCTTTCCAGACGACCACCGAGATCAGGCCAGTCGAACAGCCGCGGCCAGCGCCGACCAAAAAATCGCTCGAGCTCGTGGTCGAAATCCGGCACCACACTGCTGCGCGGGGTTACCGCCACGCCTTTGCCTTTTGCTTTTGCCGATTTGTCACCCATGACATGTTCCTCCGGTAATGGGGTTGTACCTCCTATGTTGAGGCGGCGCGTGCCGGCCTCAACTAAGGAAATCCACATACCCACCCAAAGGTGACAAATGTCAGCGATCGAGCTCCTGCGCCAGCACTTTGGCCTGCTCATGGGTCATCTGGCGAAAGTCTCCCAGCGAGCAGCGCGCGCTCTTTCTGTACGGCCCGTGGGTCGTCAGATCGATGGAACCCACCGTATCCAACCGGCAGAGCTGGCCGCTGCGCAGTTCCAGTTCCAGAGTATCCCGCGGCCGCAGGCCAATGCACTTCGTGGTGAGGGCATTCAACCAGACTTTGTCGCCGCGGCCCCAGAACAGAATGTGCTGATCGTCCAGCACCTGCGTGCGGTAGAACTGATGCTCCGGCAGGCAGCGTCGCGTAGGACCGTAGGACTCTTCATCCATGGTGCTCGCAAGCACTTCGGCAACCGTGAGCGGCTTCTCCTTTGGCGCTTCACTTTCCGTGGTGGCACAAGCACTCAGCAGAAGAAAGCAGCACGCCGCTGCGGCGCGATGAATCATTGTTTGCATGTCGAACAACTCCTAGCGCTCACTCCCGTCAGCCCTAGTGTGCGCCAGGCGGCGTCGTCATGCACGCACCGGCAAATTGATCCTGATCAAGTCCAACAGCGTGGCAAGGCGCATAGTCGAACCAACACCATCACGGAGACGCATTATGACGGCGAAAGCACAGGCGCTACCCGAAACCTCACATACCTACGACACGCTGATGAAGGTGTCGTGGAACTTCGACTACGGCAGCGACATCGCCAAGCTCGACGACCTCTACGAGCGGGCCAAGGACAACCAGTGGAACGCCTCCGAGCTCGCCTGGGACACCCCCATCGACCCATCCAACCCGATCATTGCCCAGGAACACAGCCAGTACGGCCGCATGCCGTTCTTCCAGAAGCTCTCCCGAGCGCAGCAGGAGACCTTCATGGCCCACTCTACCGCGCAGATGCTGTCGCAGTTTCTGCACGGTGAGCAGGGCGCGCTCCTCACCGCGGCGACCATCGCCCACGGCGTGCCCGATGTGAAGGCCAAGTACTACGCCGCCACGCAGACGGTGGATGAGGCACGGCACGTGGAGGCCTACGACCGCTACGTAAACAAGATCGCCATTCACTACCCCATGGTGCCGTGGCTCAAGCAGCTCATCGACGTCACGTTGCAGACCAACAACTACTGCAAGGTGATGATCGGCATGAATATGATCGTGGAAGGTTTGGCGCTCGGTGCCTTCAACAACATGTACAAGCAGACCGAAGAGCCGCTGCTGAAAGCCATCACCTTCAACGTCATGCGCGATGAGTCGCGCCACGTATCCTTCGGGCATGTCTACCTCACGCCGACCATCGCCGCGCTGCACGAAGACGACCGTGAAGATCTGGCGCAGTTCGCGTTCGACGGCGTGAGAATACTCATGGAAGGCCAGGCAGCACCCATGGACGCCGGCTTTCTGAAAGTGCTGGAAGTCAGCGGCATCGACGCCGAAGACTTCGTGGCCGGCATGAAAGAAGCAGAAGCGCTGGGCATCACCCGCGACCTGCCACCCGGCCAGATTCACTCCGTAAAGGACCTGATGATGCCGGCACTGGTGCGCGCAGGGCTCATCACGCCGCGTACGAAAGCCATGTTCGAAGCGGCCGGTATCCCGGTGAATGCCGACCTGAGCGTGCTCGAGGCGATGGAGGACAAAAAGTCCGACATGAACGTGCTCAACGCCGAACAGGCTGCCTACTGAGCGACCATGCCGTTCGAGACACAGAGCGCGCGGGACCTCCTGCGCAGTTTCCCGGAACCCGCCCTGGTGATCGACCACCAGGGCGGGATTCTGTTCGCCAATGTTGCCGGGGAGCGATTGCTGCAACCGCAGGGAATCGAACCCGGCACCAGCATCACCGCTTTTCTGCCAGAGGACGAGCGTTCACGACTGCGGCCGCTGGATTGGCTGAAGCGCTGGGCGGAGTCGCCAGACGCACCGGAGCTGCGCCATGTGCACCTGTACTGTGCCGCAGCCAGCGGCAGCACCATTCCGGTCCGCGTGCGTGTCGGCCGCCTCAACCTCGACCCGCCCTGCTACATGGTCATGCTGCAGGATGTCAGTGAGGAGCAGGCACGGCAGCACGAAACGCGGCAGGCGCAGCGGCTCGCCTCGCGGCAGCTGGCGATCTCCGCCGATGCCATCCTCAACGTCGATGAACGATTGAAGATCACCTACGCGAACGCAGCAACACATACGTTGTTCGGCTACCCGGCCGGCTCGCTGGTAGGCAAGCCGCTGGCCCTGTTGCTGCCGGAACGGTTTCGCGCTGATCACGACAAGTATGTGCACGCATTCGCCGCAGAAACCTCCCCGGCCCGCCTCATGGGTGAACGGGCGGAGATTACCGGACGGCATGCCGACGGTACCGAGCTGCCGCTTGAAGCATCTATCGCCAAGATCACCACGGATCGCGGCCAGGTGTTCACCGCGCACCTGCGCGACCTGCGCGAGCGCAAGGCTCAGGAGGCGAACCTTCGCCGTGCGCTTTCCAGCCTGTCGACGATCTTCGAGCACGCACTGCAGGCCATGGCGCTGATCAACCCGGATGGCACCGTGGAGCAGATGAACGCCGCTGCGCGGCAACTGCTGCCGAGCGGCTTCAACCCTCAGGGGCAGGCGTTTGTCGCACTGCCGTTCTGGTCGGACGATGCACAGGCAACCAGGACCAATCTCACCGAAGCGCTCGACTCCAGCATGCAGGGGACGCCTGTGCGCCAGGCCGTGGGCATCACTATGCCGGAAGGCACGCACAGAACGCTCGACTTCTCGCTGACGCCAGTGCTTGCCGATGGCGCCGTGGTAGCGGTGGTTGCCGAAGCTCGCGACCTGCTCGAGGACGTCTGAACATGCCCACCATCATCTACGTGGAGCACAACGGCACCGAGCATGCCGTCTCCGTAGCGCCGGGACAGAACCTCATGCAGGCGGCCGTGGAACACGCCATTCCCGGCATTGAAGGCGACTGCGGAGGGTTATGCGCGTGCGGCACCTGCCACGTCTATCTGCCGGACGATCTGGCGGCGCTGGTGGATGCGCCCGACGAGCTCGAACAGGGCATGCTCGAATTCGCGTTCGACGTGAACGACACCAGCAGGCTGTCCTGCCAGCTCATCGCCGATGATGCGATGGATGGCAAGCGGGTGCTGATGCCGAAGCGACAGTATTGACCGCACCGCGTCAGGTCCCTACCCCGGGCATGGCGCAGAAGGTCAACGAGATCCTCCGTGTCCCGACTATCAGACCTCCTGCGCGGAACGCGCACCGTGCAACTGCTTATGGAGATGGCGCTCATCGTCGCTGGCGTGCTCCTGGCATTTCAGGTAGATCGCTGGTACGAAAGCCAGAAAGAAGCCGAGCAGATCGAAGGCTACCTGGCGAGGCTGATTGGCGACGTTGAGGAAGACATCGAAGGCCTGAAGAGGCAGGAAGCAAACTTCGCTGCCCGATCGCGGTACACATAATTTCTGGTGGATTCGCTGACGGACTCTGCGGTGGTGGAAAATGAGCCGCGCAGGTTTCTGGTAGCGTTGCAACGAGCGGGCTGGCGAACCAGCTTCCTCGCGAATCGCTACACATTTGAGGAGCTGCAGAGCACCGGTGATCTCGCTCTCCCGCCGCTGTCCGTACCACGCGCCCTGTATCGCCACCACCACGCCAACGAAAACACGAACCAGTCCATATCGACCATGACCGGCAACCAACTGGAGTACTACCGCCGTTTCGCAGGCCTGTTGGCAATCGATCAGGTCATGCTGAGTGGCGTGGACGATGCTGACATGTACGAGGGACATGACACACGGGCGGTAACAGCCGACGAAGCGATCCGCGCCTATCGGAAATTCACTGACAATGCAGAGGCGATTGCCTGGTTACCATGGCTGCAGAACACCCACGTCCAGTCGCAACTTACAAACACAAGGTATCAACGCCAGGCAAGTGAGCTGTTGGACGTGCTTAAGGCAACCCTGGCGCAATATTGACGCTCAGCCACCAGCACCGACTTCCGGCAGGCTGACAAACAACGCCACGCGATCTCGTGGACGCCCCAGCAGCACATAGTAAAGGTCGGCCGCAGTCATGCGTGACCCGTATTTCTGCCCCATGGCCGCAAGCACAGCGTCCGCCTCGTCGGTTGACATATCATCAACCATCCTCGCTCGCGGAATCCGCGTGGTGGACACGCCAGCACGGCTCACCTGCACGGACTTGCCTGCCAATAGCGATGCAGCGATCTGGGGCTCTGCATCGATATAAACGCCCGCCTCGCCGGCGACCTCCATCACCCAGAGCCGAACGTTGCGCGGCCCGTCCTGTGTATCAATTGCCAGCTCCACCACCTCACCCGACTCGTATGTGGAGATGACGTAGAAGAACGTTCCGAGCCAGGCCATTGGCGCCAGAATGGTCAGCATGAGCGCTTGTCGGACGTCTCGTGGCGTAGGTCGCCACCGTTGTTTTGCCAGCAGCAGCAAGGCAGCAATCCCCGCGACCCACGCAATCAAGCCGCCGCGCACAGCGATCAGAAAAGCCGCCGCGAGGAGAACACCTGCGGTTAACCACAACGCACTCGCCGTTGTCTTCCACTTCATGCTTGCGTCACCTCCGCCACCAGCCGAGCCGCCAGTTGAGGGGCATCGAAGCCAGGCCGGAAACGGCCGCGCAGCCGGCCCTGCGGGTCGATGACGGAAAACGTCAGGGAATGCGCCACCGAGTAGTCACCCTCTTCGGTCGATACACCAAAACGCACGCCCAGATCTGTTGCGAATCGTTCGAGTTGGGCTGGCTCACCCGTCACGCCCATGATCGACGGGCTGAAGAACCTGGCGTAACGGTCCACATCTGCCACCGAGTCTCTGCCCGGATCCACGGAGACAAAGAGGAGCAGCACATCGCCCACCGGCAGATTCGCAAGCTCTCGACCGAGCGACGCCAGCTGGCTCATGCTCGTGGGGCAAATGTCGGGACACTGCACGAACCCGAACAGCACGATCGACCATCGCCCGGCGAGTGATTGCTGGTCCACTCTGCCCTGGGCGGACTGCAGCGTAAAGGCGCCCACTGGTCTCGGCGCGTCCAGCCATTCGACGGGCTGCGATGCTGGCGGCGCTGGAGACAGCCGCGCAAAGAGAAGACCACACGCAATGGCGAGCCCCATCAGCACCGCGAAGGTGGCCGGCTTAGACATCTCGCAGCGCCCCGCGGCTGCCCCAGACCAGGCCAACCGCCAACAGTGCCGGCAACGTCACGCCGGCAAAGTCCTCTACCAGAGACGCCGGCCCGCAGATACCAACCACCACCTCCCAGATATGGAACAGCGCGTGACAAACAAGCCAAAGCGCCGGCAACAACCACAATTGCAGCCGGTAGGCTCGGTACACCGCACCCGCAACGAACGCAGCGCCCATGAGCAGGTAGATGAAGCCGATATCACGCACGAAATGCTGGTTGAACGGCCCTCGGTCGGGAACACCCGGCACCATCCAGTACCAGGGCTCGGGTGCCGCGATCATGTAGACGCCGTTTGCCACAAGTGCCATGCCGAGCACGATGGCCAGGCCGGTAGATATCTTTGCAATCATCGGTTGTTCCTTCGCCCCGGATGCGGAAAGACATTGTAGAAAGCGCCCAGCCATCGAAAAGCGGCGCGCCACCCTATGATTCATGAATAAAAGTCACGAACGCGCCGCTATAATCTGGCCCATGGACAAGATGCGGCACCTGGAGCTGTTCCTCGCGACATGCAATGGCGGCTCGTTCGCGGCGGCGGCGCGTACATGCAATACCGACCCATCGACGGTGAGCAAGGCGATCAGCCGTCTGGAGAGCGACCTCGGATTCACGCTCTTCCAGCGTTCCACGCGGCAGCTGCGTATCACCGACGCAGGTAAGCGCTACGCGCGCACCGCACGCGGCGCCCTGCAGGATCTGGCGAGCTGCGAAGCTGAGCTCAAGCAGTCCAATGATTCGCCGAGCGGCACGCTGCGCATCAGCGCTGGCGTGTGCTACGGGCACCTGTACCTGCGCCCGCTGCTGTCGGCTTTCTGCAAACGCTACCCGTCGATCAGCCTGGAGCTGGAACTCAATGATCTGCACGTAGACATTCTGGAACACGATATCGATCTGGCCCTGCGTACCGGCTACGTCAAAGACAGCCGTCTCATTGCCCGCCGGCTCAGCCCCATGGATTTCCTGACCTGCGCGTCCCCACAGTACCTCGAACAGCACGGCACGCCTCAGTGTGCGGAGGAGTTTCACCAGCACCAGTGGATCGGCTTTCGCATCAAGGAGACGCTGGAGCTTCAACCGATCTTCCTGCCGGACGCGCACGGCCAGTATCAGCCATACGAACTCGAACGCACCCACATCACCGACGATGGCGAAGCCATGGCCTACATGTGCGCAGACGGCCTCGGGTTTGCGCAGCTGCCGCATTTTCTCGCCAAGCAGGGGCTCAGCAGTGGCGCGCTGGTATCCCTCTACCCCTGCTATGTGCTGCCACAACCGGACAGTGGCGTGTTCGCCATCTATCCCAAGCGCGAGTTTCTACCGGCAAAGGTTAAGGTGTTCATTGAGTTTCTCACCGCATCGCTCCTCACCATGGGGGAAAGCGCGAATCACACCTGGGCCAGGGATTGGGTGTCGCAGGTTAACCATGCAGAAATTGCGGCGACGCGGGCGGAGTAATCACATCCAACAGCGCCAAACCCTCTTCCCGTCCCGCCAAACCACCGTTTCACATCATCCAGGCCTCATGGATTGCAGTGCGCGTTTAGCCTGCCCGACTTTTCAAAGCTGGCGAGCAAAGCATGCGAGTAACAGACCACCGAACCCTCTTACTGTGCGCGCGGGTGGTGTGTTTCACCTGTCTTCCTGTTTCGCAACTTGCCGCTGCAGAGCACTCTGGCACGGCAACCCAGCAGGCACTGTCGCTGGGTGGGTACTTCAGCAGCGGTAGCTACGGCAATAGCAGCGACACCCGTGTGCGGTATTTTCCGGTGGGTTATCGCTACGGCCGGGACAACTGGAGCCTGCAGCTCAGCATCCCGTACCTGGAGGTCGATGGGAGTGGCGATCTGCTGATTGACGGCGCGAGTGTCGGCGCCGGTGCGAGCGGCTCGAAGAAAGGCCTCGGCGACACGATGGTAACGTTCAAATATCAACTGCCGAACGTGTTTGCCGACGGGCCCTATCTCGATCTGGTGCTGCAGACGAAGCTGCCCACCGCCCATGAGCAACGCGAGCTGGGCACGGGTGAGGTGGACTACAGCGCCAGGCTCGACATGCTGCAACCGGTCGGGCAAACGACCTGGTTCGGCTCGCTCGGCTATCGCGTGCGCGGCAAATCCGATCGATTCCCCGGCGCCAGAAACGGCCTGTACGGCGAGCTCGGCTTCAGCCTGCCGCTCGCGGAGTCCGTGCAGGGCGGCGTGCTGGTAGGTTACGGCCAGCGGGCCTGGGAGCAAGGTGACGAGATCGGCGAGGTGACACCGTTTCTGAACTGGCAAGTGTCGAGCCGCTGGACCGCCATGAGCTATGCAGTGGTCGGGGTGAGCGAGGGCAGCCCCGATCTCGCCACCGGACTGCAGCTGAGCTACCGCTGGTAATGCGCATTGCTCGTGGCAGGCATACCGCCGCTCACCAACACAAATCGCCGGTTCATCCCAAAGCATGCGCGCCGACCCGCTTTGCGCCCTACATTGATCCTACCGGCCGGGTGCCAAACAAGGTGTCGGGCCGCCAACCAGGAGTAAACATGAAAGTAACCCGTCCCATCCTGACCGCAGTCGCCCTCATCGGTACCGCGGCATGCATCGCAACATCCGCGCACGCGGCGGAGCGGCCGGAAAGACCGGCCGAGTCGTACCAGCAAGCTGGCGAACGGCCCGAAGGTCTGCCCGAGCGCCCTGCCGAGTCCTACGGCCGACAGGGCCAACGACCGGAAGGCCTGCCGGAGCGTCCTGCGGAGTCCTACGGCCAGCAGGGCCAGCGGCCGGAAGGAATTCCGCAACGCCCGGCCGAGTCGTACGGCCAGCAGGGCCAGCGGCCGGAAGGAATTCCGCAACGCCCGGCCGAGTCGTACGGCCAGCAGGGACAACGGCCGGAAGGTCTGCCTGAACGCCCCGCAGAGTCCTACGGCCGGCAGGGCCAGCGGCCGGAGGGACTGCCTCAGCGTCCCACCGAGTCGTACGGACGGCGTGGACGTCCCGGCGGCTGATCCCACCCCGTTCCCCAACGGCCCGCAACGCGGGCCGTTGTTCGTTGCAGCCCCACCATCCCGGTACACTCTCGAACCATGCGTAGCTCAGATGACAAGGCAGATCCCCGCACGCCGCGCCTGTGGCAGGCTGGCGCCCTGGCGGTACTCGCCGCCGCAGCCGCGTTAACATGGCTGGTCACGTCGAGCCAGGTGCTGGTATGGATAACGCTGGCCGTATCGGCGGTTTGGCTCGGGTATCGATTTCCATTCGAGCGGGGAAAGCTCGCCGGTAGGCTTTTTGTACATGTGGTGGCCTGCGCGATCACGGTCACGCTGCTGTGGAACCTGTCAAACACGCTGGTACCAGAGTCGATTCCAATCGGGCCGAGCGGCCCGCCACCCTGGGTGCAGGGTGATGCCCCTTACGCCGATGCGCCGTTCGCCACGCAAGGCACACGCCCTCCCTTTGGCCGGTTGTTCGGCTACGGCGGTCCGCCGCCGCCGGCACGCGTACTGTTCGCGGTCATTATCTATGCTGCGCTCGCGAGCGTCGGCCAGGGCCTTGCATGGTCTGCCCGCGCCCGGAAACGCGAGCGCCGCGCACTGATCGCCGAAGCGCAGCTTGCACAAGCGCGTTTGGCGGCGTTGCAGATGCAGATCAACCCCCACTTTCTGTTCAATGCGCTCAACAGCATATCTACGCTCATACACACGGATGCCGATGCCGCAGAGGATATGCTCGGCGATCTGAGCGAGCTGCTCAGAGGTGTGCTGGACACGGCAGACGAACCGCAGATCCGTCTCGCTCGGGAGATGGAGTTTCTGAATGCCTATCTCGCCATCGAGCAGCGTCGTTTCGGCGCTCGGCTGACCATAGAACGCGACGTTCCAACAGAAACGATGGACGCCCTGGTGCCGACATTTATTCTCCAGCCCCTCGTGGAGAACGCCATCAAACACGGCGTGGAGGTACAGCGCGCCAACGGGCTGATTCGCCTCGAAGCCCGCACGAAGGATGATGCACTGGAAATCCGAGTGAGCGACTCAGGCAACGGAATCGGCGGTGCCATCAGCACCGTCGCAGGCGGCGGCATTGGCCTGGCAAACACAAAGTCTCGCCTGCAGCAGACTTACGGCGACGAGCACGAGCTGACGATCAGCGCAGGCAGTCTGGGCGGATGTACGGTGGTGCTGTCCTTCCCGTTCAGGCGAGCGGCCGGCGGTGGGTTGGCTGCATGAGGATTCGCGCCCTGATCGTCGACGACGAAGCCCTCGCACGCGATCGGGTACGCCGCCTGGCGACAGCGGAGCCGGACATCGACATCGTCGGCGAGTGTGACAGCGGCGCCGATGCATTGGACGTCATCGCCAGCGAACACCCGCAACTGCTGTTTCTCGACGTACAGATGCCCGAGATGGATGGCTTCGCGCTACTGGCGAGGCTCCCCGTTGAAACGTTGCCGCTGGTCATCTTCACCACCGCCTACGACCGCCACGCTGTGCGTGCGTTTGAAACGCACGCGGTGGACTATCTTCTCAAGCCGTTCAAACCTGCCCGATTCGCCGAGGCGGTCGCGCGCGCCAGGCAACGTATCGCCAGCGGTCACACCGACGACAGAACGCTCGCGCTGCGCGCACTGCTGGCCTCCGCAGCGGAGCGCGATGCACCGCGGCTGACGCGGATCACTGTGAAGCACGATGACCGCACGATCGTAGTACATACCGACGACATCGAAGCCTTCGAGGTGGCCGGTAACTACGTTGCCGCGTATGTCGACGATGCCTGCCACATCTTCCGAGAAAGCCTCAGCAGGCTGGAAAAGCAACTCGACCCCAGAAAATTCCTGCGTGTCAGCCGCAGCGCCATCGTCAACCTGGACAGCGTTCGAGAGCTGCAGCCGATGTTCAAGGGCGAGCATGTGATCGTACTGCAAAGTACCCGCAAGGTATCGATGACCCGCGGCGTGCGAGAGGTGGAAAAAGCCATTAGATACGGGAAGCCCTGAGAACCCGCCCCGGGGAACCTACGTATTGCAGCACCGCCCTGCCCGCCTAGCCTTGGACGATGGCCAAATCCCTACCAGCACAGTGCGCCACCTGCCCTACTGCACGGTTGTGTCTGGCCCGCACGCTGGGCGAAGCGCAACTCGAGCTGCTCGCCGAAACCGTCGGCACCGCAGATGTATATGACGCTGGTGAATATATCTACCGCCTGGGTGATGCAACCGATCGCCTGCATGTGGTGCGCTCGGGGGCGATCAAATCCATCGCTCTTACACCTTCCGGCGACGAGCACGTCACCGGTTTTCACTTTGCTGGTGAAATTTTCGGCCTGATGGGCTTCACCACCGGTGCCCATGATGATTCGGCGCTGGCTCTGGATAAGACCAGCGTGTGCCGGGTGCGCGTGAGCGATCTGCCCCGGCTGTGGTCCATCGGCTGCGACAATGCCTTTCTGATGCTCATCGGCGAGCGGGAAAAGATGCTGACCCGGCAGCGGTTGTTGCTGTGCCAGACGCGCGCTGAGGCAAGGCTCGCCGCATTTTTCCTGCAGACCGGCGAGGTACAGGCAAGACGCGGAGGCAGCAGCACCAATCTGTATCTGCCCATGCGCCTGACGGACCTTGCCAACTTTCTCGGCATGACCTTGGAAAGCCTGTCGAGAACGCTGTCGCGAATGACGAAGGCGGGCCTGCTGACCAGGCAGGGCACCGCTTTCGTGGTTCACCGGCCGGACGACCTCCTTGCCATCGCCGGTGATTGGGCCACGTCTTCCTGACTGTGCTAGAAGCGGTAGCCGACGTTAAGGCCGAACGCCCACGGATCGATCTCAACGCTCTCTTTCAGTGACAGCCCAGGTGCGGTGACCTTGGCATCCGTATCGATGTCCATGTAACGAACATCCGCGTTCAGAAACCAGCGATCGTTGAGCTTGAAATCCACCCCGATGACCGCCGCAGGACCCACCGATGTATCGAGCTCGAGCTCAGTGCCCGCGAGCGCTCCTTTGGTGTCTTCCTCAAAGAACAGCGTCACGTTCACGCCCAAGCCCGCATAGAAATTCACCGGCGCGTCTTTGCTGAATCGATACACCATGCTGATGGTCGGCGGCAGGTGTTTGGTTTCTGCCAGGTTCGCACCGCCAATGTCGATATCGTGCTTGAACGGCAGCGCCGCCAGCACTTCCAGGCCCAACTGTTCGGTGAACATGTAGGTGATGTTGAACGTCAACTGCTCCGCGGAGTCGACTTCAAGATCAGCCGCCAGCGCGGCCACATTGCCGTTATCGGACTTCGGACGGACGCTATGGAAGCCGCCACGCACCAGCCAGCTACCGGCCTCGACCGCCACAGCCGGCACGGAGGCAAACGTCATCACCGCCGCTGCAAACCAAACCAACCCTCTCATTTTCATTGCCTTATTCCTTAACCACTGTTTACTTCCAATCGCCGACGGGAAACACTGCCAGCACATTCATTGTGCACATGCACAATGGGAGACCCATACGGGATACCCGAATCAAAACAAAGCTGTGAACGAAGAGGTCTTGTGATGCAGTTCCAGAATTCTTACGCAAGCGAGCTCGAGGGCTGCTACGTGCCGTGGCAGGGCGCAGAAGTACCCGCGCCGACGATCCTGCGGCTCAACGAAGCACTCGCGGAGGAGCTGTCTCTGGACGTGGCGATGCTGTACGCGGAGGGCGCACCAATATTGTGCGGCGCACATAAACCGGCAGGCAGCCAACCCCTCGCAATGGCCTATGCGGGACACCAATTCGGCAACTTCTCACCTCAGCTGGGCGACGGTCGCGCGCTACTGCTCGGCGAGCTGCGGGACAGAAAAGGGCAACTGCGCGACCTGCACCTCAAGGGCTCCGGCGCCACGCCTTTCTCCCGAGGCGGCGATGGTAAGGCAGCACTCGGCCCAGTGCTCCGGGAGTATCTGGTCGGCGAGGCGATGCACGCGCTCGGCGTGCCGACGACACGGGCGCTGGCTGCCGTGGCCACCGGCGAGCAGGTGGCCCGCGATACGCTGCTGCCGGGGGCGGTGCTGGCACGGGTTGCATCGAGCCATATCCGGGTGGGTACGTTCCAGTTTCTGGCCGCACGCCAGGGTGCAGACGGGCTGAGACGGCTCGCGGACTACAGCATCGCGCGGCACTTTGCAGATCTCGCGGACAGCAGCGATCGATACTTCGAGTTTCTGCAGCGCGTCATCGCAAGGCAGGCAGCACTGGTTGCCCATTGGATGCGTCTCGGATTCGTGCACGGTGTAATGAACACGGACAACACCACCATCTCAGGCGAAACCATCGACTACGGGCCATGCGCGTTCCTCGACGCGTACGACGAACGCACCGTGTTCAGCTCCATCGACCATGGCGGCCGCTATGCTTACGGCAATCAGCCGGCGGTAGCACAGTGGAACCTGGCCCGCCTTGCCGAGGCTCTGCTGCCGTTGATCGACGCCGCCGACGTCGATGCCGCCGTGGCCCGCGCCACCGAAGCGCTGCAGGCGTTTCCCGGTGTGTATCAGGGGTACTGGCTGGATGCCATGCGCAGCAAACTCGGCCTTCGCACTGCACAGGATGACGATCTGACGCTGATCAACGCGTTACTCGAATGCATGGGTGACGCGGGCGCAGATTTTACGCTGACCTTTCGCCGGGCGGCCGACATCGTGCGGCAGCAACCCGCCGCATTCGTGGCGATCTTCAACGAACCGGCGGCCGTGCTGGCTTGGATGGACCGCTACCGGGCACGGTTGGCCCAGGAACCGTTGGATGAACGCACGCGCGCAGCCGAAATGGACCGCGTGAATCCGCTCTACATTCCGCGGAATGACAAAGTCGAAGACGCGCTCTCACAGGCGCACACCGGGGATCTCTCTGCTTTCGATCGCCTGCTCGACGCGGTTACGAACCCGTACGAAGCGCGCGCGGATCTATCGGGATACGAGCTCGGCGCACCACCCGGGGCGGCTCCATACAGAACGTTCTGCGGCACCTGAAGCGCAACACCGCTCAGGGGCGCAGTACGCAGCTACTGCTTCAGCAGCGGCGCGTGGCGACGCAGGTCCATCTGCACCGATCTGTCTTCTGGCGACGCGATCGACATGTCAGCGGGCAAGCGTGCCAGCACGGCTTCGACCGGCACCCGCTCCATCACCGGTTGATCCCGAGCGCCCAGCGGCGTTCTGATTCCCTGCCAGCGGATCATCAGGTACCCCTCCGCACCCGGCGCCGGCTGCAGCCAGTTCCACACACCCGGATCCTTGTGGCTGACGACGAAATGGTACATCTGGTCCGCGCTGACGCGGGCCTGCATGTTGTTCAGGCTGACCTGGGTCCGCAGGTAATCCGGTGTGACAAACCAGCTGTTGCCCAGTTGGATGGCCTGGTAGCGCGCATCGTTCTGCGGCACCCGTACCAGCAGCGCTTCGTCTGGCTCGATGCGGTACCGGGCTATCACGCCGAACTGACCGCTCAATCCACCTCGCTCCTCAGCACTGGCCCTCAGCGGCAGAATCGTGTTGACCGGCAAACGCCGAAGCATGGCCATGTACTCATCCGCCCATAACGCGACGACCTCATCGAGATACCGCGCCGCCAGCTCCCAACGCGACTGGGACGCCGCCTGCTGGCAACAGTCCTCTCGAATGATTTCGACAGAGGTCAGGCTACCTGCAGCCCAGTCACTGAACGTCTGCCGCAGCAGTACGGCTCGCGTTTGCGCCGGTAACGGCCACCAGCGCTCGTCTCTCGGCGAGCCGCCAAAATACAGCTCGAAAGACTCGCCGCTTTCGACACCGATCTCGTCGAGGTCGACCACGAACAGATCTCTGCTCAAACCAATCATCGGGTAACTGTCGATGAACTGCAGGGTGATGTGCGAGTGCTTACCCCGCATTCCCCGAATCAGGTAGGTACCCGCACCGTCCAGCAAGGCGGATGAGTAATGGGTGTCCGGGTTTACCAAGCCCGGCATGCCATCTACTTCCGTCTGATGCATGAAACGCGGAAACTCAAGCTGACGAGCACTGCTGGACAGGCTCCACGCATGCTGCAGCGCGCCGGCGAGGAAGTCTTCCACCTCCTGGCGCGCCTGCGCCGAGGCGGTTTTGCCGGCCAACCCGAGCAGTCGCTGCTCCGCCCGCTCTATCGCCAGCCTGAACTGCACAGGAGCGCTGAGCTCTGCTGCCAGCACGGCGGATGAAGACAGCCAGAGAACGACGAGCACCCACGGTCGCAAAGCCTGCGCGGTCACCATCAGTACGCGCGTGCGGGCAGGCCGCCAAACGGCCCCTCGCCCGCAACATAATGCTGCACGAGGAACGCATCACCCTGCTGCTCGAGGTGAAAGATCGTGTCATTCGTCTGGCTGAACGAGAGCATCTCTTCCGGGGTCAATGACAGCAGCGTGCCCACCATCGCCCGGCCGATGATGCCGTGCGAGATGATGGCAATGCGCTGGTAATCGGCTGCCAGCAGCGCGTCGAGAAAGGGCATTGCCCTGCTGATCATGTCAGGGTAGTTCTCGGTACCAGGGCCCCGGACGTGAAACGGATCTGCACGCCAGGCTGCAAACGCCTCCGGCCACTTATCCGGCACGTCATCCCACATCTCCCCGCTCCATTCGCCGCAGTGCCACTCCTTGATTCGCTCATCGAGGTCGAATCCAACACCGAGGTGATTGTCGATGATCTCGGCCGTCTGCCGTGTGCGGTCGAGCGGTGACGCGACCATGTATTCGATACCATGCGCTTTCAAGAACCTGCCGTTGGCATCTGCCTGTCGCCGGCCAACATCATTCAGGTCCGAGTTCCACTGCCCCTGCATTCGCCGGATCGCATTCCACTCGGTTTCGCCATGGCGCACGAAGTACAACGATTTCATGGGCGAATCTGCCGACTGCAATCAACGCGAGGCGGAACGGCCCAGGAGGGGAGACCACAACATCTCATGCAGGCGTGCCATGCGCCTCATCTGCTCAGCGTAAAGATCCGTTGCCGCCTGCAACCCCTCTGCGCAATGCTGGCTGGAACGGGAAGCATGTTCCGCCACCGCCTCGAGCGGCGGCTGGCCACTGCCGAGTGCGCGGAGGAAAGCCTGCTGGTCTTCCAGCCATATCTGGAGCTGTTCCTGCGCGGTGCGTCCCACACGATCGGCAAACTCCATCCACATGCCGAGGTCCTCCGTCAGCTCATGGCTTGCCACGAACTCGGCCTGCAGCAGTTGCTCATCAAGATTCGACATGGTTTTCTCCTTTCACCGCCGTCAGCGGCGGATTACCCAGCGCGTAAGCACCGGCGACGTCAGTTCCAGGACTACGGTAGACGCCAATACGATGGTCAGTATGGTCTGTGCGTAGTCCGGAAATCTCTGTGAGGCGACCAGCGCCAGACCAAGTGCAACGCCAGCCTGCGGCAGAAGCGCAAGACCAAGCGTGTATTTTACCCGGGCCGGCGCGTCGATGACTGTGCCGCCAAGCCAGATACCGCACACGATACCGATTCCTCGCGCCAGGAGATAGGCCAGCAGCAGCCAGCCCACCCCAGCGAGCAGTTCCATGTGCAGCGACGCGCCCGCCAGCACGAAGAACAGAATCATGAAGGGCCACTCCACGCCTTCGATGGCATGAAACGGTTTGCTGTGGTGCCGTGCGGTGCTCGCCACGACGATGCCCATGGCCATGGCCGCAAGGATCGGCGACAGCTCGAGCCATGCCGCCAGGCCGGCGCAAACGAATACGAAACCGAGTGCCTCCGCCAGAATGGGCTCGCCCTCCCGCTCGCCGAAGTTCAGCCGTCCTGTCACCATGGCCATCGGCAGACCGAGCAGGCCGCCAAGCGCGAGGCTGGCGAACACTTCGATCAGACCGGGTGTGAGCACCTCCACGCCCGCACCGTTGCCGCTGGCGAAGGCCATGAGCAGGGAAAACACGATCAACCCCCAGGCATCGTCGATGGCAACAATGGACAGCAGTGTGTCGGTGAAGCTGTTGCTCACGCCAGTTTCATGCACCACATCATAGGTTGCCGTTGGTGCAGTAGCCGGTGCGATACCGGCCAGGACCAGCGCCAGCGTCAGCGGAGCGCCAAAGGCCAGGCTCGCCACAAACACGAAAAGCGATGCGCACAGCACTTTGCTCACCGACAGCACAAGCACCGGTTTGCCGCGCTCGCGCAGGGACGGCAGGCGTAGTTGCTGGCCGAGCAGGAAACCCACCATCGCCAGCGCCATCTGGGTGAGTACGGGAAACCACTCCTGCGCAAGGGCGCGCGGTAGAAAGCCGAGGCCCGCCGGGCCGATGGCAAGGCCCGCCAGCAGCAGAACGCTGACGCGTGGTAGAAATGTCGTGCGGCCCACCACATCGCTGGCAAGGCCAACGAGAAAGATGACACCCAGCAGGAGCAGGGCCATCTCCCTGCGCCCTCAGCGCATCACGGATGCACGGCGAGCACGTCGCAGGTCGCCCGTGACAGGATGCGCTCGGCCGAGTTGCCAAGACCCACAAATTGCCGCACGCGATGCGCACAGCTCCCCACCACCAGCAGATCGGCATTGAGCTTGCGCGCGGTCTGGGTCACGGTCTGGCCGACCTTCCCAACCGGGAAGTGGCGATGCGACTTCTTGACACTGTAGGGGCTCAGCAGGTCTGCCAGCACATCCTGCGACTTCTGCAGCATGCGCTTCTTCGTTTCACGTTCGTCAATGATGTCCAGGTCGCGCAGAACGTTGGAGATCTCCAGCGCCGACACGCAGTGCAGTTCAGCACCGTAGATGCTGGCAAAGCGATCCGCTGCAGCCAGCACCTTGCGATTCAGGCGTTGATGCGTGCGGTCCGTGTGACGCAGATCGATGGCAGCAAGAACTCTTCCGGCAGGCTTACGCTTTCTGGTGGACGCTAACAGCACCGGCACCGACGCGGTGCGCAGAAGCTCCCAGTCGAGGGGCGTGTGCGCAATGGTTTTCGTCTGGTGCACCGACTTGATGATGAGATCACGCGG
The DNA here is from genome assembly GCA_030428905.1 of Gammaproteobacteria bacterium. Taxonomy (GTDB): domain Bacteria; phylum Pseudomonadota; class Gammaproteobacteria; order Pseudomonadales; family Azotimanducaceae; genus SYFY01. The sequence goes on from JAUIED010000023.1 coordinate 23,002, forward strand.
CTTTTTCTCCAAAGCCCGCCGAATCCAACCCGCAATGTCGTCCGTCCAGGCAGTGTGCAGAGAGACGTCTTTGGCAGCGCAACCGGAATCCTGCACCAGTGCCCGCTGCCACTGCTTGCGCTCCAGCAGAATTTCCTGACGAAGCGTGCGCCGCTGATGCGCATCGAAAAACTCCGAAGACTCCACCATCGGCTGCCAGCAGAACGCTGCAAGATCAAGATGCGCACCGGTGGCGCCTTGAATCTGCACTGCACGCTTGAAAGCGGTTTGCATGTGCTTCGGTTTGTCCAGAATCGTCAGCGCAGAATCCAGCCGCATATCAGCTCCTTGATAGGTTGGTCGTCTTGTTCACGTTATTGAACGCAGGTTGAGCGGCAGATCAAGCCGCTGAGGCACAGCGAATGCACATGGCAGCCGCCGGCAACGCCTTCAGCCGATCCGGATGTATGTCTTCGCCGCAGGTCACACAGGAACCGTAGGTGCCTTTCTGCAATCGTGCAAGGGCCAGATCGATGTCCTTGAGCTCCATCGCCAGCTCGCGCTCGAGCGCCACCATGGTTTCGTCGTTTCCCATCTCCACCGCCTGCTCGGCAAAGTCCTGCGGCAAGGGCTCCTCGCGGTGCTCCACGTGCCGGGCGAGTTTCTGCTTGCGTTCAACGATACTTGCGCGCATGTGTTGGAGACGTTGGGTGACTTCATCCGTTGCTGACATTGTTCGGTGTTCCCATGCAGTTGTATTTCCAAGCTAGCCGTACCCGCACCACCGCCACCATCCGTAGTTGCCGTACGCAGTTTCGGTTTTCAGCAACTTCGGGAATCCCGTACGGCAGGCCACCTCAGCACCGCGCACAATCGCGCCTTCTTTGAGGTTCCGCCCGATTTCCTCTCTGCCTCTCTCCCCAGGGCGGAACCTCACTTTCCCTTCTCAGCCGATGTTGTTTCCACCCACCACTGATACCGCTCAAGATGGGCGTTCAATCTTCGGCGGCCTCGGTACACGCGCGAATCAACCCCTCGATGGCGAACTCCGCTGCCGCCGATCGCACCTCCGCGCGACCTCCATCGAATCGCCGCACCGAGCTCTGCAGCACCTCAAACCAATCGCGGTGGTTACGCCTGGCCCAGGCAAACCAAACCGTGCCTACCGGCGTCGCCAGATCACCGCCATCGGGCCCTGCGATGCCCGTGACCGATACGCTAAAACTCGCCGAAGACCGGTTGAGCGCGCCGACCGCCATGGCTTTCGCCGTGGGTTCGCTGACCGCACCCCAACGGGCAATCGTCTCAGCCGGCACGCCAAGCGCCCGCGACTTCAGGCGTGAGGCGTAAGTGACGAAACTGCCCTCAAACCATGCCGAGCTGCCGGCCACGCTGGTCAATCGTGCGGCGACCAGGCCACCGGTGCAGGACTCGGCAGCAACTATGGTCGCGCCCGTAGCTGCGAGGAGATGTGCCAGCCGCGTCTCGGCGGTCAAGCGTCCGTCGCTTCAGCCACACGGCACAGAAATACATCTGCCGGCGCACCGTGCAGCACACCAGCCGCAGTGCTGCCGAGCAGACGCTGCCAGCCGCGTCGTCCATGGGTCCCCATGACGATCAGATCGATGCCGTTCTGGCGAGCGTAATCGCGAATCTCCGAGGCGGCATGGCCCATCACAACTGCCTGGTCAGCCTCGCCAATGTCGTAAGACTCACAAAGATCCGCCAATCGGCGCGCCGCGGATTCCATGGCCTCTCGCTCGAGGCTCTTGATCAGAGAGCCGGTAAACGTCGGATCAAAGCTGTACTGCACGTACTGAGGCTCAACTACGTGCAGCGCAGTCACCCGCGCATCGGCGCCGACGATCTGGGCCACCTTATCGAGTACCAGTCGGGCTGAGGTTTCGGAAAGCTCCACCGCGGCGAGAACGTTCTTGTACACAGTGTCCCCTTCATCTGATTGCAGAAACGATACCAGTGGATGCTAGGCAGCACCGCACCATGCGCCTATCGGCGCTTACCTCCACGAAGCTAGGGGAAACCACGGAGGCTGTGACGCAGGTAAGGCCGGCATACTTCCGACAGGTCGCAGATGGGAGACAGAAGATGCGCATACCGGACCAGTTGTCGCTTGCCGGGCTCGCCGCCGCTGTGTGGGCCGCGCTCACCCTGAGTGTTGCTACCTGCAGCCTTGCCGGCGAACCGCCGCAATACGATGGCCAGGCGCTCTACCTCAACCACTGCGCCAATTGCCACGGCACCTACGGTGAAGGCGATGGTGCGGTCACGCCGTCGCTGAATGTCGTTCTGCAGGATCTGCGCTATCTGAGCCAGCGCAACGACGGACAGTTTCCACGGGCCTGGCTAACCCGCATCATCGACGGCCGCGAGTCCCGCCAGGCACACGGCCCCTACGACATGCCGGTCTGGGGCGCCGTGCTGCAGACCCAGGAAGGGTATGACGAACCGGCCAACGCGCGGGTAACGGCGAAGATAGACGCGATGGTGAGCTACCTGGAGACGATGCAGGTTTCAGGCGCCGGTAACGAACTCGAACAGGCTGTCGTAGCGCCCGAGGCGCTGATCGAATAGAGGATCCCGGGCAGCAGCTTCTTCCTGTTCCACTTCCTGCCACATGGCCTCGGTGAACAGGCGCTCAGCCAGCGGAAAGAGAACAGTTTCTTCTCGTCGCATGTGGGCAAGCTGCAGGTCCAGGTACGCTGTGGCGTTCGCTACGAGGTTGGAATCGCTCACCGCCTTGCCGGCCAGCACCATGTCCACATCTTCTGCCATCCGCCGCGTCGCGTCCGCCAGCTTCGCATGCTCGGCCAAGTTGTTCTCCACAACCGTACGTTCGGCAGGGGTCAGTCCAAGTGCAATCAATCGCTCAAACACGCGATCTTCCAACGGATGGTGCACGGCGTCGGGATACTCGCGCACGTAGTCCACCATGCAGGCCAGCAGGTCCAGCCAACCACCGCGGCCGTGTCGTCCTTTGTACTGTTCCTGGATGTGCACCCGTAACACGCTCGCGAGCTTGGCCAGCCGGGCGTGGTCCTGGTGGAGTCTTTCCAGCATTGCACTCATGCGGCCTCCAGCTTCTTCAATACAGTGCGCAGGTCCAGCGCTTCGGTATCCAGAATGACAACCGGTTCGTCGGCGGCTGGCGGCTCCAGCGCTTGCATCTGCCCGGCCAGTACCGCGCTGTCTGCTTCTGATGCGTCGCTGGCGTCAGCAGTGCGTTGCGCGATGCGCTCCTGCAGCACCGACTCGGGCGCCGTGAAGTAAAGCACCGTACAACGCGCATCGGCGTCCGTGGCAACGTCGTAGAACCGTTGCCGCTGTGCGCGCTGCAGATTCGTCGCATCGACAATCACGGTCTCGCCATCCGCGAGAAGAGACGAGGCAAGCCGGGCGAGTGCATCGTAGGTGCACTCACCCATCTCGCGGGCGTAGATGCCATCATCGATGCCGGAACCACTGCGCGCCTGCGGCGCCAGACCCGCGAGATGTTTGCGCAGCACATCGGAGCGCAAGCGCAGGGCGCCCAGCTCGGGCACGAGCTGACGCGCCCAGTAGGACTTTCCGGAGCCGGACAGCCCACAGGTAATGATGAGACGCCCCGCGGGCCTTGCCGTTCGAGCCCGCGCCCAGGTTATTTGTGTGCTGAGCTGTTTATAGGCGGCGGCATCGCCGGTCTGATCGAGCCGCAGCGCTGCCACTTTTGCGCGCACCACCGCCCGATACACCGCGTACAGGTTGAGCAGCGTCAACGCCTCGTAGTCGCCGCTGGCATCCATGTAGGCGTCGATAAAGCCGTAGGCCAGGTCCGTCCGGCCGCGCACGGCAAGGTCCATGAACAGAAAGGCGATGTCACTGCAGATGTCGATCTGCCGGAGGCTCAAGTTGAACTCCAGGCAGTCGAACGCCTCCAGTCCAGCTTCGGTACGCACGATGTTGCCCAGGTGCAGGTCGCCATGGCAGTCCCGCACAGCGTTCTGGGCGCGTGTGTTGATCATGGGATCCAAGCGTCGCAGCGCTCCCTGTGTCCAGGCTTCGAGCTCTGCCAGCGCGGTAGTGAATCTCCGCGCCCCTTGTGTCTGAGCGAGGGTTGCGAAATTCGCAAGCATTGCCACCGCCGGCTTAGCGCCCTGATCGATCCTGGGCAGCTGTCCATGCTGCTGCGCCAGGCGAGCCGCAAAATCCTGCAATTCCGCGAGCGTCAGCCGCCCTTCAGCGATGAGCCGATCCGCCGCCATATCGGTATCGAACTGGCGCATACGCACCGCCCAATCCACGGTTTCACCTGTGCCACCGGTTTCACTGGTGCCACCGAGGACCAGCCGATCGTTGTGCAGGCTGATCGGCTCCACGGACAGATACAGATCGGGCGCGAAGCGCCGATTGAGGACAAGCTCCGCCTCGCAGAAACGGCGACGATCCGCCAACGCGGAGAAGTCCACAAAGTCGAACCGAACGGGCTTTTTTACTTTGTAGGCGTAGTCACCGGTGAGAAACACCCAGGACATGTGCGTTTCGACGACGCGCACCGTATCAACGTCGTGGGCGTAAGCGTGAGCATCGAGCAGCGCATCAGGCAGCGTTGCACTCAATGGGCGGGCTCGCATATGAAGTCGAGCACCCGCGCCGGCTCAAGCAACGGTTTCTCAAGCACCGCCTTGATGCCAAGTACCTCTGCGGTTCTGAGCAACCCGCTGGACGGCCGGCTCAGCATCAGGGCGAACGGTGCGTCGATGCCCCTCGCACTCAGCCAGCGATAGATGTCGAAACCGGACGCGTCCGGCAGCTGTGCTGCGCACAGCACACAGCGAATCGCGAGCAATCGCTCGACGTCATTGAAGAAGCTGGTTCCCGTGGAGTAACTCAACACCGCGATACCGTACAGATCCACCACCGCAGCGATACTATCGCGTACCGCAGGATCTGCATCAATGATGCACACCGGCGGCCCAAGATGAACGGATACTGCTTCCATTACGCCACGTTAGTCGCGGCGCCTGCCTCGTCCAATCGGGGTTTTCCCCTAGCAGGCTGCTGAAAAAGCAGCCTGGTACCCCGGCCAGGGACGGACGGGCCGCGAACCAAGCGCGTAAGTGCTTGATTCGGCGTGAGCGGGCGACAGCCCGCGGTCGCTGAAAAAGTACAGGAAGTACTTTTTCAGTACCCTGCTAGGGAACAGCCTCAGAGCCAGCGAACAATCCTCCAGTCACGGCCTCTCCAGCCGCAACTTCAGGCGCACGAGATCGGCCAGCGAACGCGATCCGGTCTTGTGCATCACCTGGCTTCGGTGGATCTCCACCGTGCGCTCGCTGATGCCGAGTTCGATGGCAATGACTTTGTTAGCCTGTCCGTCGGTCACCCGCTCAAACACCTCTGTCTCTCGCGGCGTGAGCTCCGCCACCAGAGCTCTGGCCTCATCGGTGCCGGCATCGCGTTGCCGCTGCGCCTCATCCATCGCCAGGGCTTCATTGATACGATCAAGCAGCTCCTGATCGCGAAACGGTTTGCGGATGAAATCGACCGCACCCCGGCGCATGGCCTCCACCGCCATCGGAATGTCGCCATGCCCGGTGATGAAGATGATGGGCAGCTTCACGGCACGCTGGTTGAGTTCTTCCTGCAGCTCGAGTCCGCTCATGCCCGGCATGCGGATGTCCAGCACGAGGCACCCCTGACGGTTGGCGTCGAACGTGTTCAGGAACGTGGGTGCGTCAGGGAACGTCTCGTGCATGATATCGACCGTATCGAGCAGCATGCTCACCGCGTCCCGCACGGGCTCGTCGTCGTCTACCACGTAGACGATGGGCGCATCACTCATCGCCATCTACCGGAAGACGGAAGAAGAACGTGCAGCCGCACGTGTCGTTGTTACGAAAATCCAGCAGCCCGCCGTGATCCTCTATGATCGACCTGCAGATCGACAGCCCCATGCCCATACCATCCTGTTTGGTTGTATGAAAAGCGCTGAACACCAAGTCCATGTGTTCTTCGGCCACTCCCGTGCCGCAGTCTACCACTGTCACCTCCACGGCACCTTCTGCGGCACCTTCGACAATGCGTGTGCCAATCTGGAGGACATGACCGTTGCGGCAACCGATCTCATGCATGGCATCGATCGCATTGCGGATCAGGTTCAACGCTACCTGTTGCACCTGTATGGGGTCGCAGAAGACATTTGGCAACCCTTCGGCCAGGTCGAAACGCAACTCGATGCCGTGTAGACGCGCATCACCCGCCGCCAGGTGCGACAGATCCCTGACCAGTGCGTTCATATCCACGAGCTGCCGCTCACCATCTTCATGACGCACGAATCGCTGTATGCGTTCGATGACAGCGCCGGCCCGCAGCGCCTGCCGGTTGAGCTTGGTGAGCGCATCCACCAGCTTCTCGCGGTTGAGATCATCCATCTGCAGCAGCTTCACGCAGGCCTGGGCATACATCGATATCGCCGTGAGGGGCTGATTGATCTCATGGGCGATGCTTGCCGTCATCTCACCCATGGTGCTGAGCCGCGCGACCTGCGAGAGCCGCTCACGTTGCTCGAGCAGGGCCTGTTCGGCCGCTTTCTCCGCCGTCAGGTCACGAATGATGCCGGCGAAGTACGTGCCTTCTTCAGTGTTTATTTCGCTCACCGCGAGGTAGATGGGAAAGACGGTGCCATCCTTGGCGCGTGCTTCAAGCTCCCGACCGATACCGATGATCTTCGCCTCCCCGGTAGCAAGGTAGCCATCCACGAAGCGCTGGTGAGCACTGCGGTAGGGTTCCGGCATGAGCATGGCCAGCGGCTCGCCTACCATCTCACTCTCCGTGTAGCCGAACTGGCGAAGGGCAGCCGCATTGACAGACTGAATACGCCCGCGCGCGTCGATGGTGAGAATCGCATCCACCACGGCGTCGAGAATTTCCGGAGCGTAGTCGTTGAGCCATTGGACATGCTGCGCGTTCATGTCGCCCCCATCCCCAGACGCATATAGGTGATGCCCGGAGTCAGCGCCCAGCACCAGGCGAGCTCCGTACGCTCATCGCACTGCGAATCCAGCTCGCGAACGGTGGTGCGCAGCGCATCGAGCCAGCTGTCGAGCAGCGCAGGGCCGATGCGCAGCGAACGGTGCAGCGCAGCAAGACGGGCCAACTCGGCATTGGGCTCGTCAATCACATAGAAGGACACGAGGTGCAACATGGATCGCTTGAGCATCTGCACCTGCTTGCGCATATCGGTGCGCTCGAACAATCGGGCGACTTCTTCGTGCTGGAGGAAGTGATCGTAGAACCGTTCGAAAAACGCATCGGTCTCCGGGCCCAGAGCAACATTGCCGCCGAACAGACGCTCATAGCTGGCTTCGAACAGCGGATTCGGTAGTGACAATTTCAGATTCCTGTTCAGGCGCGAAAGGGGTTCTCACCCTGGAGATGGTAATCGGCACCGCCGCTGGCGCAAGCGCGTCGCACCGATCCCGGCGTACACTGATACCCTAGATAGTGCAGTGTGCAGGCGCGCCAACAACAGGGCTTTACGTAGATGCCGGTCAGGCTGTGCACACTACTAGGTGATTCCCGAGAGATATTGCTGGTAACCCACCATGACCCGCAGCGCACCGCCGCTGCACAATGCAGCCATACACAACAACTAGCGGGAGCCCGCAATGGGATACAACAACATTCTGGTAGCCGTGGACCTCACCGAGGAAGCAGATGAAGTGATCTCCGCCGCCGCAGCGCTCGCCAAGGAACAGGGTGCAAAACTCTCCGTGGTGAGCGTCGTCAAGCCGCTGTCACGCGTGTACGGCGGGCTGGACATGGCGCCAATCACCAGCGGCGCCGTCGCGTTTGAAAAGGAAGCGCTGGATCAGGCCACCAAGCAACTCACCGAGCTTTCCTCGGTGTACAAGGTCAACGCCGGCGACGTGCACGTTGCGCTGGGCCACCCGCCCACCGAGATCCGCGCGCTCGCCGAGTCGCTCGAAACCGACCTCATCGTCATCGGCACGCACGGGCGACACGGTCTGGGACTGTTGCTCGGCTCCACGGCCAATGCGGTGCTCCACGGTGTGCCGTGTGACGTGCTGGCAGTGAAAATCCACCCGATGAACGTGAGCTGATGAGTAAGTACGCATTTGCCAAAGCAGGCATCGACGAGGCAGAGAAACAGGCCGCCGCCGGCGGTGTGGACCGCGCAGATGTTCTGCTGGCGCTGATCGTTTCCGCCATCCAGGGCTATGCCGAGTGCGCCGGCTCCGAGGAGGCGCGTAAAGCGCTGACCTACGAGCTCGACCACCTCGGCGGCTCGGTGGATACCGTGTTTCTGCGGTCCCGCTGATCTGGAGTTCGACACCGCAAGAGCCCTCGGCGTCGCGCTGACGGCAGGGGTCGTTCTCGGCCTGGAGCGGGGTTGGACCCACGCCGCCGACGGCGAAGCCAACCCCGGCATCCGCACATTTGCACTGACGGCCCTGCTCGGCGGATTACTCGCGCGTCTGGATCAGACCGTACTGGTACCCATGGGCTTCGTCGCCGTCGCAGCCCTTGCGCTGCTCGGCTACCGCACCACCAGCAAACGCTTCAACGACTATGGCTACACCACGGAGATCGCCCTGGTGGTGGCTTATGCCTGCGGTATCACCGCCGGCCTGGGTGAACTCCTGCTGGCTATTTCCACCGCCGCGGTAGCTGCCCTGATCCTCGGCCTCAAACCCGAGCTGCACGGATTCGTGCAACGCCTGAAGCGGCTGGAAGTGCTTTCCACCATCCAACTGCTGGTGGTGGCTGTCGTGCTGCTACCGCTGCTGCCGAACCGCGACGTATGGATGGAGGGGCTGAACTTCCGCACCATCGGCTGGTTCGTGTTGTTGATTCTCGGATTGTCCTATCTGGGCTATGTGAGCGTGCGCACCCTCGGTGACCGGCTGGGCATACTGCTCACCGCCCTGTTCGGCGGCCTGACATCCTCCACCGCCGTGACCGCTACGCTTTCACGCATGGCCAGCACGCAGCCGCAAGCCGTCCCATTGCTCGCCGCCGGCGTGTTGCTCGCCTGTGCCGTCATGCCAATCCGCCTGTTGGTTCTCACCAGCGTGGTGAACGACGCTCTGGCAAACCACCTTGGCGGCGCGCTCATCGTCCTCGCCGCCGTACCGGTCGGCGTGGCCATCTGGCTGGTGCTGCGTCATCGCGATGCAGACGCGGCCGCAAGCCTCGCCCTGAACAATCCGCTGGAGCTGAAGGGTGCTGCGCTGTTCGCTGTGTTCCTGACCGCGCTGTTCATCGCCGTGCCCTGGCTGGAAGGCCGTTTTGGCTCCAGCGGCCTGTACATTGCCGCGCTGATCTCAGGCCTGACCGATGTGGACGCCATCGGCCTGACACTGGCAGAGAAATCCATCACCACAACCGCAGCCGACATCGCCGCGTTCGGCATCCTGCTGGCTGCGTGGTCGAACACCGTAGTGAAGGCTGTGCTCGCCGCGGCGCTGTCCCGCGGGCGCCTGACCCGGCTGGTGACGGGGACGCTCATCGCGGCTGTACTATCGACGGCTCTATTCCACATGTTCTGAACCACATGTTGTGAACCTGGCCCGCTGCTGCGACCTGCGTTATGTTCAACGGTCACATCAGTTTGGGGAAAGGGGCAAGCGCATGAAATTCGGCATCTTCTACGAGCATCAACTGCCGCGACCGTGGCGCGACGGCGACGAGCAGCGCCTGTTCAACGAGGCCCTCGACCAGGTGCAGCTCGCCGACGAGTTGGGGCTCGACTACGCCTGGGAGGTGGAGCACCACTTTCTCGAGGAGTATTCACACTCCTCCGCTCCGGAAGTATTTCTCGCCGCCTGCTCACAGCGCACGAAGAACATTCGCCTGGGCCAGGGCATCCGGCAGGTCATTCCGCAGTACAACCATCCGGCCCGCACCGCCGAGGTGATCGCAACGCTGGACCTCGTATCCAACGGCCGCGTGGATTTCGGCACCGGTGAGTCCTCTGCGGAGCTGGAGCTTGGCGGCTTCGGCATTCCAGTGGAGCAGAAGCGTGAAATGTATCTGGAAGCCACCGAACAGATCGCCAACATCCTCGCCATGGACCCCTACCCTGGCTACGAAGGCAAGTTCTTCTCCATGCCGTGCAGAAACCTCGTACCGAAGTCCGTGCAGAAACCGCACCCCCCGCTGTGGGTGGCCTGCTCGCAGCGCGACACCATCCGCATGGCGGCCAGGCTCGGCATCGGTGCCCTTACCTTTGCTTTCGTCGACCCTCTGGAGGCGAAAGACTGGGTGGATGAGTACTACAGCATCATCAAGAGCGACGCCTGCGTGCCCATCGGCCACGCCGTGAACGCCAACATCTGCATGGTGTCGAGCTTCTCCTGTCACGAAGATCGCGAGCAGGCAGTGCGCAACGGCCTGGAAGGCTTCGAGTTCTTCGGCTACGCGCTCGGCAGCCTGTATGGATTCGGCGAGCACAAACCCGGCCGCACCAATCTCTGGGAGAACTTCCAGAAAGCGCAGGCGGCCAAGCGCGCGCTCGACAGCACCGACTACAACAATGCCCTTTCCGGCGCTGCCGGCGGCATCGGCACGCCGGAGGATCTCACCGAGCACCTGCGCAAGTTCGCCGAGGTCGGCGTGGACCAGGTGACATTCATCCAGCAGGCCGGCAACAACCGGCACGAGGACATCTGCCACTCGCTGGAGCTCTTCGCATCGCAGGTCATGCCCGAATTCAAGGCCGGCGAGGCCGAGCGCGAAGCGAGGAAGCAGGCAGAGCTGGCACCGTATATCGAGGCTGCGCTTGCCCGAAAGCCATTCATGAAGCCGCTCGCTGACGACGAAATTCCAACGTTCGAAGCGCTCGGCCGGCGCATCTCGGAAGAGAGTGCCAAAACCGACAGTTCAATCTACGAGGAGCCGTCCGCCGGGTGACAGTTCTGGCAGACTACGTAGCGCTTTTCGGAAACTACGGGTAGGTCCGGCCTCACAGCAAACCTAGACTTTCGGCCACAAAAACCAAGAACGGACGCTCCCGTGGTCGATCAACCAAATTACGACTTCAAAGTCGTGCGCGCTTTTGCCGTCATGACCGTGGTGTGGGGTATCGTCGGCATGGCCGTCGGTCTCCTGCTCGCCGGTCAGATGGCCTGGCCCGCACTCAACTTCGATATCCCGTGGCTCAGCTTCGGCCGCTTGCGACCGCTGCACACCAACGCCGTGATCTTCGCATTCGGCGGCTGCGCACTGATGGCGAGCGCGTTCTACGCCGTGCAGCGCACCTGCCAGGTGCCGCTGATCTCCTCGAAGCTTGCGTGGTTCGTGTTCTACGGCTGGCAGACCGTGATCGTGCTCGCCGCCATCACGCTGCCGCTGGGCATCACCACGTCGAAAGAGTACGCGGAGCTCGAGTGGCCCATCGATATTCTCATCGCCGTGGTGTGGGTGGCGTTCGGCATCGTCTTTTTCGGCACCATCGGTAAGCGCAAGGTCGAACACATCTATGTGGCGAACTGGTTCTTCGGCGCGCTGATCATCGGCGTCGCTGTTCTGCACATCTTCAACAGCCTCGCGTTGCCCGTGAGTATGTTCAAGAGTTACTCGGCCTACGCCGGTGCGATGGATGCCATGATGCAGTGGTGGTACGGGCACAACGCGGTGGGCTTTTTCCTCACCGCCGGGTTCCTCGGCATCATGTACTACTTCGTGCCGAAACAGGCGGGCCGGCCGGTGTATTCCTACCGGCTGTCCATCGTGCATTTCTGGGCGTTGATCGCCATCTACGTTTGGGCTGGCCCGCACCATCTGCACTACACATCACTACCGGACTGGGCGCAGAGCCTGGGCATGGTGATGTCGCTGGTGCTGCTGGCACCGTCCTGGGGCGGCATGATCAACGGCATCATGACCTTGTCAGGCGCCTGGGACAAACTGCGTACCGATCCCATCATCAAATTCCTGATCGTCTCTATCTCCTTCTACGGCATGTCCACTTTCGAAGGGCCGATGATGTCCATCAAGACGATCAACGCCCTGTCGCACAACACCGACTGGACCATCGGCCACGTGCACTCCGGCGCGCTGGGCTGGGTAGCAATGGTGAGCATCGGCTCCATGTACCACCTGCTGCCGATCATGTTCGGCCGCAAGGCGGGAGAGATGTACAGTGTCAAGCTGATCAATCTGCACTTCTGGCTGTCCACCATCGGTACCGTCATCTACATCGCCTCAATGTGGGTCAACGGCCTGCTGCAGGGGCTGATGTGGCGAGCGACCTCCATCGACGGCACGCTGACCTACAGCTTCGCCGAGGTCGTGGAAGCCAGCTACCCCGGCTACTACGCGCGCTTCATCGGCGGAGCCATCTTCTTCACCGGCATGCTGATCATGGCCTACAACGTCATCCAGACGGCGAAAGGAAAGACCCGCGACGAAGCCGAGGCGCCTGCAACGCCGCTCATCAACCGACCGGTGGAGGCCTGACATGAAGCACGCAACCATCGAAAAACGCGTTGGGCTGTTGATCGCCTTTACACTGATCGCCGTGAGCATCGGCGGTATCGTCGAGATCTTCCCGATGCTGTTCGACCAGGCTGGCACCAAGCCGGTACCCAATCTGAAACCCTACACAGCAGTGGAGCTGGAAGGCCGCGACATCTACATCCGCGAAGGCTGCGTGGGCTGCCACACGCAGATGGTGCGCACGCTGCGCAGCGAATCGCAGCGTTACGGCCACTACTCCGTGGCGGGTGAGGATGTCTACGAACGTCCGTTCCTGTGGGGCTCGAAGCGCACCGGTCCGGACCTCGCCCGGGTGGGTGGCCGCTACAGCGACGACTGGCATCGCGCGCACCTGGCAGATCCACGCAGCGTGGTGCCGGTGTCAAACATGCCGGCCTACCCCTGGCTCTTCGACAACAACTTAGACGGTGCCGACACCGCAGCCAAGATGCGCACCCTGCGCACGCTCGGCGTGCCGTATACGGACGAAGACATCGCCGGCGCGAGCGCGGCGGTTGAAGGTGTAGCGGAAAGCGAAGCGTTGATCGCCTATCTGCAGTCACTCGGCCGCGACATGCAGGGCTACGGAGGTGACCAATGAGCACCATGAGTTTTTCGCTCATCTGCGTGGTCATCGCCTTCACGGCGCTCGTGGTGTGGGTCTACTGGCCCGGCAACAAGGCACGCTTCGAGGCACGCGGCCGTATCCCGCTGGATGAGTTCAGCGAGGCTGGCACAACGAGGAAGGAGAGCAGCAATGATGAGTAGCGCCTGGTCATGGTTCGTGATCATTGGCACGGTCGTGAGCCTGGTTGCCATGCTGTGGCTGCTGTTCGCCAACCGCACCACCGGTGGCGAGGAGAAAACCACCGGCCACACCTGGGACGGCATCGAGGAGCTCGACAGCCCGCTACCCATGTGGTGGGTGTGGGGGTTCGTGATCACCATCGTCTTCGCCGCCATCTACCTCGTCTACTACCCAGGTCTCGGCAATGTCGAAGGTGTAGGCAACTGGAGTTCCCAGGGTCAGCACGATGCCGAAATCGCCGCCCATGAGGATCGTTTTGCGCCGCTCTACGACCGTCTCGGAGCGCTTTCCGAAGCAGAACTGATCGCCGATCGCAGCGCCATGCAGGTGGGCCGGAGGCTCTTTCTCAACAATTGCGCCACCTGCCATGGTATCGGCGCCACGGGCAGCTTCGGCTTCCCGGACCTAACGGATGCAGAGTGGATCTGGGGTGATGACTTCAATGCGGTGAAGGCCACCATCATGAACGGTCGTCAGGCTGTTATGGCGCCCTGGGGCGCCGCACTGGGCGACCAGGGCGTGACAGAGGTAGCCACCTACGTGCGCAGCCTAGCCGGGCTGGAACACGATGCGGATGTGGCCGAAGCAGGCAAGGCCCGCTTCAACATTTTCTGTGTGGCCTGTCATGGCGCCGACGGCAAGGGTAACCCCATGCTCGGCGCGCCGAACCTCACTAACGACCTGTGGTTGTACGGCTCCAGCATCGAAGAGATCAGCTTCACCGTACGCAACGGCCGCAGTGGTTACATGCCAGCGTTCAACGATTTGTTGAGCGAACAACAGGTACACATACTCGCAGGCTACGTGCGGAGCCTGTCAGCAGAATGAACGGCTCGCCTCACGGCAACGGCTCGACGGACGGCGCTGAATCGGGAGATCCCGTCCGCCTGGAAGGGTTCGGGCCGAAGGATCTCTATCAGCGGCGGGAGAAGATCTTCACCCGCTATGTGGGTGGAATTTTTCAACGCCTGCGTTTCTACACCGGGTGGCCGTTGCTGGTGGGCTACTTCGCCGTTCCCTGGCTGAACTGGGGCGAACGGCAGATGGTGCTGTTCGATCTGCCCGCGCGACAGTTCCACATACTCGGGCTGACCATCTGGCCGCAGGATCTGTGGCTCCTGGGCTGGCTCCTCATGATCGCGGCGTTTGGCCTCTTCACGGTGACCACCATCGTCGGGCGCCTGTGGTGCGGCTACACCTGCCCACAAACCGTCTGGACCGCCATCTTCATGTGGATGGAGCAGGTAGCGGAAGGCCCGCGCCACCAGCGCATGCGTTTGGAGCAGGCGCCGATGAGCCTCACAAAGGTGCGTAAACGCGCCTTCAAGCATGCCATGTGGTTGGGTTGGGCATTCCTCACGGGGCTGACGTTCGTTGGCTATTTCACGCCCATACGCGAGCTGACTGCTGACTTTTTGACGCTGGAGGTCACCGGCTGGGCAGCGTTCTGGACCCTGTTCTTCACAGGTGCTACCTACGTCAACGCAGGCTGGATGCGTGAGCAAGTGTGCAAATACATGTGCCCCTACGCACGCTTTCAGTCGGCCATGTTCGACAAGGACACGCTCATCGTCTCCTACGACGCCGCACGGGGTGAGCCGCGCGGCTCGCGCAAACGCGGTGAGGCGCAAGACACACTTGGGGACTGCATCGACTGCCAACTCTGCGTGCAGGTCTGCCCGACAGGTATCGATATACGCAACGGTCTGCAGTACGAGTGCATCGGCTGCGCCCACTGCATCGATGCCTGCGCGCAGGTGATGGAGAAGATGGATTACCCGCCAGGTCTCATCCGCTACACCACAGAACACGAGCTGGCAGGCGGCAACACCCATTGGCTGCGCGGCCGAAGTATCGGCTATGCCGCGGTGTGCGTGGTGCTCATGGTGGCCTTCGGTTACGCCTTGACGGTTCGCAGCCCGTTCGCGTTCGACATCATCCGCGAGCGCGACACGCTGTATCACCTGCAGGCAGACGGCCGGGTGCGCAATGACTATCAGCTCAAAGTCATGAACAAAACTCAGACCGGAGGAAGCTATACGGTGCGTGTGGCATCTCCTGAGAGTATCCGGCTGATCTCCAGGGACAGTCTCACCATCGACGCAGGAGAGGTGTTCGATACCACCATGCAGCTCGTAAGCAACGATTCCAGCCGCGCCAACGTCAAGGTAGAGATCGAAGTGTGCCAGGACGCCAGATGCGTGCTTGAGGAGACGCGGTTCCTGAGCCCCATGGGGAGCGCGCCACGATGAAGCGATTCATGATTGGCCTGTTGATTGCGATTCCCCTGTCGAGCGTGGCACTTGGCGCGGTGATGATCTACCTGGCTACCAGCAGCACGGATGTGGACGTAGAGCTCGAAGCCCGCCCCTTGAGCAAAACGAGCTGGCGGAGCGAGACGTGAGCGCTTCGGTAACCGCCATCGCCGTGGAAGACATGCACTGCAGCGCCTGCACCAGCAAGATCGAAAAGGCGCTGGGCGCGATCGCCGGCGTGACGAAAATGCAGTTCAATCCCGTTCGACGGCATGTGGTGATCGAACATGCGCACACCCTGCCTGCCGCGGAGCTGATCCGCGGCATCGAATCTGCAGGCTTCCAACCGGCGCTGCTGAGCAACAGCAGCAGCGAAGAAAGTGCTGCACACACGGCGGACCGCACGCTGCTGAAGCGGCTGGGCATCGCGGGGCTTGCCATGATGCAGGTGATGATGGTGCAGATCGCCCTCTACGCAGGCGCGTTCCAGGGTATGGAGCCGGTCTATGCACGGCTGCTGGAGTACACCGCTCTCGCCTTCTGCATTCCGGTGGTCTCATACGCCGCCATGCCGTTCTTCGTCAGCGCCGCCGCAAGCCTGCGCCGCGGCCTCAACATGGACGCGCCCATCGCACTCGCCATCATGGTCGCCTTCAGCGCGAGCCTCTGGGCAACCCTTACCGGCGACGGCGAGGTGTACTACGACTCTGTGGTGATGTTCACCTTCCTCATGCTCGGAGCGCGCTACCTGGAGCAACGGCTGAAGCTGCGGCTGCAGATCGAGGACTCGCTTGTAGCAGCACTGCCACGCCAGGTCTGCCTCATGGATAACGGTGCGCGCCGCACCGTGCCACTCAAGGAGCTGCGCCCCGGTGATCGCGTATGGGTGGGGGAAGGCGAGCAACTTCCAGGAGACGGCTTGCTCGACTCACCTGCGCTGCTGGAAGAGGCCATGCTCACGGGAGAGAGCGACTGGGCCCGCAAGCCCGGGGGTGCGGCCGTCTACGCAGGCACTTTCAACCGGGGTGCAGGCTTCGCGCTGACCATCACCGCTACCGGAGACGACGCACGCATCGGCCAGATCGACCAACTGGCAGCAGCAAGCCTCAGCGACAAACACAAACTCGCACGCCTCGCAGATCGGGTGGCTCGCTACTTCATTCCCGGCATCCTCAGCATCGCCGCCATCACCTTCGCCGTCTGGTGGCAAGTGGACCCGGATCTCGCTCTGCCTGCCATGCTCGCGGTACTGGTGGTGAGCTGCCCCTGTGCCTTGTCGCTCGCAACTCCAGCTGCAATCACCGCCGCCATGGCGCGGCTGCGCCAGGCTGGTGTGCTCATCAAGGATAGCGCTGCGCTGGAGCGTGCAGAGGACCTGCAACGGGTGTATCTCGACAAGACCGGCACGCTCACATCGCCGGACTTCCGCGTAACCAGCCAGCACACCCACGCAGGTTTTGACGCAGCCGTTTGTCTGGACATCGCTCGCGCCCTGCAAGCACACGCAGCACACCCTATTGCCGGGGCCTTCGCCCACAGCGGCGGGCATCTCGAATGCAACGACGTCACGGTGCAGCAGCAGGGCGTACAGGGCGAGGTTGGCGGCGTGTTGGCACGTATCGGCAGTGCCGAGTTTGCCGGGTGGCCGGACGTTGCCGACTCGACCGGCAAGCAGGTGTACCTGAGCCTCGGCGGAGAACCGGCAGCCTGTTTTACGGTGGCTGCACCATTGCGCGCCGATGCGGCGCTTGCGGTGGCTACGCTGCGCAACAGCGGCCTCGACGTGCAGATGCTGAGCGGTGACGATGATGCGCACTGCGCGGAGATCGCCCGCACACTCGACATCCAGTACTGTCCATCGCTTACTCCCGAGCAGAAAAACGCGGCGCTGCACAGCGCCGCCTCCACCATGTTCGTGGGCGACGGTATCAACGACATTCCCGCGATCACGCGCGCCGCCCTGTCGGTCTCCACCCTGGAAACCAACGACCTGGTCAAGTCCAGAGCCGACGTCGTGCTCCTCACCCCGAGACTCATGGCGCTTGCAGACATCATCCACGTGGGCCGCCGCGCCAACCGCATCATGCGGGAAAACCTGGCCTGGGCCTTGGGCTACAACCTGCTTGCCATACCGGCCGCGGCCCTTGGCTACGCGCCGCCCTGGGCAGCCGCGCTCGGCATGTCTGCCAGCTCGATACTGGTGATGCTCAACGCCATGCGGCTGCTGCGAACACCGCTTCACAAGCCACTTCAGGGGAGCGCTGGCTGATGGAAGTGTTGATGTGGCTCATACCAATTTCCGTGGTTCTACTCACCATCGCCGGTACCGCCTTCGTGTGGGCGGTGAACAACCGGCAGTTCGACGATCTGGACCGGCACGGTCTCGACGTCCTCGATAACCCAAACGACATGAATAAGGGGAACGACTCATGCGCACGTTGACCAACGCTCTGATGCTGCTGGTAGCGCCAATGCGAGGGTGGCATGCCATAGCCACGCACAATGCAGGCACCATGAACGTGTTTGTACTGCACACCGTGCCGCTGGCCCTCATACCGGCAGCCTGCTGGTACTACGGCGTGACCACGCACGGCTGGAGCATTGCCGGGGACGTCATGCGGCTCACCGCAGAAAGTGCCCTGCCGATGTGCATCCTGTTCTATCTCGCCATGCTCGGCGGTGTTCTGTTCCTCGGCTTCATGGTGTTCTGGATGTCCGACACCTACGGCGATCATGCAAAGTTCTCGCAGGGCGTCACGCTCATCAGCTACACCGCTACGCCCTTCTTCCTGGCAGGGCTACTCGGCCTCTTCCCCGTCCTGTGGCTCGATATTCTTCTGGGTACGATTGTCGCGGGCTGGTGCATCTACCTGTTATTCACCGGCGTCTCACCCATCATGCAAGTTGCCCGGGAACGGGGCTTTCTCTACGCGAGCGCCGTGTTTGCGGTGGCGCTGGTTTCCTTCGTCGGCCTGCTTA
>JAUIED010000217.1 GCA_030428905.1 Gammaproteobacteria bacterium
TGCGAGGTCGAAGACCAGCTCCGGTGGTGCGGCGATCGGAGTTTGGAGTTGGATCGGAGGCATGGTTGGGGACGGGTCCGTCAGGGTGGACGCTCGATGAAGAGTTCGCCAGCCCGCCGCCGGACGTGAAGGTCGCCGGGCAGGTTGACTTTGGCCGGGCCGCCGGGGGCGAGCAGGGAGAGGGTGCGCTCGACTTCAGCGAAGCCGAGGTCCGGCACGCCCCGAATCGCCAGCCAGCGGTGGACCGCGCGGCGCGCGAGGGCGGGCGGGAGGGAGCGGAGCGCCTGGGCAGGGAGGCGGGCCGCCGTGTAGGGGACCGTGTCGAGGAGGGAATCGAGCAGCGCCGAATCGTCGGCGGCGATGTCGGCCGCGCGGGCGATGGCGGGGCTGACGTCGCGGCCGAAGATTTCGCACAGCAGGGGGAGGAGCTCCAGCCGCAGGCGGTTGCGGGTGTGATCGGGAGATCGATTCGAGGTGTCTGTCCGATGGCGGAGGCGGTGTGCGGCGGCGTAGGCTTCGATCATTGCTTTAGCCCGTACCACGGCCGATAATCGCGCCGCTTCCCAGCCGTTGTTTCTTCATGCGCATGCATCTCGGCCGCTTTCCTGTCGGCTTTACCCACGATCTCGTCGCCAATGATGGTGAGCCCTATCTGGAACGCTGGATCTTGTGGTTTGGGGCGTCCCTGCGTGTGCACAAGTTTCTGGCGAGCGACAGGGACCGCGCGCCGCACGATCATCCGTGGTGGTTTGTGACGCTGCCGCTGTCGGAGTACGGTGAGTTCTACACCCATCAAGGGCAGGAGAAGTTCCGGCGGGTTCGGGCATGGCGGTTGCACTTCCGCTCACCGAACTTCCGTCATCGTGTGCAGATTCAGCGCTTTCCCAGCTGGACGGTGGTGCTCACCGGCGCCAAGTCGAAGGAGTGGGGTTTCTGGGAGGCGGACGGCGAGTTCGTGCACAACGAAAAATGGCTCAACCCGGACGACGCATCGCGATCTTGAAGTTGTTGCCCTCGGTGGTGGTGACCTCCACGCTGAAGGTGTCCTCACTTTCTCGGCGGTAGATGAGGCGGGACAAGCCGCCGTCGCTGCCGGGGCTGGCGAACGTCGCCTCACCTTTGCCCTGACTTACCAGGTGCAACTCCTTCAGCGGCTGCATGCCGGGCCCCCACTGCATCAGCCGCAGCACCAGGGTCTGCCCCTCTTCGGCAATGGTGATGTACTCGAACATCGTGGTTTTTTTGTCGCGCAAGAAGCGCACCGCCGCAGATATGGAGCCGGCCTGTGGCGCGGTCCATACCTCTTCGATGACGGATTCACCCAGCGGACCGGCCCAGGTGCCGGTCATCCAGGCGAGGCTGTCGATGCGAGGCGCACTGTCCGCGTGCGCGGCGGTGAAGGAAAACAAGGAGAGGATCAGCAGGAGTCGAAGCATTGGAGGCTCTGTTGCAAACGTCGTGATACCGGTGTTGTACTTGTATGAACTGCCGTTTGCAAAGCCCTGGAGCGCAAAAAATTGCTGCATCTTTCCCGCCCGCTGTTCGCTCTGACGTTTGCTGCCCTGTCGACGGCCTGCTCGGAACCCATGGTCATGCTGCCTGGAGGGGTGCTCGAAGGGCTTGAGCAGAGGCCGCCGGCGGAATGGACCGATGTCCCAGATACGGTGCAGGTGGAATTCCGTCCTGCCACGGATCCCTATTCCATCAACATCTGGGCTGTGGGCATCGGCAGGGATGTCTACATAGCAACCGGTCGCGACGGCACGCGCTGGACCGAGATGCTCAAAGAGGACGCATCGGTTCGCCTGCGCATCGAAGGTCGTATCTTCGCACCGCTGCGCGCCGTGCCGGTGTCCAACGACGAGGAACGTACCCGCGTGCGCAACCGATACATCGAGAAATACGATGTGGAACCCGACAGCAGCATGCTGGACGGCGCGCTGGTGTACCGATTGGACCGCTGACGCCTGCTTCAGACGGCGGTGAATACCTGCTCAGTAAAGAAGCCGTGAAACTGATGCGGCACGTGGTGGCGTAGCCGCAAGGTCGCCACCGCATCCATGTTGCGCGCGTCGTAAATCTGCAGCTCGCTTTTATGTTTGAAGCCGTCGTAGGCGACTTCGAGCACATAGCCGTCGTCTTCGCTTGCTGCATCAACCGCGGGCGCGAAGAGCGGTTCGCTGCCGTACAGCCCCGGCGGCAGCGTCAAGAGGCGCGCTTCGCCATCGTGGGTGATGCGCTGAATGCCGTTGAAGAAACTGTTAGCGCCGTTGGCCACGGAACAGGCCGTGTAGGTCACCTCGTTGTAGCGGCCGCCGTAGGCGGTGTTGAAGGTGGGAAATTCCGATTCCGTTTCACACACCAGTCTGTCGGTCATGGTGCCGGTGCGCATGTTGAGCACATAGCGGCGATAGGAGCCGCCACCGAATCGGCCGCTTGGGTTGAACACATCCGCAAGCGTGTCGTTGGCCTCGAAGTTGTCCTGGAACATGCCGTCGACGATGATCTCGTCGCCCTGCTCATAGGCATTACCGAAATGGATGATGGAGCCCGGCGCACCTTCGAAGCGCTTCACTTCCTGCAAGGTCTCCAGATCGACGACGATCACCTGCATGGGGATCGAGGCATCGAACGTCACTTGGTCAGAGATGGTGCGCGTACCGAGCATGACGTGCGCCATGTTGCCAAAGACGATGCTGCCGACGAAGAAGAGCGCGTAGCGGTCGGTGAGCGCGAAATCGTGGCAGAACGGAAACGTCGCCAGCGGCACCTGCGCGCGCTTGTAGAGCGTGCCCTGTGTATTGATGCGGAAGATGTTCAGACAGGGTTTCGGGCCCTTCCAGCCGAACCCTGAGATGCCGGCGCCGAAATTCACGTAGTCGCCGGTGCGCGGGTGGATCTTGCCGTGGGCGCTGAACACGTCACCGCGTTCCAGGCCGCCCTCGTAGGTGAACTCGCCGATGGTGTCGAGGCTCGCCGGGTCGAGCTTCCATGGCTTGCCGCCTTCGTTCAACGCCAGCAGGTGACCGCCGTGATATACACTGTTGGTGTTGGCGGGGTTGGCGGGCATCTTCAGGAAGTTCTTCGCGAAGCCGCCGGGAATCTGCGTGCCGAAGCCGCGGTAGAGCACTTTCTGCGCGGCGGTCTCTTCCACGTACTTGGGCGTGCGCACATAGCGGTTGCGAAAGTGTACCTGGCCGTTGTCGAAGGTGAAGGCGCAGAGCATGCCGTCGCCGTCGAACCAGTGGCCGTACTTCTCGCCGCCAATGCGCTGCCGGCCGGGACCGTTGCGGAAGAAGGTGCCGCGCAGGTTGGCGGGCACCTCGCCGTCGATGTCGTCTATGCGATAGTCGTGCTCTTCGTCGAGATTTTCGAGCCCGCCGTGGCAGGTGGGCACTTCGTTTCCGGCAATGGCTTCCATGGGCGGCTCCTCAACGTTTTGCGGTAGTGTACGCGCTCGAATTATGATCCGGTCCTCGGCAGGAATCACGGGGAAGCGGGTGAGCAGTCACGATGAGCGTTTGGGGCCGGAAGGCTATCGGGTCGATGCGGTGGAGGCGTGGATACGGGAGAACGTCGAGGGTCTGACGCCGCCGTTCGAATGGACCCGTCTGCCAGGCGGCCACTCCAATCTCACCTATCAGCTCAAGGACCAGCAGGGAAAGCTTGCGGTCATCCGCCGCCCGCCGCAGGGCGAACTGCTGCCGAAAGCCCATGACATGAGCCGCGAGTGGGCGCTGATCTCGGCGCTTGGGCCGACGCCGGTTCCGGTACCGGCTGCCTACGGCTTCTGCGAAAGCAACGATGTCACCGGGGCCTGGTTCTACGTGATGGGGCATATCAATGGCCACCCGCTGTACAACGCCGAAGACACGGAAAAATACGTGCCGGAGCCTGAGCGTCGCAAAATGGCCCACTCCTTTGTCGACGTGCTGGCGGATCTGCACGCGGTAGACCCGGACGCGGTTGGCCTTGGCGACCTCGGCAAGCGCGACAGCTATGTGGGCCGCCAGCTCAAGACCTGGTACCGCTCCTGGATGTCATCCATCGAGGGCGCGAAGCTCGACGACCCGCGCGCCCACGAGCTGCAGAAGTTCCTGCTGGAGAACCTGCCAGAGCAGGGGCCGGCGAGGGTCGTGCACGGCGACTACGGACTGCACAACTGCCTGGTAGGGCCGGACTGCACCATTGCTGCCGTGGTGGACTGGGAAATCTCCACCCTGGGCGATCCGCTGGCGGATCTCGCCTACGCGCTCAACTGGTTCAGCGATCCAACCGATGCCGAGCCGCCGCTGCCGGAAGCGGCCACCGCGCCGCCGGGGTTCCCAGGCCGGTTGGAGCTGGCGGAACGGTACGCAGCACGCAGCGGCCGGGATCTGTCGCTCCTGGACTACTACATCGGCTTCAACCGCTGGAAGTCCGCCTGCATCGTGCACGGCGTGTACGCGCGCTACATGGAAGGCAAGAAAAGCTCGGACGACGTGGATCTGGACGAGATGCGCGAGCGTATCGGTCGCTCCCTGGATCTGGCGAGCCAGGCAGTGGCGCGGCTGGGTTAATCCCCCGGCCGTTGGGGCCTGGCTGGGGCTTACAACTGCGATTTGCCAACGCGGCGCGATCGCGATTTACTGCCGCGTTGCATGAACATCAGCGGAGAGGCGATGAACCATCACGACGTCGTAATCGTAGGTGCCGGCCTGTCGGGCATCGGCATGGCCTATCACCTGCAGGAACGCTGTCCAGGCAAGCGTTATGTCATTCTCGAATCGCGGGAGGCTGTGGGCGGCACCTGGGATCTCTTCCGCTATCCGGGCATTCGCTCCGACAGCGACATGCACACGCTGGGCTACCGCTTCAAGCCGTGGGTGGAGGCCAAGGCCATCGCCGATGGACCGAGCATCCGCCGCTACGTGAACGACACTGCGGACGAGAACGATATCCGCCGCCATATCCGCTTTCAGCGGCGGGTGACGGGGGCGGCCTGGAGCAGCGACGAAGCCCGTTGGACCGTGACCACCGAGGTGGTGGACGGAGAGGGCACAGAGACCTTTACCTGCAATTTTCTTTGCATGTGCGCGGGCTACTACAGCTACGAAACACCCTACGATGCGCAACTGCCGGGGCTGGACCAGTTTGCCGGGCAGGTGCTGCATCCGCAGTTCTGGCCGGAGGATCTGGACTACTCGGGCAAGCGCGTGGTGGTGATCGGCAGTGGCGCCACCGCCATGACGCTGGTGCCGAGCATGGCGGAGCAGGCAGAGCACGTGACCATGGTGCAGCGCTCGCCCACGTACGTTGCTTCCCGGCCGTGGGAAGATGGTATAGCCAACGGCCTGCGCAAAGTGCTCCCCGACACCTGGGCGTACGCCATCACGCGTTTCAAGAACGTGCAGATGCAGAATTACATCTACAACCGCACCCGTACCCGTCCGGAGGGGGTTAAAGCCAAGCTGCTTGCCATAGCGGAACGTCAGCTCGGCAAGGACTATGTGGCGGAGCACTTCACTCCCGAGTACAACCCGTGGGATCAGCGCCTGTGTTTGATTCCGAACGGCGACCTTTTCAAGTCAATCAAGTCCGGAAAGGCATCGGTTGTGACGGGTCATATCGACCAGATCACAGAATCCGGCGTGCGCATGCAGGACGGAACGTTGGTGGAAGCGGATATTCTGGTCACCGCCACCGGCCTGAACCTGGTGGTGCTGGGCGGTGCAGAGTTCTCTGTGGACGGTGAAGCTGTCAACTTTCCAGACACCTACACCTACAAAGGCATGATGTACTCCGGCGTGCCCAACATGGTGCAGACCTTCGGCTACATCAATGCGTCCTGGACGTTGCGCGCGGATATCACCGCGGAGTATGTCTGCCGGCTGCTCAATCGCATGGACGAGCTCGGCACGCCGAAGGTGTCGCCGGAGCTCGCAGCCGAAGACCAGGACATGGCGAAAAAGCCGTGGATCGATGATTTTTCCGCAGGCTACATGCAGCGCATGATGCATCTGTTCCCCAAGCAGGGTGATCACGACCCGTGGGTGAACACCCAAAGCTATGCGCGGGACAAAAAGATGATCCGTCACGCGCCGCTCGAAGACGGCCGTCTGACGTTCAGCGACCCGCGCAGCGCGAGCCGCGCGGCGGCGCCAGAAGATGAAGAGGCCGCTGTTTCGGCAGGTTGACCCCTAGCAGGGTGCTGAAAAAGTACTTCCTGTACTTTTTCAGCGACCGCGGGCTGTCGCCCGCTCACGCCGAATCAAGCACTTACGTGCTTGGTTCGCGGCCCGTCCGTCCCTGGCCGGGATACCAGGCT
>JAUIED010000218.1 GCA_030428905.1 Gammaproteobacteria bacterium
ACTCTGGCGCAGAGCTCATGTTGCGAGCCAGCTCATCTGACATCGACATGAACTGCGGAAAGCGCTCCGCAATCTCGGCAAGCGCGCCGTTCATCGCTGCCTGACCTTCCGTACCAGGTATCGGCACATCAGTGGCGTTGTCTCCCGCGTTGTTGCTGCCACTCTTATGACGCAGCAGCACACGCAGAGACTCCGGCATTGCCGGATCGTCAGCGGCAGCGGTTTTCGGGCCGGTAAACGCTTCGGAAGGCAGGGTCATGGTGTGGCCCACATCCATGGTAGTCACACCCTCCACATCCGGACGCACGTCGCTGAAGTGCACCACACCGTCGGCATCGGTCCACTTAAACACCCCGGCAGGTACCTCACCGGTCAGATTGGTGGGTTGCTCGAGCGCCTCAGGTACCCAGTCTTTCGCGGTCATGATCGGCGCGCCAGTAGGCCCCTTGATGTACATGGGGCCGACGACGAGCGCGCCAATCAGACCTGCCAGCATCAGAATTGCACCCAGTTTCATACTTTTCCCCTATGTGGGTAGAAAGTGTACCGGGTAGCTGATAGTCGTGGTGCGAACATCCTGGCGGCCGAAGTCGAACAGCCGCACGCGGTTGACGATCTTCGCCAGCAGCGACTGATCCGCCAACTCGGATGCCTTCACGTTGCAACCAACCACACGTCCGTCCGGATCGATCACCAACTCCAGAACGACCTTGCCTTGGAGCGTCGGGTCCTGCCGCAGCGCGCGGTTGTAGATGGCGAAGATCGCGCCTTTGTTTCCGTCGAACACCCGGCGAATGTCCTCGATACTGCGGCTGCGCGGGTCTACGGCCTTGGCAGCGCGGACGCCACCATTGCCCTTGCTGCCAGCCGGCACATCCACCTTGGTCGTCGCACGACCAGAAAGCGCCACGCCGCCGGTATCCCGGGACAAGTCAGAGACGTTGACCCCTGCACTACGTGCGGAGCGTCGGCTGGTCAGCATGGACCGATCAATGGTCGCCGACTCACCAGCACCTCGCTGTATCGCGCCCGTATCCTGCAGCTTGGAGACATCCACGCTTTCCCGCATATCGGCAAACGCGTCTTTGAACGCCAGCAATCCTGAAATCTGCGCTTTCTCCCGCGCATCAGACACGGTCGGCTGCGGCACCGGTGTGGTGTCCTCTACGGGAATGGGCTTGTCCGGCGGCGGCACTTCCTCCACGACCTTCGGCGGTGGCGGCGGAGGAATGACCACGGGTTT
Source organism: Gammaproteobacteria bacterium (assembly GCA_030428905.1). Taxonomy (GTDB): domain Bacteria; phylum Pseudomonadota; class Gammaproteobacteria; order Pseudomonadales; family Azotimanducaceae; genus SYFY01. The sequence goes on from JAUIED010000218.1 coordinate 1,244, forward strand.
GGGCTTTTCCAGAAGAATACGCGCAAGCTCCGGCGGCAGTTCCTCGAGCTCTTCACGCGGAACTTCCGGCAGCGGCAGCCACGGCATGACGCCTCCGAGCAGCAGTATCGCCAGCAGCGTGACGAGCAGGTAGTTCTTGAACTTCTCGTTGTCCTGGCGATCGGTGGCCCAGGGCAGGTCGAAGGGATGGGCGTAAGCGACCGCGCTCATGTAGCTGCCCCCTCGACGGGTGCCGCCATGCCTTCCGCCGTCGCATCGGCAGGCAGCGTGGGCAAGCCTTCGGCCACCGGCGCCTCCATCTTGTTCACGGCCAGCGAGATCTGTGCAAATGACGTGGACTGACAAGTAAGCATGATCTGCTTGAGCAGCCAGTACGGCAGCTCGCGATCACCCATGATCGTCACCTCGAAGCCCGCTTCCGGCGCCTCACCTTTGCGCGTGGCCTGATACTCGAGTTCTTCCTTGAGCGGCATGATGATGGCGTTTTCGCCCGCAGCCAGCTCGGAGAGCGAGGAGATTTCCGCCACCATGCGACCCTGCACCACCAGGTCGTCAGCGCTTACCGAAATGACGATCTGATTGTCAGGCTTCTGCTCGGAGCTAGAGTCCGGCAGCTTGATCTTCGAACTGGTCTGCAACACCTCCACCTCGGAGCTGTTCACCATCAGGAAGAACACCAGGATGGTGAAGATATCCATGAGTGAGACGAGGTTCAGCGATGCTGCCTTGCCGTGCCGTTTCTGATCGCGCCGGCGTCGCGCGTGATGCATGGTGCTCACGATCTGCCTCCCGCCGCTTCAGCCACAGCCGATACCTGCGCAGCAGGCGGTGTCGTGCCGAGAGAGATTACTGGGAACAACTCCGCATGCACCACGTCGAGCCCGGACAGCGCGGGATACGAACGCACTTTGTCCATCACGCTGACGAGCGTCTGGTAGTTGGTCTGATCTTCCAGCAGCACCGTGATATCGCGCTTCTCCGGCATGCGTTTCTTGAGTTCCTGCATTACCAGCGACAGGGTGTCGTAGTCATGGCCTTCCTCAAGCCGCGGCAGCGTCTTGATTGCACCACCACGACCATCGCCCACCACGAGGCGGTCTGCGTGTACCGCGACCTCCAGGTGCACTGCATCAGGATCGATCTCCCCGGAGTTTTCGCCCGAAGGGAAATTCAGGTCGATCACCGTGGTGTGTGTGAACACCAGCGACAGCAGCAGCACCGGCACCAGCACGATCATGAGGTTCATAAACGGCGTGACATCCAGGTCCGCGGCTTCGCTGTACTTTCGGCGCCTTGTTTTCACGATCCTTCCTTACTGTCGTGACTTTCCCGTTACGCCTGCTGAGCTTTCGCAGCGCTCTGCGCTTCGCCCAGCTTCTCCATCTGGTTGACGAACTTCACAACGGCGATTTCCAGACTCTCGACGATGGAGCTTGTCTTGCTCTGCAGCACCGAGTGCACCAGCAGCAGTGGTATCGCTACCATCAAACCAAACGCCGTAGTGTTCATGGCAATGGAGATGCTCTGCGACAGCAGCGTCGCCTTCTCCGCCGGATCGGCATTGGCAACCGCGGTAAACGCCGCGATCAGGCCGATGATGGTGCCGAGCAAGCCCAGCAGCGTCGCCACGTTGGCAAACGTTGCAAGATACGGGGTGCGGCGTTCGATATTCGGTAGCACTTCCAGCAGGCCTTCTTCCATGGCGTATTCGATGTCGGCGCGTCGGCGCGAACCGCTGGCATAGCGGTTGAGGCCGTCGGCAACAATGCGGCTCATGGCCGACTTGGAGCGTTTGGTGAGTTCCACCAGCTCACGGGCCTTGCCCTTCTGCAGCAACGGCAGAATGGCGTCGTAATCCTTGCGGTTCACGCGCGTCTGGCTCGCGAGGTAGAAGTAGCGCTCGCAGGCGATGGCAATGCCGATGCCCAGGACGATGGCGATCGGGTACATGAACGGCCCGCCTTCCTGGAAAAATCCTACCAAAGTGGCGTAAAAGTCCATTGTCGTATCCTCTAGGTTCCGTTTAGTTAGGGGTTTGGCGTCGGGTCACGGTCGCTCGACACCATTCAGGGTTTGCAGATAGTTCAGTTCGCGCCGGTACGCCGGCGGGTACACCCGGCGGAACACCTCCGATTCCATGAGATCCGCATCCAGATCCAGTTCCGGCAAGCCGTCCGGATCACGCCAGGGCAAGATATACAAAACTTTTGGCAGCTCTTGGTTGCCGGAGATCACGGTTTCATCGAGCTGTACCCGATCCGGAGCTTCAGCGGCCAAAACCGTGAAGCTCGCAGTGCTGATCGCTGCCAGGAACCACTTCCTCATGCGTCCAGCCTCCGCTTGAGGTCCGCAACCCAGCCTTTCACTCGCGGCTCGGCATTCGGATCCAGTTCCAGATAGCGTTGATAGGCGTCCAGCGCCGCGGCGAGATCACCGAGATACAACTCACTCAGAATGCCCAGGTTGAGGTGGGCGATGCTGAAATCCGGCCGAGCGGCCAGACAGGATTGATAATGCGCGCGCGCTGCTTCGAATTTGCCTTCGCGGCGTAGCATGATGCCGAGCTGGATGTGTGCCGGACAGCTCTGCGGGTTGGCCTCCAACGCACGCGTGAAGGACGTTCTCGCAGCTTCGGCATCACCGCGCTCGAGCTGCAGGCGGCCAAGGTTCAACCAGGGGCCGGCCAGCTCCGGCTGGCGATCTGTCAGCTCGCGCAGCAACGGCTCCGCACCGTCCAGCTCTCCTTCCTGCAGCCGCGCCACCGCATCCGTAAACTGCCCTGCAACACCGGATTTCAGATGTGGCGTAAACGGTTCGTCGGCTTCGACTACAGACGCTTCAACCGACTCACGCTCTACCACCACCGGTGCCGGCGGCTGGATCACGGCACAACCACACAGCGTTGCCAGAGCGGCGAGTACCAGCGCGTTAGTGAATGACTTCGACGTAGGCAATTTCCACCTCCTGCTTATCGAAACGCGACGGCATGAGTCGGCTGAGCGCTTGGAACGATTTCTTGACCCAGTCGTCGTACACCCCTTCCCAACTGCGACGCATGTTGATCTCGTGAAGGGAGATTGCCTGCTCCTCGAACGGATAGGCCTGCTCTTCGAGCAGGATGTCGTACTGTTCGATCTCGAGCGCACTCAGTCCTTTCGGGCGATCAGATTCGAGAATGGAGCGGCCGAGCCTTGTGTACATGTCCGCAATGTGGAACGTAGCGGCGGTCGCCAGCTCCTGTACTTTGTAGTCCGCAACCCCCTCAAATGCTTTCACCGTTTGCGACAGCGCTTTCTGCTTGCGCTTCAGGCTTTTCTTGAGCGGATGGGTGAGGCGGATGGCATCGAACTGCTCGAGCTCCGCCACCGCGAACCCGTAGCTGTCGTGTGCGGCAATGTAGGTCATGCGCTCCGTGGCCGACTTGCCCAGCCGCCGATGCAGTTCGATCTTCTCCTGCTTCCAATGCCGCTCCTGATCCGCGTCGTGCTGCCGCTGCGCAAGCTGATCGAGATGCTGCATGGCCTCGAAGCGAACATCCGCCGGTTCTTTGAACGTCGCGACGTAGGCTGAGAACTGCTGCGTTGCTGCCGGCAGATCCTCGACTTGAAGGTAGAGCTCCGCGGCGCGGTAACGGGATTGACGCCGCACTTCGGGATCGGACTCGGACTCACTCAGGCCCGCCAGTTCCCGCGCGGCCAACGACCAGGATTCGGTAGCCTCGTAGAGATTGGCCAGCCGCAGGCCGACATCGCGGGAGAGTTCGTGGTCTGGATAACGCGCGCGCAGATCTTCCAGCAGCTCGGCAGCCTGGGTTTCGTTACCCGCAGCCTCAACCACCGCGATGGCATCAAAGTGTCCGCGCACCGCCAGCTCAGAATCTGCATCCAGCGCACTGATGCGCAGGTAGTGATGCACCGCCCTGTCAGAAGCACCGTCCGCTTCAGCTTGCTCGCCCTGCTTGAACACGGCAGCGAGCATGCGTTCCTGCACGGGTGCACGTTCGGCCTCGTCCAGCTGGCTCAGCAACGTCTGATAAGCCGTTTCAGCGGCGGCGAAGCTACCGAGTTCGAAGTGGCCGTGGCCTTGAATGAGAAGCGCTGCGCGGCGCACGTCGGGCGCGGCATCGGTAACGTTTGCAACGATGTCAGCGGCCAGATCCACCGCCTCGCCGAAGCGGCCGAGTTGAAACAGACTGTCGGCGGCTGCGACCTGCACTGCAGGCGCGCGCGCATCACCAGGGAACAGAAGCGCGAACTCGATCTGCGCGTCGATCTGCAGCAACTTGAACACTTCGCCTTCATGCTCCGCTGCACCTTCCATGGCCTGCCCTAAGCCCAGAATGGCCGCATAGCCCGCTTCGGCAGCTTTGTGAAAGTCGCTGTGCTCACGCACCACGCGTTGGTAGGCAGAAACCGCTCGCACCGGTTCAGCGGCCTCGGTGTACACCTCGCCGAGCAGGAACAGCCGCTCCGGCACCGCTTCATCCTGCGGGAACGTCTCGAGAAACTCCTCATACCAGCCGGCAGCAGCCAGATAGCGCAGGCGCGCCTGTTCAGGCTTTCGCTTCTTCTCGTCTTCTTCCGACGCAAGGGCCTGGGCGTCGGCATGCGCCTCGCGAGACAGGTCACTGAGATAGCCGTGCAGTGTCGGTCGGTAGGCTGTTTTTACGTCGTCGCCGTGTGCCGCGTAGAACGGGCTGTAGATACCGAAGCGTGCCACGTACTCTTCTTTCTTGGCACCGACCTCGCTCGGGAAATCCCCTTCGATCAGGGTTTCGATCACGCGTTGTTGCGCCTCAGGCGCCTGCGCATCGAGCGCGTTTTCGGCGACGAACATCTCCCAGGTACGCACCGTATCGAGGTAGCGCTCCTTGAGCCGATAGTCCTCCGCCAGCTTTTCGTAGGCGAGCAGTTGCCACTTCGGCCGCTCCAGTGCCTCCATGCGTGCAGCCAGCGTTTCGGGCCCGTCCATGTACTGCAGCGCATGCACCACGGCGCGGAACGAGTCGTGCAGCAACTCCTGCTCTGTTTGCGGCAGG
>JAUIED010000219.1 GCA_030428905.1 Gammaproteobacteria bacterium
GCCACCGCGATTGTCCTCTACCTTGAGCTCGATGTTCGCCCGCGGGTAGCAGGCGCGTGTGTTCTCGGTGAGGCTGCTGTCGGCGTAGTCTGGCGCGCGTGTCGTGTCATCGATGATGACATTCTCGACGATGGCGCCGAAGGAGATCGCGTCGTAGATGACCGGCTCGTTCTCGCGCGTGAGGTCGATGCACTTGGCGTAGCAACCGCCTTCGAAATTGAACACCGTGCCCTTGCCCCAGCCGTGTTCGTCGTCGCCGATCAGGAAGCGGCTCGGGTCTGCAGACAGCGTGGTTTTACCGGTGCCGGACAGCCCGAAGAACAGCGTGACATCGCCCCCTTCGCCGAGGTTTGCCGAGCAGTGCATCGGCAGCACGTCTTTTTCCGGCAACAGGAAGTTCAGCACTGAGAACATGGATTTCTTCATCTCGCCTGCGTAGCGCATGCCGGCGATGAGCACTTTGCGCTGCGCGAAATTGATCATCACGGTGCCGTCGCTGTTGGTGCCGTCGCGCTCCGGGTCGCACACGAAGCCCGGTGCGTTGACTACCTGCCAGGCCTGCTTGTTGTGCGGGTTGTAGTGCTCCGGAACGATGAACAGGCTGCGCCCGAACAGGGCGTGCCAGGCGTATTCGGTGGTCACCTCGATAGGCAGGTAGTGCTCCGGATCGGCACCTACGTGCAGGTGAGAGACGAACTCGTCCACGTCGGCGAGGTACACCTGTACCCGATCCCAAAGGGCATCGAATATTGCCGGGCTGATCGGCTGGTTGACGCTGCCCCAATCAATGGCATCAGAGGTGGACGGTTCTTCCACGACGAAGCGATCTTTCGGCGATCGGCCCGTGCGTGCGCCGGTCTCCACGACGATGGCGCCGTTGCTGGCAAAGCGGCCTTCGTTGCGCTGGATGGCGATCTCTGCGAGTGCTGCGCTGGGCAGATCAACGAAAACGTTTTTCTTGGTTGCGGCGGCGGCAACCGTGGAGTCGATGTCTACGGCCATTTTCTTGTGGTGTCTTCCCGGGGTGTGCGAGGCGGCATTATGCCAGAGGCTTTTTGCTCGCCCCAAAGTAGTTTGCAAGGGCTTTTGCGTGCTGTTGAGCACTTTGTAAGTACGGTTTCACTCTTCAGGCTGCTCTTTGAGCGCCTTGATCGCCCGCCGCTCGCGGCGATCTGGCCGCGCGGCGGGTGCTGTCAGGCCTGCGTTGTGCAGCCGACGGGCCGCTACGGCGCGGTCGCGCGCCTCGATGCTCTCCGGGGTCTCCTCGTACAGCAATTGCGCCACAGTGGCGCTTCCTCGGCGACGACTGAGGCTGGTGACCACGATCTGCTGACGGTACAGCTCCCGCGTTACGGTGATCACGCAGCCGGGCTTGACGCTGCGGCTCGGCTTGCTGCGTTCCCCGTCGACGTGCACCCGCCCGCCTTCCACTGCGGCTCTGGCGAGGCTGCGGGTTTTGAAGAAACGAGCAGCCCAGAGCCACAGGTCCAAACGAACTTTGTCCGACACTTCAGGCATGGGGTGGAAATATGTCCGCAAAATCAGCCAGCACGGGATAGGTGAGATCGGTGCGCGGCGGACGCGCGGAGTCGGGCTGGGCGATGGTGAGGAGCTGGCCGATGCCGAATATCCGGGCAGCATCCAGGACGCCTGCGTTGTCGTCTACGAACAATGCTCTCGCCGGATCAAAGGGGTAGTCGCGCGACAGCGCCTGCCAGAACCCCTGCTCTTCCTTGGCGGCGCCGTAGTCGTGCGCGGAGACGATGCGATCCATTTCGGCGACGATGCCGCTGTGCAGGTCCTTGATGTGGATGCTGTCGCGGTGTGCGTTGGTGGCCATCACCGCTGGCACGCCGTGAGCCCGGCATCGGCGCAGGAATTCCAGCGCGTTGGGGCGCCAGCGGATCAGTTCCGTAACCTCGCGATGCGGCGCCAGGATGTCCAGGTCTGTAAAGCGCGACCAGTGGTCCAGGCAGTAGAACTCGATGCTGCCGTAGGTGCGACGCATGTGGCCCAACAGGCGCGCATTCGCTTCATCGGTGCTGAGCCCATGGTGCTGGGCGTAGTGCACCGGCAGGCGCCCGTTCCACACGGTGTTGTCGTAGTGCAGGTCCAGAAGGGTGCCGTCCATGTCGAGCAGCACGATGTCCAAGCGGTTCCAGTCGATCACGTCCGGGAGAGGGTTTCATGGGGGCCGGTATAATACCCTTCATTTGGCAGGACTCTATGGCACCGCCGCTCCCCGAGATACTTGATCGCAAGATTCTTGCACGTTCGCGCCTGTTTACCGTCGAAGAGCTCAAGCTGCGCTTCAGCAACGGTGTGGAGCGGATCTACGAGCGCCTGCCGGTGCGCGGCCATCCGGCGGTCATCGTCGTCGCAGTCAACGATCAGCGGGAGCTGTTGCTCATTCGCGAGTACGCTGCGGGCTTCCATGAAGTGCAGCTCTCACTGCCAAAGGGTGCTGCTCAGCTCGGCGAGCCGCTGGAAGAAGCAGCCAATCGCGAACTGCAGGAAGAGATTGGTTTTGGTGCTCGGGATGTCCGCTTCGTGAAGCGTGTCACCCTGGCACCGGGCCATATGGGATTCACTATCAACATCATGTTCGCCCGTGATCTGTACGCGCAGTGGCTGCCAGGCGATGAACCTGAGCCATTGGAAGTCGTGCCGTGGCCCATCGACCGACTCGATGAGCTGATTCACGGCGATCAATTCAACGAGGCGCGTGCCATCGCGGCGCTCACGCTGACCAGACCACTACTCGAGGAGCTTTGACATGGAAGACACGGCGGCGCTGGTTGCGCTCGTACAGGAAGCGGGCAATGCCATTCTGCGCATCTACGAGCAGGACATCGAGGTCGAAACGAAAGATGACGATTCGCCGCTGACACAGGCGGATCTGGCCTCCCACCGCGTGCTGGTGGAGGGGCTTGCGCGGCTGACGCCGGATATCCCCATCATGAGCGAAGAAGGTGCGGCGGTGTCTTACGAGGAGCGTAAGAACTGGTCCAGATATTGGCTTATCGACCCGCTGGACGGCACCAAGGAGTTCATCAACAAAAACGGTGAGTTCACGGTGAACGTAGCCCTTATCGAGGGTCACCGGGCGGTGCTCGGCGTGGTTGGAGTGCCGGTTCAGGGTGTTGTGTTCACAGGCGACATCCGCTCCGGCGAGGCCCTCAGATTTGCCGATGGTGCCTGCGCGCCGATTCGCGGAAAGTCGCGGGAACGCGGCGCACCGCTTGTTGTGGTTGCCAGCCGCAGCCACGGCGGTGAAAGGCTCGAAACTTACCTTGGCGACCTCGGTGAACGATTTGGCGAGGTGCAGCGCACGCCGGTAGGCAGCTCACTGAAGCTGTGCATCCTGGCGGAGGGGCGCGCCGACATCTACCCGCGACTTGGCCCAACCTCAGAATGGGACATCGCGGCGGCGCACGCAGTGCTCGCAGCGGCCGGCGGCGATCTCTGGGCCGTGGGGGCGCGTGATCTGCCCTACAACAGCAAAGAGTCAGTGTTGAACCCGGAGTTCATCGCGGTTTCTGATGCATCGTACCCCTGGCATGACGAGCTGCCGGAAGTGCCGTGACAATGAGCTTGATACTGGGGATAGGGGCGGGGCTGTAAGACGAAAGCACGAAGCCCGGAGGGTTGGCCTCAACTAGCCGGGCTGTAAATCGTGCGTTCGCCCTGCCGAGGAGAAGTACACTGTATGTTTATACAGACCCGGCTAGTGAGGCCAATAAGAATACAGAAAAAACGATCAAAAAAAAGTGCCCGCATGTAAACCGGGAGGCCACTCCGCAAAATCTCCTGTAGCGTCAACAGCTTAGCCCTGCGCAATCCATAATTTTTTCACTTTTCGTACAACCACGCCCTTTGCGCGCTTACATCCTTCGGACATCTTCGACAGAAAATCGACTATCAATCAGCGCCTTCAGCGCGGATAAATAGCACTTCACAGTTGCTGTGTACGGTACGTCTCATTTCAGGCGCCCGGCACGGGGCAACTGCTTCAAGTGTCCGCATGAGGGAGTTGTACATGAACGGACGGAACGGCGTCGGCGGCGACACAGTTGCCAAAGCAATGGCGTATTTCAGCCCCTACATCTTCTGGGCGATCGTCTCGGCGCTGTGCGCCGGCATCTGGTTTCTTGCTGCCTGAGGGCTGACGTTACTCGGCCGTTGGGGCAAGCTCATCCTCTAATTCTCAGAAACGGGTGGGCACAACTTGCAGATCGTGGTCTACGGCGCTGGTGGTGTTGGGGGCACCATCGGCGCCCGTCTTTTCCTCGCCGGTGCAGACGTTTCGCTCATAGCGCGCGGCGCCCATGGCCGGGAAATTCAGAAGCATGGGTTGCGCTTCGTGGCGCCCGATGGCGACCGGCGGTTGCGCATCCCGACCTTTGAGCATCCGTCTCAGCGCACCTGGCGAGGCGACGAGGTCGTCATCCTGTCGGTCAAGTCCCAGCAGACTGAGGCTGCGCTGGCGGATCTTGCGCAAGCTGCACCTGAGGCAACCGTAGTCTGTGCCCAGAATGGCGTGGCCAACGAGCGCGCTGCAGCGGCGCGCTTCAACGATGTGCTGGCCATGGTGGTCTGGCTGCCGGGCGTGCACCTGGAGCCTGGTGTCGTAGTGACCCATGCTGAAGGTCGCGGCGGCGTGCTCGACTGTGGCCGTTATCCGGGCGGGTACAGCGCGCAGGCTGTTGCGCTTGCTCAGCTGTTGGAGCAAGCCGGTTTCAGCTGCCGGGCTGATGAGCAGGCCCTGCGCTGGAAGTACGCGAAGCTGTTGTCGAACCTTGGTAATGGCGTGGATGCTCTGTGCGGCCCTGAGCCGGCGCGGGAACTGATGCGAGCGATGCGCCGCGAAGCGTTGGCCTGTTATGCCGCGGCCGGCGTTCCCTGCGCTTCCAGGGAAGACGTGCAGACGCGTCACCGGGACACCTACCGAATGGTCGATATTCCCGGTTTTCCTCGAGGTGGCGGATCCACCTGGCAGAGCCTCTCCCGCGGCACGGGTAACGTCGAGACCGACTACCTGAACGGCGAGATCGTCGCCCTCGGCCGTGCGCATGGTGTGTCGACGCCGGTAAATGCCGCTATGCAGGCTGCGGTGGCACAGGCGCTGGCGAACGGCGATGCGGCTGGCTCATGGTCGTTGGAAAAACTCGATGGGTTCCTTGCCAGGTATGCAGGCTGACAAGCTGCCGGGAGCCTGGTATGCGAAATTGCTGGGTTGACGGTATGGTTGCGGCTCGATCAATTCTGAATTGGAGCGTTGTGTGCGACGTATGAGTGCAGTCTGGACCCCCGTGATACTGACGTTTTCGCTGCTCGGGGCGCAGATACTCTTATCTCAGCATGCCTCAGCGGCTGCGAATGACTACATACCGCGGGAACAGTTTGGTGCCTTGGCGCAAGCGTTGAAAAAGTTGGGCCATTACGACGGGCCGACGCAAAGCGCGCGTATTTCCGGCAAGGCGCTGGGCAGGTCAATCGTCGAGTTCCGGCGCGCGCAAAACGTGTTGGCGCCCGAGGGCGTTGCCCCGGGTGCGCCCACTGAAAGCGTCTTCAAGCAGGCTATGGCAGCGGTCGCGGATATGGAAGGCAGGGCACTGATGGCGTTGGAGCTCGAGCAGCTCAAGCGGGAATCGACAGCAAGGCAGGCGGAGTTGGCGGCTACTGAAGTGCCGCGCTTCGAAAAGCACTGCCAGAACCGGCCTGCGAGTGCTTCAACCCTCGATTGCGGCTGCATGGCTGCCATCTACGCTGAAAGACGGGCTGCCGATCCGGATATTCATGAAGATGTGCTGCGGAACGAACTTCTCGGCCACCCGGCTCCGGAATGTATCGACAGAGAGCGAATAGAAAAGAACGTGATGCGATCCTGCTTACCGGTAGCTGCCGTTCTGATCGATGGCCTGGATACGGAGGCAAAGGTGCAGGCCTATTGTTCTTGCGCTGCCGAATATGCTGCGGATCGATACGTGGAGAACCCCTCCGCCGGCGGCGCTGGAGGAGCGGGAGCCATAGGCTCCGCCAGAGCGACGTGTGAAGGGTAGCCGCGCCCCGGAGTTGTTCTGCCGAAAGATGCAGATTTGCTCGACGACGATCAGCGCAGGTCCTGGGGACCCCCGGCACGACGTGATTCTGCACGGTAACGTTGGATAGCGTCCGCCTCTACATAGTCGCCCGCATCTGGTGGGGCATCGCCTGGTCGCTCACCACCACCATGTACACGAGGCTCATGGTGG
>JAUIED010000024.1 GCA_030428905.1 Gammaproteobacteria bacterium
GCGGAGTACGGGCAGGTCTACCGCTACGAGGACTCGGGCGCGGTCAGCGGGCTCCTGCGCGTGCGCGGCTTCTGCATGAACGACGCGCACATCTACTGCACCGAGGAGCAGATCGAGGGCGAGTTCATCGCGGTGATGCGCATGATCGAGCGCCTCTACGAGACGCTCGGCCTCGAGCAGTACTACTTCCGCTTCTCCAGCTGGGACCCGGACGATCCCAAGGGCAAGGAGAAGTACGTCGACAACCCCGCGGCGTGGGAGAAGACCGAGGCGCACATGCGCCGCGCGATGCACAACGGCGGCTTCGACTTCCAGGACGTGCCGGGCGAGGCGGCGTTCTACGGCCCGAAGATCGACGTGCAGCTGCGCACGGTCACCGGCCGCGAGGAGACGGTCAGCACGAACCAGCTCGACTTCGCGGTCCCGCCGCGGCTCGGGCTCACCTACCGCGGCGCGGACAACGTCGACCACCACCCGTACTGCATCCACCGCGCGCCGTTCAGCACCCATGAACGTTTCGTGGCCTATCTCATCGAGCACTTTGCGGGCGCGTTTCCCACCTGGCTTGCACCGCTGCAGGTGCAGGTGCTGACGGTGGGCGAGCAGTTTGACGACTACGCCAACGGACTCGTGGAGCGGCTGCGCAACCGGTTTGTGCGTGCGGAGCTTGCGTCATCCAACGAGACGCTGCCGAAGAAGATTCGTGAAGGCACGGTGCGTAAGATCCCTAATCTGCTCATCGTCGGCGAGCGTGAGGTGGCGGAAGGCACCGTAACGCTGCGTCGCTACGGGCATCGTGAACAGACGACCATGTCCGCTGACGCGTTTGAGGCGGCGGTGCTGGAAACGATTGCTACGCGCAGTCTGGAATTCTGCCTGCCCGGCTGATCAGAGCGCGGTTTCCTGGTCCCAGTCGGTAGCGTTGGTACCGTTCACGCGATTGAAGAGGTCGATCGTGTCCTGCTGATTTCCCTGGTAGGGCACGCGTATGCGCACGATGCCGTTCGACTGGTTGTACCAGAATGGACGATCGTGGCGCAGATCTGACTTGTACGTTGGGTAGATCTTGCCGGCCTGGTCCTGAACGTTGACTACCGAGCCATCTGCCGCTGGTGGTAAGTAGGGGCTCGATGGCAGCTTGTAGGCTTGGAACCAGGCACGATCCAGATCCGCGGGGTAACTTCCGTGGATCGCATGGTGACGATCAATGCTGCCCTGCACCGCGCGTACAGCGGCCGCGGCAGCCGCCGCGCGGCTGTCGTTGGTGGATTCACTGAGGTTCGTCACCACCGCACCGGCAAAGATCGCCAGCACGATGGCCACGATCAGAAGCTCGACCAGCGTGAAACCGGATTTGGGCTGATGGCGACGGTGCATGATCGCGCTAGTGTATGCTCGCGGTTCGTTTTCTGGCGGAAGGAGCGCACAACATGGCTGAAGAAACGATGTTTTGCGCACAACGTTCACAACAGGTTTGTGAACCAATGCTTGGTTCTGCGCCGCGGGTAGACGCGTGGCTGATGGTGGAATGTAACGGCCTGTGGGGCCGTAAAGCGCTCGTTGAGAACCCGATGCCCGCGTCGGTCAAAGACTGGATCACGGCTACCGAGCAGGCGCTCGGCGCGCGCCATGAAGCGGTGCGAACGCAGCTCATCAAGCAGCGGCGTGTCCGGGATGCTCAGCTCACGATCATGCTCGCAGAGCAGGGCGGCCTGTGGCGGCGGGAGTTCGCATCCTACGAAGACATCACCGGCTGGGCGTTGGATGTCAGCCAGATGCAGCCGGTCATGGAGCCTCAGTATTTTGTATGCACCAACGGCCGCCGCGACCGGTGCTGCTCGAAGTATGGGCTGCCGTTGTTCCGCAGCCTGCGCTCGCTTGTGGGCGCGCGTGTCTGGGAAACGACCCACACAGGTGGACATCGCTTTGCACCCAACGTCGTCGTACTTCCGCAGGGCCATCTGTACGGAAGGGTGTTGCCGGCGGAAGTGCCCGCGTTCGTTCAGGTCGTGGAGTCAGGCGCTGTCAGTTGGCCGCACCTGCGTGGCCGCTCCTCCCTGCCGAAGGAGGCGCAGGTTGCCGAGGTCGAGGTGCCGAACGGCAGGCTCATCGCCGTGGAGGGAAACCGGGTGCGCTTTGCGGTGGACGGCGGCGAGCGCACGGTTGCAGTGCGCCGGTCACCGGTGTCATTTGAGGTGCTGGGAAGCTGTGGGGATGCGCACACCGAACCGGTTTTTCCGCTCGAAGTGTATCCGGCTGGGCTGGATGGTGATGTAGAGTAGCAACGCGAACGTTTTGGGGGATATGCATGGATTTCGACTTTTCCGAAGAGGAACGGCTGGTTCAGGAGCAGACCGCGCGCTTCCTGCGCGATCGCTGCGATATGGCAGCCGTGCGGCGGGTGCTCGATGGCGAACAGGTTTACGCCTCAGACGTCTGGCAGGGCGTGGCGGAGCTGGGGCTTGCCGGTACCGCGATAGCTGAAGCCTATGGCGGCGTAGAGGCCGGCCACCTCAGCCTCTGCCTGGTCGCCCAGGAAATGGGTGCCCATGTGGCGCCTGTACCGTTCTCATCGTCTGTCTATCTGGCGGCAGAGGCGTTGAGCCTGTTCGGCAGCGACGCCCAGAAGAGCCGCTGGTTGCCGCAGATTGCTGCCGGTGAAGTGATTGGCACGGTGGCGGTCAACGAAACCCTCAGCCAGCCAACCGCAGACAACATCACGTGCGCGGTGACCGCCGGCGGACTTTCCGGGAGCAAACTGGCGGTGGCGGACGGCGGTATCGCCCACCTGGCCCTGGTCCTGGCGCGCGGAGAAGACGGCCTGGACATGCGCCTGGTGGAGCTCGCGGGCAAGGGCGTGCAGCGCGCCGCGGTGGACACGGTTGATCCCACCCGCAACACCGCCACGCTCTCCTTCGATGGGGCGGACTCGGAGCTTCTAGGTGATGCGGGGCAGGGTTGGGCGCAGTTACAGCGGCTCTACGACCGCGCTGCGGTGTTGTTTGCCTTCGAACAGGTCGGCGGTGCGCAGGCGGCGCTCGACATGGCGGTGGGTTATGCACAGGAACGCTTCGCCTTCGGTCGGCCCATCGGCTCGTTTCAGGCGCTCAAGCACATGATGGCGGACATGTACGTGGCGCTGAAACTGGCCGAGTCCAACTGCTACTACGCGGCCTGGGCGCTGGCGAGCGACGCCCCGGAGCTGCCCCTTGCCGCTGCCACGGCACGGGTCTCGGCCACTCAGGCCTACCAGCTCTGCTCGCGGGACAACATCCAGGTGCACGGCGGCATGGGCTTTACCTGGGAGTTCGACTGCCATCTCTACTACCGACGGTCCAACTACCTGGCGCTGCAGCTCGGTGGCCTGTCGGTCTGGGAAAACAAACTGGTGGACGCGCTTGCGCGGGCCGCATAGGAGGATTGGATGAACTTCAACGATACACCGGCAGAAGCGGCGTTCCGCGCCGAGGTGCGTGCCTGGATCGACGCCAATGCACCGCGGCATCTTCATGATGCCCTCGCATCCAGCACCTTTGGCGGCCTGAACACCGGCGGCGAAGACCCGATTACTGCGGCGAAAGCCTGGCAGAAAAAGAAAGCCGAAGCAGGCTACGCGTGCCTGTTGTGGCCCACAGAATATGGCGGTCGCGGCGCATCACCCATCGAGAGCGTGATCTGGGGGCAGGAAGAGGGCGTGTACGGCAAGCTCGGAGGCCTCTTTATCATCGGGCAGGGCATGTGCGGCCCCACGCTGATGGCGTACGGCAGCGAGGAACACAAGCGCCGCTACCTGCCGAAGCTCGCCAGCGGTGAAGAGGTGTGGTGTCAGCTCTTCTCCGAACCGCACGGCGGCTCGGACCTGGCAGGCCTGCGCACGCGTGCCGAGAAAGATGGTGACGATTGGGTGATCAACGGCCAGAAGATCTGGACCTCCGGCGCCCAGCACTCCGACTACGGTATTCTGATCACACGCACCGACCCGACAGTAGCCAAGCACAAGGGGCTGACGATGTTCTTTCTGGACATGCGGTCGCCCGGTGTGGACATCCGCCCCATCAAGCAGGTGAACGGCCAGAGCGGCTTTAACGAGGTGTACTTCGACAACGTACGCATCCCCGACGCACAGCGTCTCGGAGGCGTCGGTGAAGGCTGGCGGGTGTCGCTCACGACGTTGATGAACGAGCGGATGGCCATCGGTGGCGGCATTCCCACCGGCGTGCCGGAGCTGCTGGAACTCGTGCGCGATCTTGCCGTGCAGGGTGGTCCGGCAGTTGACGACGCGGCGGTGCGTTCGAAGCTGGCCGATTGGTACGCCAAGGCGGCGGGTCTGCGAAACACCGCATCGCGGGCCATCTCTGCGCTCTCCAAGGGCGATATACCAGGGCCGGAAAATTCCATTGGTAAGCTGGTGGCAGGCGGGCTCATGCAGGATGTGGCGAAGTTCGGCATGGACCTGCAGGGCTTCGGTGCGGTGCTCACTGACCCGGCGATTGCCGAGGGCGCTGCGCGCTTTCAGGCGATGTTGTTGCGCTCGCCTGCGGTGCGCATCGAGGGCGGCACGGATCAGGTGCTGCGCAACATCATCGGTGAGCGGGTGCTCGGGCTGCCCGATGACATGCGTGCAGACAAGGGTGTGCCGTTCAACGAGATTCCCACCGGCAACTGACAGCGCCCGTCAGCCGATGCTGCGGTACACCACGTAGCCGATGTACACCGCCAGCATGGCCGCCCCGGCAGGGCGGCCCATGCGGGCGTTGCCCATGAGAAACACGGGTACCAGCGCCAGCAGGAAGAGAAATGACGCCGTGATGTCTAGAAGTCCGCCTTGCGGCACCTGCACCGGCAGGATCACCGCGCTTGCCGGCATCACCACCGCGGCATTGAAGAGGTTCGACCCCACGACGTTACCGACGCACAGCGCCGCTTCGCGGCGGGCGGCGGCGATGATGGAGGTGACGAGCTCAGGCATGCTCGTACCCACGGCGACGACGACGATGCCGATCACTGCCGGTGATACGCCGAACTGTTCCGCCAGCGTGCTGCCACCGCTGATCGTGATATTGCCGCCGATGGCCAGCAGCGCCACACCGCCAGCGATCCATAGCGCATCCCTGCCGTAGCGTTCCACGCGCTCCGTCAGATGCAGCGCGCGAATCTCCTGCACCAGCGGTTCATCATCCGTCTCGAGAAAGTCGCGGGTGACGAGGTAGAGGAAGATGCTGAACATCAGAAACAACAGCACGCCGTCCGATCGATCGAGCGATGCGGGCTGGTCGCGCAGGAGTGGGTCGAGACACATCACCAGCAGCATGGCGGTAATGAGCAGCACGAGCGGGATCTCCCGCCGCACCACGCTGCCGTCGATGGCTACCGGCGCGATGAGCGCTGCGGCACCAAGCACCAGGCCGACATTGGCGATGTTGGAGCCCACCACGTTGCCGAAAGCGAGCTCTGTTTCACCCATCAGGGCGCCCATGACGTTGACCATCAGTTCAGGTGTGCTGGTACCGAAGGCGACGATGGTGAGGCCTACCACCAGCGGCGGGATACCAGCCCGCGTGGCCAGGGCTGAGGCGCCGCGCACAAGCGCGGTACCGCCTGCCAGAAGCAGGGCGATACCGGTGAGCGTCTCGATGAAGGGCAAGGCAGTTGGTCAGGAATTGCTAGTTCCCGGCCAACATATCACGAGGCAGGTTCGACAATCACGACGATCCGGCGGTTTAGTGCCCGCCCCTCAGCCGTGGTGTTGTCAGCGATGGGCTCAGCAGCCCCTCGCCCTTCGCTCGAGACGCGCTCCGCGCCCAGGCGGGCGGCGATAACATCCGCCACGGCTTGCGCGCGCGATTCCGACAAGCGCTTGTTCAGCGCAGCCGACCCACTGCTGTCGGTGAAGGCGAGTACGCGCACCGTCGTTTCAGGATAGGTCTCGGCCAGTTCGAAGATCTCCTCCAGCGAGTCCGAGGCGGCGTCGTTGTCGAGGGTTGCGGAGGCGGGCGCAAAGGTGATTGCCGGGTTGAACGTGCGCTCATCCATGAGTCGTGGCCGGCAGCCCTGCGCATCCACAACAGTTCCCGGCGCGCTGTCCGGGCAGGCGTCATCGGCGTCGGCGATACCGTCCTTGTCGCGATCGGCCGGGGCTACCTGCACGGGTGCCGGTTGCGGAATCGGAGGGTTGGCCTTGACGGTCGGCGGCTGGACAGCAGGCGTCTCCACGACCTCGGGCGTCGCCTTTGGCGCAGCGGCGTCGGGTGCAGGCGTCGACGAGTTGTCGCCGCAGGCGGCGAGTAATGCGGTCAAACAGATCGAACCGAGGATCATACGTTGCATGTGATGTCTCCTGGTGCATGCTTGGGTATGACCCTGGAGCCGAAGCAGAAGTCACACGCTGAACGCTACAACCAGCGCCGCCACCAGAAAAAGACTGTGCTGAGCGCTGCCGTGGCCGCCATGCCGAGGCATACCCATAGGAATGCAGAGCTGTTCTGAGTGCCCGGCAGCCCAGCGACGTTCATGCCGAAAACTCCGGTCAGAAACGACAGCGGTAGGAAGATTGCAGCGACCAGAGACAGCACGTAGATGCGTTTGTTCTGCTCTTCTGCGAGTTCGTTGATGAGCTGCTCCTGCAACACCAACGCCCGCTCCCGAGCGTAGTCGAGCTCCTCGACGAACCGGAACATGCGCTCGCCGATCTGCTGGATAGAGTACACCTGCTCCTGGCTGAGACCGCTGGGTAGCATGGCAAACGCCGCCAAAGCGTCGCGTTGTGGAGCGATGAAGCGGCGCACCGCCACGGTCTGGCGGCGCCAGTCGATCACCGCTGAGCGGCGTTCGGCGATGCGCATGTCGTCGGCATTCTCCAGAGCGTCCACGTGGGTGTCGATGTCTTCGATCAAGTCTTCAATGCGCCTGCCCAGGTGATCGAGCAGCCGCACCAGCAGGTCACCCACGGAATCCGGCATCTCGCCACTTTCGATCTCACGTTGCACCTCGACCACCGAACTCAGCGGCCGACCATGGCGTCTGGTCGATATGACGGTGCCTTCCCTGAACCAGATGCGCAGGCTGATCATGTCCTCGGGATCGGCGCCCGCGTTGTGGTTCACGCCGCGCACGACCAGGAGTGTGCCGCCGGCAAGGCTCGCAGCGCGGGGGCGTGTGGTGAGCACGGTCAGTGCTTCGATGACGCTTGGATGGAAATCCCGGTTCTCCAGCCAGCGAAGGGTCTCCGGTTGGTCGCTCTGCAAATGGTGCCATTCGAATCGGCTGTCGCGACCGACGATTTCGTAGG
Source organism: Gammaproteobacteria bacterium (assembly GCA_030428905.1). Classification (GTDB taxonomy): domain Bacteria; phylum Pseudomonadota; class Gammaproteobacteria; order Pseudomonadales; family Azotimanducaceae; genus SYFY01. The sequence continues at coordinate 7,289 of JAUIED010000024.1, forward strand.
AACTCAGCAGGCCGGTGGTTTCTTCAGTCATGCCGGGCGGAAGTGATGGTCAATGATCCGTCGAGATGCACATCGCGCTGAGGGAAGGCGATGGTAATACCATGCTCGGTGAGCAGTTCTTCCAGACGAAAGCGCGTGTTGGAGCGGATCTTGCGAAGATCCCGATCGACGGTGGCCAGCACCCAGAAGTAGGCATCGAAAATCAGCGCACTGTCGCCGAAGTCCTCGAAGATCACGGTGGGGCTCGGCTCTTCGAGGGTTTCAGGCTGTTCCTGCACGGCCTGCAGGAACAGCGCCTGCACCTGTCGCGCCGGCGAGCCATAGGCCACGCCCACGCGCACATTGCAGCGCGCCAACCGATCGACGAGCGTCCAGTTCACCACCGTGTTTTCCAAAAGCGCGCTGTTGGGAATGAGCATGTGCACTCCATCCACGCGGCGGATGCGGGTCGAACGGGTGTTGATGGCCTCCACCGTGCCTTTGGCGTCGCCGATCTCCAGAAAATCGCCGATGCGAATGGGCCGCTCCCACATCAGTATCCAGCCGCTGATGAAGTTGTTGATGATGTTCTGCGCGCCGAATCCAACACCAATGGCTACCGCGCCAGAGACAAACGCGAAGGCGGTCAACGGCAGGCTCAGCAGGTCGATGACGGTCAGTGCCAGCATGGCCAGGCCGACGATGTAGACGATGCGCCGCACCAGGTGGATCACGTCGGCGCTCACCTCGTTGGCTTCCATGCGGCGCACGGTGAAACGCACGATCAGGCGTATCACCAGCCAGCCGACGAACAGTACCGAAGGCACGAGCAGTAGTTGACCCGCTGTTACGCTGTCCTCTCCATAGGAAAACACCGGCGTGCGTAGCAAGTCTGAAAGGCTGGTCAGATCGATGATCGTTGAACCTGGAACGATTTAATGCCAATACTACCCGCCAGTTTCCCAGGTCGGTAGCACACACATTGGATCCAGAGCGTAACTCCGCGTTTGTATTGGCAGGTACGTCGGTCGCCCCGGGCACGATGGCGGAAATCGACCTGCCGGCCGCCAGGTTGTACGGCAATACACCCATGGATCTCACGGCCATCGTCTTCAACGGCCGCAGACCCGGACCGACGCTGCTCATCTGCGCGGCGATTCATGGGGATGAGATCAACGGCGTGGAGATCATCCGCAGGCTCAAGGAACTATCGTCCCTGCGTCGCCTGCGCGGCACGCTGATCATGGTGCCGGTGGTGAATCTCTACGGCTTCGTGCACCGTTCCCGCTATCTGCCTGATCGACGCGATCTCAATCGATGTTTCCCCGGCAAAGAATCCGGCTCCCTCGGTGGTCGAGTGGCGCACCTGTTCTTCGAAGAGGTGGTGCAGCGCTGTACCCACGTGATCGACCTGCACACCGGCGCGGTGCACCGGCACAACCTGCCGCAGATCCGCGCGGCGCTGGACGATGCTGAGACCACGCGCATGGCGCATGCCTTCTCGATTCCGGTGATCGTCAACGCGGGTCTCATCGATGGCACGCTGCGCGCTGCTGCCTACGAACACGGCGTGCCGGTTATAACCTACGAAGCCGGCGAGGCGCTGCGTCTGGATGAGAAATCCATCGTCACGGGCGTTCGCGGCTGTGCGGCAGTGATGCGGGATCTGGGCATGCTTCGCCGGCGCCAGACGCGGCACGCTCTGGCGGAGCCATTTGTGGCTACCAGCACACGCTGGGTGCGGGCCGAGCAGGGGGGGATGTTTCGCGCGCTCGTCAACCTTGGTGCGCGGGTGAAGAAGGGCGAGGTTATCGGTGTGATCTCCGAGCCATTCGGCGCGGAGGAAAGTGTCGTTGAGTCGCCTGTGGAGGGGATTGTCATCTGCGTGAACAATCTGCCGCTGGTCATCGAGGGGGAAGCGGTGATGCACATCGCGCGCTTTGGTGAGGCGGTGGCCGTGGAAGGAGAAATCGCCAGCCACGAAACGCAGATCGAGAATGATCCCCTGTATGCGGTGGAAACCGTCGGCGATTTGGACCTGCGCTGAGAACGGCCGCCGTGTGGAAGCAGGCGGCCGTGGTGGCTGGTCTGCTCAGCTTTGAGGAGTGGAGACCTCTGCTTTCTGCTGCGCAGCCTGTGTTTGCTCCAGGAGACGTGTCCTGGCGGTTTTCGTGATGTTGTGGCCGGCGTCGATGCGACTGGTGGCGTCGTCCGCTTCTCGTGCGGCTTTGCTCACCAGCTTGCGGCCTTTGACGATGTCGTCTTCGCCGTCTTCTATCAGGGTGCTAAAAAAGTACTTCCTGTACTTTTTCAGCGACCGCGGGCTGTCGCCCGCTCACGCCGAATCAAGCACTTACGTGCTTGGTTCGCGGCCCGTCCGTCCCTGGCCGGGGTACCAGGCTGCTTTTTCAGCAGCCTGCTATGTCCTCAAGTCCCTGCTCCCAACGTTCAGCGATTTTCTGCAAGGCCTTTGCTTCGGTACGAATCTGTTTGGGGTCGGTAGAGGCGCCTGCCGCAGCCGATCGCACGCCGTAGTCCCTGCGCGCCTGCTCCACACGCAGCTCGCCCTCTGAGATCGAGCCTTCGCCAGTGCTGATCAGCAATCTGCCCTCGGCTCGGCGTGATTCTGCGCGGCGCAACGCTTTTTCTGCTTCGAGCACTTGCTGCTGCCCATGGGCGATCTGTTCGTGTGGGTCCACCGGCAGCTCGTTGCGTGAAGACACGCATGCTGAGAGCAGAAGGGTGGGAACCAGTGCGAGAAGCAGTTTCATTGTCGTAGCCCTGTTTTGTGGTCGTTGGTGGCTACGAAGAAGACGCGAGCAATCGGCGGTGAGTCACATCTCAACCGCCGATTGCCCGTGTTGCTGTTGGGTCTACCAGTTGGGGTAGATCACCAGGTCGATACGCCGGTTGCGGCGTCGGCCGTCCTCCGTTTCGTTGTTTGCGATGGGCGCGGTTTCACCGTATCCCACGGCGGTGAGGTTACCGGGGGAAACGCCGCCGTTCTTGAGCAGGTAACCCAGTACCTCCTGTGCGCGCTGATTGGACAGAGCCAAGTTGGAAGCGTCGGCGCCGAAAGAGTCTGTGTGCCCTTCGACGATCACCGGCACTTCCGGGAACATGGACAGCGCCTGCAACACCTTGCTGAGCAGCAGGTCGTGCTGTGCCTCGAGCTGCCACTTGCCGACGGCAAAGTTGAGGCCGACCATGCGCAGGATCAAACGCTCTTTGGAACGCAGCACAAGCGCTTCGTGCGGCTGGAAGAGGCCCTCGATGCGTGTGATCTGTTCTTTTTGCCGCTCCCTGCGGGCCAGCTCCTGATTGAGGCGTTCGCGGGCCTGTGATTGACCGCCGAGTTCTTCCTGCAACCTGGCTACTTCGCCATCAAGCAACGCGATGTGCGATTGCGCATCGGCATGCTGGGTACGCACCGTGGCAAGCTCCTGCTTGAGTGTGTTCACTGCGTTGCGAATCGCTTGGTTGGCGGCTGTTGGTCCCTCGTCGAAATGCACAGCCAGGTCCAAGGTATCGGCGGTGCTGACGATTTCTGCTTCCCAATCGAGAAGGACCTGTTCAAAAGAAATCTTGTTGTCATCCACCCGTTCCCACAGAGAGGCGACGTAGGTGGCGTGCATCGCGTTGTGTAGTGCACGGCGCGCCAGATCGCGCGGCCGGTCGGTGTCGTAGCGGTCGCGCGCCAGCTCCGCTTTCGCTTCGTTGAGGAGGTCCACCGCGTTCTTGTACGAAACCGGCGCCTCGTCATCCGCGTCGAGCTCGCGCGCAGCCTGAATCTGCTTTTCGATACGTTGGAACAGCGTCACTTCGATGGCGGCAAGCTCTGCTTCCCGGTAGCCTTTCTCTGCCTTCTCTGCGTAGCGCTCGACGCCGCGTTTGCGCTCGGCTTCCACGCGGCGCGCAGCTTCATAGAAACTATCAGATGCCTCTGTCCACACTTTGCCGGCGGAGTCCGCAGCTCCAGCAGACTTGGCATCCAGGCGGGCCTGATATGCCGCCTGTAGGGCATTGCGCACCCGCGCTGAATTGCCCGCAGCGGCGTCAAACTGTCCCTGCGCTTCCGCCAGCAACCGAGTGATGCGCTCGAGGTTGCCACCGTCGGCAAACAGCGACTCGGCGCGTTGGTAATTCTGCGCGGCTTTGGCGTAAGTGTCCGGGGACAATACCGCTGCATCTGCGTCGTTGGCGCGCTTCAGTGCGGCCTGCGCGTCGTCGAATACCGGGCCGCGGAGGTTATCCATGGCGTGGGCAGCGCCGATCAGCATGATCAGCGGCAGCCAGATGATCCTTTTAATGTCCACTTGTATCTCCAGTCGTGGTGGTGCCTCTCGCAGGTAGGACTCTACCGAGTGGCGAGAAGTCACACCAGTGTGTGACTATCTTTGCGATGGCCGGGTCCTATGCCCAAACAGGAGGCGTTGGCATTGCATGTGATCCACTTTACCGTCGAAGGCGGTCTGCAGTCCGGTGGCGCCGATGTGCTGGATGCCTGGCGTGCCGGTGCGCGCGAAGGGCTCATCTGGATTGATCTGGATGAGGAGACGGAGGACGCGCAGAGGGCGTTGTTTCGCGAGTTTTTCATTCACCCGCTGGCCGTACAGGATGCGCTTCGCACCCGACACCCGCCCAAACTGGAGGTGTTCGACAGCGCAACTTTCCTCCTCTTGCGCGGGCTGGATGCTGCCCAGCCGGGCTTGGACTTCGGTGTCATCCAACTGGCTCTGTTCGCTGGAGACGGCTTCCTGATCACCCGCCACAGCGGCCGATCGGTGAGCGTAGAAATCGTACGGCGCGAGCTGTTCGCCGGCGAGCCGGAGGCGCACCCGGATTCGTCGCTTGCCCTGGCCCTCAGAATTGCCAACAAGCTGGCTCGTCGATATGTGGACCTGCTGTTGTCACTGGAGTCTCGACTTGACGAGATCGAGGACGAAATGTTCGTCGACCCCCACGATGGTCTCCTGAACGAGCTCACCCGGTATCGTTCGAAGTTGCGTCAGCTTCAGCGGATTGCCCGATACCACACCATGCTGTCGGCCCGTCTTCGTGACCAGCGCGCGGAGCTTGAGGCGGAGCATCTCGTGCACGAGATGGTGGATCTCTACGAGCAGAACGAGCGCGCAGTGAGCCTGTCGGAGCTTTACCATCACATCGCCCAGGATCTCAGCGACAGCTACCTGGCACTGTCGTCCCACCGGCTGAATCGCGTGATGCAGATTCTCACGGTGTTTACCGTGATCTTCGTGCCGTTGACGTTCATCGCCGGTATCTACGGCATGAACTTCGAGAATATGCCGGAGCTCAAGTCGTCTATTGGTTACTTCGCGGTGATTGCCGTGATGCTGCTGATCGCAACCATCCAACTGGTGTACTTCCGTCGGAGGAAGTGGATATGAGTGGCGCGCCTCGTCCGGAACTGATCGATCAGTTGTTCGATGTAGACACCTGGGCTGCTCTTGGCGAGTGGTTGGTGAACTTCGTGACGCGATCGGTGCTTTCGTGGAACACCCTTGTCGAGTTGGCTCTGGTCGCCGCTGCAGCTTTGCTTGCCTGGCGCCTCAGCCGGCCGTTGGGAGCGAGGCTGCAGCAGAAGGCGGCACAACAGGGGCGCTCGGCTTTTCTGCAGCGCCTGTGGCGCACGCTGGCGACAAACACGTTTCCTCTCGTGTGGCTGGTGCTGCAGGTCGGGCTTCTGCTGGCGGCACCGATGCTTGGCATTCGTGAACAGACACTGACTCTCACCACCAACCTGTTGGCTGCCTGGGCTGTGGTCAATCTGGCGACGATCGTCGTAGCGAACGCGGCCTGGGCGAGGACCGTAGCAGTGTTGGCCTGGTCTGTGGCGGCGTTGAACATTCTGGGGGTGCTCGATGCTGTTCTGGTGGCGCTCGATGGTGTGGAGTTCACGCTGGGGAGCCTGAATCTGTCGCTGTTGACCCTGCTCCAGGCGGTGCTCACCCTCATGGTGCTGTTCTGGGGGGCTCGCGTAGCCGCTCAATACGCAGAGAGCCGCCTGCGCGGCGCGCAGAACATGTCGCCGTCGATGCAGGTTCTGGCCAGCAAGCTCATCAGCATTGGCCTGCTGGTGGTCGCGGTGGTGGCGAGCCTGTCGGTGGTGGGCATTGATCTGACCGCGCTGACCGTGCTTGGAGGCGCCATCGGTGTAGGCCTGGGCTTTGGCTTGCAGAAGATCTTTGCCAATCTCGTGAGCGGTTTCATTCTGCTCATGGAAAAGTCTATCAAGCCGGGCGATGTGATCGAGGTGGCGGGCTACTACGGCCGCGTGGAATCCCTCGGCGCCCGCTATGTGTCCGTCTACACCCGCGACGGCATCGAACATCTGATTCCCAATGAGGATCTGATCGTTAACCGGGTGGAGAATTGGTCGTACTCTCAGGATCTTCTACGCCTGCGCAAGACCGTTGGAATCCACTACAGGTCAGACGTGCGCAAAGCCATTGAGCTGTGTTTAGAGGCGGCGGCAGAAACGCCGCGCATCCTCAGCGATCCGCGCCCGGTGTGCCTGCTGCGGGACTTTGGTGAGAGCTCGGTAGACCTGGAAATGCGTTTCTGGATCAACGACCCGATGAACGGCCGGGCAAACGTCACCAGCGATCTACTGTTGCGCATCTGGGACCGTTTTCATGCACACGGTATCGAGATTCCGTACCCGCAACGCGATCTGCATCTGCGCAGCGCCGAGGTGCCGCTCGGTGTGCACCTGGAGGCTCAGTAGACACCGTCGAGCAAACGACCGAAGAGATCTGCACCGGTAATGATGCGTTTGTTATCGGTGGTCCAGACGAGCACCACGTCGTTTTCGATGACGCCTTTGCGGAGCGGGTCAGCGGTCGGGCTCTTCGTCAGCATGCGAATCACGCGATCCAGACGTGTGGTGCGCGAACGCACGATGACGGGGCGGTGGCAGAAATCGTAGGGGTCCACTACGCTGGCAAAAGCGACGGCACGTAGAAAACCGTCTGCGTCGAGGATGAGCTGCGGTTCGCCGTCTTCGTCGGTGAGCACCACCCATTTGTGACCTGATGCGTTGATTCGGCGTAGAAACTCGTTGTCCATGTCGCCGTTCACAAGCTCTGGAAAACGAGGCAGATCGAGATCGGTAGGCATGGCCACAACGCTGAGCGCATCCAGCGGTTCTCCTTCCTCTACTGCGGCGATGTCGTCCAGTTCCAGGAAGTTCATTGCGCCAATACCCTCGATATTGTCGACGTCCGAGTGTTCTTCTTCGACGTGCTTGCGCAGCATGTCTTTGATGACCTGTTCCTGAAAGTACTCGGGTGCTTCCTTGCCGAGCCACTTGTCGAGAACCAGCGCCGATGGTTTGGCGAATGGGAACAGCAGAAACTGGTAGGCCCGCAAGAGCGGCCCGAGCAGGGACGCCATGCGCAATGCGTTTCGCGAGAAGTAGGCCTGCGGAATGATCTCACCGAGGAACGTGATGAGAATAGTGGAAAACAGAAAGGCGCTTACACCGGCCAGCACGGAGTTGGACAGGAGCGTCAGGAGTACGTTGATGCCCACGTTTCCCCAGAGAATCGTGGCCAGCAGAAAGTTGCTGTCCTGGCGCATGCTCAGCACGCGTTGCGCGCGTGCATCAGTTTCGGCGATGACTTCGAGTTGCAGTCGGGAGAGCCCGAAAAACGCGAGGTTGAGGCCGGAGAACATCGCCGATTGCGTGATGCACAATGCGATGCCGAGCCATATGAGGGTATCGGCGGTCATGATTCGAAATCCATGGCTAATTTGATTTTTTCCAGCGCCCGGTAGTAGCGCATCTTCACCGCGCTCAAGCCGAGGCCGGTAACCTCGGCAATCTCGCCAAACTCCAGATCCTGCAGGAGCTTCAGACACACCACGGTACGTTCGTCTGCTGCGAGTGGCCGGAGCATGGCGGCGAACTGGTCTGCGTCTGCCGGTGAATCTGCAATCTCGGGGGCGACATCCGCATCGGCACCCAGTTCGTTGTTCAGTCCGCGCCGCTTGTCCGCCTCTCTTGCTTCCCGCGCCAGGTGCGAGCGGCACACGTTGACGGTGATACGGTGCAGCCAGGCAGGAAACCGCTCGGCGTCGGCCAGTGCGGGCAGACCGTTCAGCACGCGCAGCATGACGTCCTGAGCGATGCTGTCCGCAGCATCCGAGTCATGCACGATGCCGCGGGCGAGCCGACGCACGCCGCCGAGCTGCATACGCACCAGGGCTTCGTAGGCGGAAAACCGGTAGGGCAGTTCCTGTTGTGCCCTGTGAACGAGGTCGACGAGGTCCGTCATCAGTCAGTGGCCGCTGTGCTGCGGGCACGGAGGATCAGGCGATCCGCCTGACCTTTTCCTCCACAAGGTGCTCGTTGGCGAAGGTGACGTACTCGCCTTCCGGGGTGAGCAGTTCCGTCTTCAGGGGGGTGACCTGGGTAACCGTGCCACGAATATCGCCCACGATCAGCTCATCCCCTTCGCGGTAGAGCTCGCGTACGTAGGTACCTGCCAGAACATTAGCGGCAACCTTTCGGGAGCCTATGCCGAACGACAGCGCGGCGGCTGCACCCAGCGATATGAGAACGATGGAGATGACCTGTCCGAGGATGTCGGTCTCGAGCTCCAGCTGCCCAACAGCGAGCGTCAGCACGATCACGAACAGCAGACCGTAGGCGCTGCGGCCCAGCGCGACGGCGCTGTCGATTCCTACACTCTGTGCCGCGTTGGTGACCAGGTCCCGTACGATCTGCGCGACGTAGAGTCCTGCGAGGAGGATGAAAACCGCGCCGAGCACTTTGGGCAGGTACTGGACCATGGTTTCAATGGTGCCGGACACGCGCGTGAGTCCGAGGGTTTCCGTGGCGGACACGAGAAAGGCGAGCATGAGTATCCAGAACACCAGCCCGCTTACGAGTCGGCTGGCCTGCGTATCGATGCCGGCGCGGCGTAGCGCTCCAGCAACGCCCAGACGCTCACTAAGCGCGTCCAGCTTCAAGAAATTCAGCAGGCGCTGGAGAAAGGCGGCCAGGAGCCGGGAGGCTACATAGCCGACGATGAGGATCAGCAGGAATCCGAGGAGGTTTGGCACGAAGGCGGCAAGCTTTCCCCACAAGACTGTGGTGGCGGCCAACAGGGACTCGCCCCAGGCGCTGATCGCGGACGCAGAATCTGTCGGCGCACTCATCGTGCGTGTTCCGCTGGAGGCCGCTTGTGCAGATGTGCAAGCAGGCTCAGGAGCACGCTGAGCATGCGCGCAAAGCCGAAGGTGGCGAGGTCGCGTACGCCGACCTGGTGCCGCCCGCGGCGCATCACCTGGTCGACCTGCACGTCGATGTCGCTGGTGTCATCCGTTGGTAGGCTCTCCCGGAGTCGGCGCTCCAGAGAGTGGATGTTCTCGTTTTCGTCTGCCATTGCGTCTCTCTACTATGCTGCTTCAAATACTCCGACCCACCAGGCGCATCCCTGCGCGGGTTTCTCCTCGGCAATGGGCATTAGACCCCGACCGGCAGGCTGGAGTCACATACTCGGGTTGTGCTCGGATGTGACTTTTTCTGATGTACTGTGGTCATAGGGGAATACCCGGCCGATCCTCGTGTCCCTGCGGGATAGGCTCTACACTCACGCTCCCGCAGCACAAGAAGTACCGGTGGAAGCGACCGACCAGACATCAGACGCACTCGCACGCAGCGAAAAGTGGATCGTGCGCAACGGTGTGGGCATCCAGGCCATGGAAACCCTCGCGGTTGGTGCATTTCTCACGGCGCTTGCCGTGGAGCTTGGTGCCTCCAACGCGGTTATCGGCGCGCTTGCGGCTGTTCCGCATCTGGCGCAGCTCGCCCAGCTACCAGCGGTCTACACGGTAGATCGTTTGCGCACCCGAAAACGCATCTACCTGGTCAGCGGCTGGGTGGCGCGTCCCATGCTGCTGGTCATTGCGGCATCGGCCTGGTTTCTGGAAGGCAACGTGGCGTTGCTGGTGATACTCGTGGCATTCACCGTGCGCTACGTGGCGGGCGCGTTTCTGAGTTGCTCGTGGAACTCGTGGATTCGGGATCTCGTGCCGGATCGACAGATGGGCCGGGTGTTTTCAGGGCGCCAGCGCAGCATGATTGCGGTGGGGATGGTGCTTAGCCTCCTGGCGGCAGGCCTGGTGGACGCCTGGAAGACGTGGGCGCCATACCCGGTGACCATTGCCTACGGCATTGTTTACTGTCTCGCGTTCCTGGGTGGCGCTTATGCTGTGCTTGCCGCGCGGCGCATCGTCGAGCCGCCGATGGCGCCCCACGACCCGCAACCGTTGCTCACGCGCCTGCGCAGTCCCTTTCGCCACAAAAACTACAAGCGCCTGATCCGCTTCCTGGCGAGCTGGAACTTTGCCATCAATCTGGCTGCACCGTTTTTTACCGTGCACATGCTCAAACGCATGGAGCTGGATCTGATCTGGGTAATCGGCTTTGCAACGCTCAGTCAGGCCGCGGCTTACCTGACCGTAACCAACTGGGGGCGTATTGCCGATCACTCCACCAACAAGGCTGTCCTGCGGGTGTGTGGCACGATGTTCGTGGCGGCGATCTTTGCCTGGACCTTCACCACGATGCCCGATATGCATGCGGGCACCGTACCGCTGTTGATCGTCATTCACATCGCCACAGGTATCGCCAGCGCCGGCGTGAATCTGGCCGGTGGCAACATCGCCATGAAGCTGGCGCCCCAGGGCAATGCCACTCCTTTTCTGGCCGCCGGGTCCATGGTGAATGCGTTGGCGGCGGGTAGTGCTGCGCTCATCGGCGGCGTGACAGCCGATCTCTTCGCCACGTGGGAGCTGTCGTTCACGCTGCACTGGGCAAGCGCCAGCAATGAAATTGCCCTGGAGGCCATGCATTTTTCTCATTGGGACTTTTTCTTCCTCTTCGCCACGCTGGTGGGGATCTATGCCCTGCACCGGTTGACCCTGGTGGAGGAAGACGGTGAGGTGGAGGATGCGCGGATTGTGCAGACCTTCGTAAGTTCCGCTCGGCAGAGCTTGCGCAATCTCAGCACCGTGGCGGGTCTGCGCGCTGCTTCGAGTTTTCCGGTGGACGAACTGCTGGATGGCCGACCCACGGAGCCTGAAAGAGAACCACCGGAGTCCAAACCGAGCGGATGAGGCACTTCCTGGCGGGGCTGTTGTGCCTGTTGCTGGCCCCCTTTGCGACAGGTGACGTAACCATCGATGGGCTGGAAGGTGACACGCGCGCCGTAGTAGAAGCCTACCTCGGCACGGATGTCCCTGCCTGTGATGCGCCTTGGCGCCGCGTGCAGCGGCGCTTTGCTGACGCGGATCGTCGCGTGCGCGAGGCGCTGGATGCGCTGGGTTACTTTCACGCGGAGATCGAAGCGGCGTTGGCGCGTGACGATGCATGCTGGAACCTGCGGGTGCGTATCAATGCCGGAGCCCGTGCCGTCGTCAGTGCCGTGGATGTGCAGGTGCTTGGCGCGCTGCTGGCTGATCCTGCGCGTGATGCATTGGTGTTCAGCCGGTTGCCGGAGGCCGGCCAGCCGTTCGTTCCCGAAACTTACGAGCGCCACAAACGGACGCTGCTCGATCGAGTGGTGGAAGCTGGCTATCTGGATGCGCAGATGACCACCGCGGTCGTCGAGGTCGAGGCATCTGCCGCGCGCGTCGCATGGGTGCTGGACAGCGGCGTCCGCTACCGGTTCGGCCCGGTAAGCACCGAGCAGACCGTGCTGAACGATGCGCTGTTTCGTCGGTACTTGACCGTCGAGGAAGGGCAGGATTACAGCCGCGAAGCGTTGTTGGAGACGTATCGCCGCCTGTTGGGCAGCGACTACTACCGTCGCGTTGCTGTTGAGCCGGCCGTTACGGAGCGAGCAGATGGGGTCGTGCCGATTCATGTGGTGGCGGAGGCTGCCAACAAATGGTCGGTGCTGGGTGGGGCGGGATTTGCCACCGATACCGGTCCTCGTCTGCGCGGGCGCGTGCAGGCCAGGTATCTGGGCGAGCATGGCCACCGCACGTCGTTCGACAGCCTGTTGAGCCCGGTGCAGGGCTATGTGAGCGCCAGTTATCGCTGGCCTTACGGCGACCCCAGCCACCAGTGGTACTCGCTGGAGAGCAAGCTGGGATACGACGACACCGACAGCGCCAATAGCGACACGCTGACGGTCGGCCTGCATCGTTCGCAGCGCCTGGGACGACGCTGGACGCAGACGGTCTCGCTCGATTACCTGGTGGAGGACTTCGATGTGTCCGCCGAGGAAGGGCGCGCGCAGCTACTGCTGTTTGGCCACAACCTCACGTACACGTCTTCCATCGAGGCACGGCGTCCCAGGCGCGGCCGAATGCTGTCGCTGGACGTCAAAGTCGGTGCCGAGGCTCTGCTCTCGGACAACGACGTAGCGCAGGTGCGTCTCGGCGCCAAGCAGATTCTGCCGCTGCCCTGGGATGCCCGGCTCATTCTGCGCGGCCAGCTGGGCTACAGCTGGCAGGATGCGTTTGCGGAGCTGCCGCCAACGCTGCGTTTCTTTGCCGGTGGCGATAACAGTGTGCGCGGCTACGCGTTGGATGAGTTAGGCCCGGAGGATGCAGCCGGCGACAACAGGGGCGGCAGCCGTCTGGCGGTCGGCTCCGTGGAGTTCGACGTTCCGGTTCGAGAAAACTGGTCGGCCGCACTGTTTGCAGATACGGGATCGGCATGGGATGACAGCGCCGAGTTCAGCAGCAGTGTCGGCGTTGGTGTGCGCTGGTACTCGCCCCTTGGTCCCATTCGCCTGGATCTGGCGCACCCTCTCGATGACGACGCCCAACTGGTGCGCCTGCATCTGTCCATCGGCCCGGATATCTGATGCGCGTGCTGAAGTGGGCATTGCTGCTGCTCGCATTTCTGGTGGTGACCGGCATGCTGCTGCTCCTGTGGCTCGTGCGCAGCGAGCAGGCGAGCCGCTGGGCGGTGGCCTTGCTGGTCGAACAGGTGGATGGTCTTGTCATCGAGGATGTTGCGGGAACCCTGGCTGGAGGCTGGTCGGCCGAACGCATAGGTTTCGTGCAGTCCGGGTTGACGCTCGAACTGTCGGGGCTGTCATTGGAGGTCTCAATACTCGGCTTGCTGCTCGACGAGCCGACCCTTCGGGTTGACTACGTTACGGCGCAAAGCCTCATCATCGAGACCGTTGCAGAATCGACGGCTTCGGAGCCCCCCTGGCGCATTGAATTGCCAACGCTGCCGATCGCCGTGGAAGTCGATCGCGCCGAAGTTTCGACGATGCTGATCAACGGTGTGCAGCTCGATGCCGCATCGCTTGGCGGTTGCTGGTGCGGCAGCAGCCTGGATGTGCGCCAAGCATCCGCCAACGTGCAGGGTGTGAGCCTTGGCGCGCGTGGCCGCGTTGCGCTTGCCAACGACGGATCGATCGCGCTGGAAGGGCGGTGGTCGAGGGAGCATCTCGACGGTTCCCTGGTGCTGCGTGGGGATCGCCAGCGCGTTGAGCTGGTGCACACCCTCGATGGCATCGGCGATGCATCGCTGCGCAGCGAGGGCCTGGTGATGTTGCCCGGCACCTGGCCCATGACCTTCGACCTGGCGCACCGCTGGGATGCGCTCGGCGTCGACACCGAAGGTGCGGTGGCTCCCGAGGAAATGCGCGTGCATGCCCGCAGCCTCTACGAACAACACGATGTGCAGTTGAATGCGGTGGCGCGGCCAGATGGGGAGGGCTGGCAGGTGGAGGCCGATGCCAGGGCAGACGGTCCGCTTGCCGACGGTTTCATCGCACAGGCGCGTCTCGCTGGCAGCAGCGCGTTGGAAGTGGACGTGGGGGCGCGGCGGGCAGGGGCGGATGGTGCAGGGGTGACGAACCCACACCTGTCCGTGGCAGGCAGCCTTGAGGAACTGGATTTCAGGCTCACTGCAGATGGCGTTGATGTTGCGGGACGCGTGGAGGGGCTGTCATCCCGCCCGGTGGTGACGCTGCGAGAAGGCGCGATGCTGACAACGCCACTTGGCACGTGGCGCAGCGATGCGCTTGTTACGATTGCCCGCGCGGAAGCGGATGCCTGGCGCGTGAGTGCGCATTGCTGGTCCGGTGGTGGAACGGTGTGTGTGGAGCGTGCGCTGGTGGGCGGCCAGCGCACGGAGCTTGCGGGTCGACTCATCATTGAGCAACCCCCGCTTCAGGATTTCGGACTGCCGCCGCAGCTCGATGGCCTGGAGCGCGTAGAAGGCCGCTGGCTTGCTCGCCGTGAGGGGGACTGGTTTGTTAGTGCGCGCGCTTCCGTACTTGGCGTGCGCGTTCGCAATGGTGACCAGCAGCAGTCGTTACCGCCCATCGAGCTGCAGGCTAAGCTGCAAGGCGAGCGGTGGCATCTGACCCTCGCCAGCGAACAGCCCGATTTGACCGTAAGCGGCGCCTTTAACGGTGGTTTGCAGCCCGCCAGCGCTCTCGACGGTCAGGTGGACATGGCGGTTGCCGACCTCGCCGCCTGGTCTGCACTGTTCGGTGCGCCGGTGATGATACGCGGGCCGCTGCAGCTCCACCTTCAGCTCGATGGCACGTTGGATGCCCCGGCCGTGGTGGGTGGTGGCAGCTGGAACGGGACGCTTGATGACCTCCAGGGTGGCCAGCGGTTGGGTGGCGTGTCTGCAGAGGTGGAATTCAGCGGCCTGCAGTGGCAGGTGCGGGCAGGCGTGGACGATGCTGCGCTCGCGGCGAATCTGGCCCTTCGTGGCGAAGGCTTCGACCTCAAGGCACCGATCGATGGCCATCTGGCCGTCGAGAGCCGCGACCTGCAGTCGTTGGCCGCGACGATCGAGGCGCTGGACACCCTCGACGGAACGGTTGCTGCCGAGATGCAGGTCACAGGCACGCTGGAAGCCCCGCGGTTCGCAGTCTCGGGCAGCGTCGATTCAGCCAGTGTGGTGCTGATCGACCCGCCGCTGGCCTTCGATGGTATCGCCGTCAACTTCACTGCGGATAACGATGGCTGGCAGGCAGCGGGGGAAGCGCGTCAGTCAGATCGCGAGCAACCGGGACGGTTCGAATTTCGGGCCGTCGGCTCAGGCTATAGCCGCTCGGCGTCCATCGTCGTGGACGTGGACGCGCAGAAGCTGGCGCTGCAGTCGGAGCTGTGGCAACTGCTGGTGGATGGCGATCTTCAGGCGCAGGCGCAGGATGGCAGAATCGAGTTCACAGGCCGTGCTCAGGTGCCCACCGCGCGCATTGCCATCGAGGAGCTGCCGGCGTCGGTTCCCCGGCCTTCACAGGATGTGGTGGTGGTGGATCGGCCTCCGCCGGAAGCGGCTGCGACCCGCCTGGACGGACGAGTCACGGTGCGTCTCGGGGAGGATGTGCGGCTGTCGTTACCCGGTTTGCAGGGTAGGCTTACCGGCACGCTTGATGCGGTGGTAAACAACGCCGAGGTTACCGCGCTGCGCGGAGAGATCGATGTCGTCGAAGGTACGGTCAGCGCAGCCGGTCAGACGTTGGCCGTTCGCAGCGGTCGGGTGCTGTTCAGCGGGCCCCCTGATAAACCCTATGTCGACGTGGTTGCCATGCGCACCATCGCCGACCGCCAGCCGTCCATTGATGTCGGTGTGCGGGTGTGGGGCGACGTGGACCGGCTGGAGACATCGGTGTATTCGGAACCCGCAATGACAGAAACCCGTGCGCTGTCATTTCTCGTGCTCGGTCGGGATTTCAACGAAAGCTCCGAGCTCGACAGTCAGGCGCTGCTCAACGCGGCGCTGGGTCTTGGCTTGAAACGCTCGACCGGGGTGGTGCAGCAGTTGCAGAGGTCGCTGGGCCTGGATGAGCTTCAGGCCTTGTCCACCGCCCAGAATGATGTGGCTATCGTTGCCGGCAAACGCATCACAGACGATCTCTACGTGCGTTATACCTACAACGCCCTGGCCGCGGTGGGTTCGCTCATTCTGCGATACCACCTTACCGATCGCTGGCGCCTCGAAGCGACCACTGAGGACGGCAATGCCATGGACCTGCTCTACGAATTCACGCGCTGAGGAACATGCACCGTTTCGGAAACCTCTGATGGTGCCTGCAATAAGCGGCAGAGATCATGCGATCCCATGCTCACCCTGCGCAGTCTCCATCACTATCTTGCGGGCCTCGTCGAGGGCAGGCTATGGCTGAAGGTTCTGATCGGCATGGTTGCCGGCCTGACTGTCGGGATGCTCATCGGTCCGAGCGTCGGCTGGGTCGAGGCGGAGACCAGCCTGTGGATTGGCAACTGGTTCGCATTGCCCGGCCAGCTCTTTCTCGTCACGGTGCAGATGATCGTCGTGCCGCTGGTGCTCGCATCGGTGATTCTTGGTCTGACGTCCACGGAAGATGTGGAGCAGCTGCGCAGGCTCGGTCTGATGGTTGTGGGTTACTTTGTTGCGACCACGGCGTTTGCCGCTGCCATTGGTTTGTGGATCGCTGATCTTCTCCGTCCGGGTGCAGGCCTCTCTGGTCGCGTAGCCACGCCGGCGGCTTCGCAGGCACCGCCTGCAGCGCAGATGCCGAGTATGGCGGAGCTGCCAGACCAACTCATCGGCCTTCTGCCTGGTAACCCGCTTGGCGCCATGGTTCAGGGCGAGATGCTGCAGATCGTCATCTTCTCCGTGATCATTGGCGTGGCCTGCCTGTCGCTCAGCCGTGAGCAGTCGCAGCCGATTCTGGGTTTGATGGCGGCATTGCAGCAGGTGTGCATGACCGTCGTGCGCTGGGCCATGTGGCTTGCGCCGGTTGCCGTGTTTGGCCTGATGGCGAGGCTGACGAGCCAGCTCGGCGTAGGCGCGTTGCTTGGTATGGGTTACTACGTCGTGACCGTGCTGCTCGGCCTGGCGATGCTGCTCGCCGTGTACCTGTTGATGCTGTTTCTCGTGCTCGGCACGCGGCCGGGTCGGTTTCTCGCAGACACCCGAGAGCTGCTCCTGCTGGCGTTCTCCACCTCGAGCTCGGCTGCGGTGATGCCGTTGTCGATGAAAACGGCAGAAGAGCAGCTCGCTGTACCCGCCGCCGTTGCCCGATTTGTCATTCCGCTCGGAGCAACCATCAACATGAACGG
Organism: Gammaproteobacteria bacterium; assembly: GCA_030428905.1. Classification (GTDB taxonomy): domain Bacteria; phylum Pseudomonadota; class Gammaproteobacteria; order Pseudomonadales; family Azotimanducaceae; genus SYFY01. The sequence goes on from JAUIED010000024.1 coordinate 24,335, forward strand.
CACGGCGCTCTACCAGGGCGTTGCTGCGATGTTCCTCGCGCAAGTGTATGGCGTCGAGTTGGGGATGAGCGCCATGGTGCTGGTGGTGGCTACCGCCGTTGGGTCCGCCATTGGCTCCCCGGGTACTCCCGGGGTCGGCATCGTCATCCTCGCCATGGTGCTCACGAGCGTCGGTATTCCCGCGGAAGGCGTTGCGCTGATCATGGGGGTAGACCGTATTCTCGACATGAGCCGCACGGCGGTGAACGTCGCCGGTGATGTGACGGCGGCTTCGCTCATGTCGCGCTGGGTTGGTGCTCGGTAGCGTCCCTCAAGCGGTAAGACTGTTGCGGATCAACCACGCAGCGCCCGGCCATTGCCGTGCGGCCGACCAGCATACGGAAACCCATGTTGTCCCGGGCGGTGAGCGTCATCTCGATGTCGAAGGTCTGAGTGCCGAGGGCCAGCTCCGTACGCACGACCGGGCGCTCCTCTTCATGGCCGCCGCTGTCGCGCACCACCCGATAGTCGATGAGCTCCGCTTCGCACCACACCACGGTGTCGACGTCATGCTGAATGGGATGCACGGCAAATCGGATGCGGCCGTCGCCAGGATCGTCGATTTCGAACGTGTGCAGCGCTGAGGTGCGCGCGCCGGTATCGACCTTTGCCTTGATGCGGGCAATACCGAGCGCGGGTAGAGACACCCACTCGCGCCAACCCAAGACCAACACCGGGCTCAGGCGTCCGGTGCCGGGCGAGCCCGCTGGTTGTACAGCAGCGCACGCAGGCGTGCTTTTTCCTCGTCGGAGAGGTTCGCAAAGTCATTGCGCATATCGCTGCCCACCGCCATGCCGCGTTGTACGGCGGGCCGTTCTCCAAGCTCCTCGAACCAGCGCTTGAAGTGCTTGAACTCATTGATGTCCTGTCCCTGGCCTTCCCAGTTCACGGTCCAGGGGTAGCAGATCATGTCGGCGATGGTGTACTCGTCACCCGCCAGGTACGGCGACTCGTAGAGCCGGTTGTTGAGTACGCCGTAGATGCGATTGACCTCGTCGGTGAAGCGGCGCACGGCGTAGGATTGATCTCCTTCGCTGTCGCCGAGCCGGCGGAAGTGCCCGCACTCACCGGACTTCGGCCCCTGGTTCGCCATTTGCCACATGAGCCATTGATTCACGGCGTAGCGGCCGTGCAGGTCCGAGGGGTAGAACTGGCCGGCTTTTTCGGCGATGTACATCATCATGGCGCCGGATTCGAACAGCGAGATCGGCGCGCCACCGCCGGCAGGTGCGTGATCCACCATCGCCGGCATGCGGTTGTTCGGGCAGATTTTCAGGAACGCGTCGGTGAACTGGTCCCCCTGGCCGATGTTGCAGGGCACCACGGTGTACTCCAGCCCGCACTCCTCCAGCAGAATGGTGACTTTCTTTCCGTTTGGCGTCGGCCAGTAGTGCAGGTCGATCATTGCCGCGATCCCGATTTGCGATATGGGCATTGTCTCGGTATCCGGCGAAAATCTGTAGTACTTTGCGCAACGATGAACATTGAGCCGATCATCGCCTTTCTTCGGGACTCCCAGGCCTGGCTGTTCACGCTGGGTCACGCGGTCACGGCGGTGTTTGCAGGCGGCCACGCACTGCTTAAAAAGAAGGAGCCGAGGGCTGCGCAGGTATGGCTGATCATCTGCGTTTTCATCCCCTATCTTGGCCCCTTCGCCTACTTTCTCTTTGGCATCAATCGCATCGAGACCCGCGCCCGGCGTTTGCGCGAGCCGCCGCCGGATACCCCGCCCCCCGTCGCCGCACCGGAGGATCCGCCGAGCCCCTTTGCATCGGTGGGGCGCAGCGTGCTGCAGATCCCGGCGAGCCGCGGCAACGTGGTGCGGCCGCTTGTGAACGGCGAAGCTGCCTACCCCGCGATGCTTGCCGCCATCGATCGGGCTGAACGCTATGTCTACCTCGCTTCCTACATTTTTTCCAACGATCATATCGGCAAACGCTTCGTGCAGGCTCTGGCTGACGCGCAACAGCGTGGTGTTGCGGTTCGGGTGCTGGTGGATGCGATCGGTGAGTGGTACTCATTGCCTCGGATCAAGCGTGAGATGGCGCGGGCGGCCATTCCCTACCGCCGGTTCCTGCCGCCGCGCTGGTTTCCGCCGTTTGGTTACGTCAACCTGCGCACACACAGGAAGCTGCTGATCGCCGATGGTGTAGTCGGCTTTACCGGCGGTATGAACATTGGCGAGCGTCACGTCATGGATCGCTTCGGACGCCGGTCTGCGGACGATGTGCACTTCGAGCTGCGCGGCCCCGTTGTTTCAGAGCTCGCGCGGGTGTTCATCGACGACTGGCAGTTTGCCAGCGACGAAGCATTGGACTTTACGCCCGTTGCTGAGGCCCAGGTCGGTGAGCACTGGTGCCGGGTGGTGCCGGACGGCCCCAATGAAGACATGGACAAGCTCGCCTCGGTGCTGCAGGGGGCCATCGCCAATGCTGAACGTACGGTATCCATCATGACGCCGTATTTTCTTCCCGAGCGGGATCTGCTGGTGGGGTTGCAGACGGCTGCTCTGCGCGGCGTGGATGTGCGGGTGGTCATCCCACGGCGAAGCAATCTGCCGTATGTCGATTGGGCGACGCGCCATGTGCTGCCGGAACTGACCCGCAAGGGCGTGCGCATCTTCACCAGAGAGCCGTTCTCTCACGCCAAACTCTTCGCGGCGGATGACGCCTACGCGCTCATCGGTACAGCGAACCTGGACCCGAGGAGCTTACGGTTGAACTTCGAGCTCGGTGTTGAGGTGTTTGACGCAGGTTTCGCCGCGCAGATCCGCCAGATGGTGCGTGTCTCAGGCGACCAGGAGCTCACTGCAGAGGCACTCTCAGAAAGATCGTTGCCGGCCCGCCTGCGCGACGCCACGGTGGCGCTGTTCACGCCTTACCTTTAGCCGTGAGCGTCAGCCTTTCTGTGTGCCTCTATAGGTGCTGACGCTGGTGCCGTTGGCGCGGTTGTAGAGGGCGAGCGTTTCGGCATCGGTCGCCTGCCGCGGCACGCGGATGCGGATGGCGCCGTTCGCCGGGTTGTACCAGAACGGATGGTTGGTGGTGGTTTTGTCGATGGGGTGCCACTTACCACTGCCGGTTTGATCGTTGTCCGATTGAATGGTGTTGTGATGGTCCGGATGCAACGGGTTGGCGGGGAGCTTGTAGCCCTGAAACCACACCACCTCCACCCGCGCCGGGAAGTTGCCGTCACTGTCGCGGTTGCGGTCTATCTGTCGGCCGATGCTGCGGACTACATTGAACGCCGCTGCAGCGCGGGCGTCGTCATCGTGGTTCGTGAGGTTTGGCACCACGGCAGCCGCGAAGATCGCCAGCAGCACGGCGACTATCAACAGTTCCACCAATGTGAACCCAGGCGCCGGCATCGGGCGCTGGGTTTTGTGCACGTCCATGTTTGGATTGTAGATGCACGCCAGAGCTCAAAGTGTGACTGATTCGGCGGTGCGCCGGATTGTCAGTTCACCTCGAGCCGCTGTTGTGGCAGTGCTTCCACGTGGGCCATCTGCTGCTTCAGGCCGAGAAGATCCAACAGCACCTCGCCGGTTTCCCGAACCATTGCGTCTTCGGCGGGGTCGGTGTCTTCCTCCGCGTCCTGCTCTTCCTCGAGGGCGTCGAGGGAGGCCAGCGGCTCTTTGCCCTGAATGGTGCGCAGGCCGTTTTCCAGGGCCAGCCGCCAGGCGTCTTCTTCCTTCTTCTCCTGGCGGCGCACGGCTTCGTTCAGCGACAGATGAGTGCGCTCGCTGCGCTCTTTGGATTTGGCGGCCAGGGTGCGCAGGTAGTTGAACTCTGCATCGTCAGCTACTCGTGCGTCATGCAGGGTGCGCAGCTCCTGCAGCACCCCTTCCAGGTTGGATTTCCGGGTGAACAGCGCCGGTTGGATCATGTCCCAGGGCAGCGCATCGTCGAGGCTCGACTCGCCGATCTGCGTCACGTCGAACAACTCCGGCAGTGCCACGTCTGGCACGATGCCTTGATGCTGGGTGCTTTGACCGGAGACGCGATAGAACTTCGCTGCGGTGATCTTCAGCTGGCCGCGGTTCAACGGGATCAACGTCTGCACGGTGCCTTTCCCGAACGTCTGGCTGCCGACGATGATGCCACGGCCGTAGTCCTGGATAGCGCCGGCGAAGATCTCAGACGCCGAGGCGCTCAAACGGTTCACCATCACCGCCAGCGGTCCGTCCCAGGCTACGCTGTCGTCGTTGTCGGTGTACACCGCCGGGCGGCGTCGGGCGGACTTCACCTGCACGGTGGGTCCGGATTCAATGAACAGCCCCGTGAGGGAGTCGGCTTCCTGCAGTGAGCCGCCGCCGTTGTTGCGCAGGTCGATAATGAGCCCATCAACACCTTCGGCATTCAGCTCGCTGATCAGCTTGCGCACGTCGCGGGTGGTGGACTTGGCGTTGGGATCTCCTGCCTGCAACGCCTTGAAGTCTGCGTAGAACGTGGGAATCTCGATGACGCCCACTTTGTAGGCCTGGCCGCCGCGCTGCAGCGTGAGCAACTTCTTCTGCGCTGCCTGCTCTTCGAGCTGCACCGTGTCGCGCGTGATGGAGATGATTCTGCTGGTGTCTGCCTCACTGCCATCGGGCTGGATTTCCAGGCGCACGGTTGAGCCTTTCGGGCCGCGAATGAGATCCACCACATCGTCCAGGCGCCATCCGACCACGTCGATGAGCGGGCCGTTGTCGCCGTGGCCAACGCTCAGGATGCGATCGTTGGGTTTGAGGTCGCCGGCTTTGTCGGCGGGGCCTGCGGGCACGAGGCGCACGACTTCGGTGTATTCGTCTTCGTTGCGCAGCACCGCGCCAATGCCTTCGAGCGACAGCGACATGTTGATGTTGAAGTTCTGTGAGGTGCGCGGTGAGAAATACTGGGTGTGCGGGTCGTAGGTTGCCGCAAAGGCGTTCACGTAGAGCTGGAAGGCGTCTTCGCTCTTGGTCTGCTGCGTCTGCTTCAGCCGGTTCTTGTAGCGCTTGCTCAAGAGCTCCTGAATCTCCGCCATCTCCTTGCCGTTGAGCTTCATGCTCAGCGCGGCCGCCTTCAGACGTTTGCGCCAGATGTCGTCAAGTTCCTGATCGTTGCGCGGCCAGGGCGCGTTCTCACGGTCGAGCTCGATGTCCTCGTCGTTCGTGAAATTCATCTTGTCGAAGTGTTGATCGAGCTCGGTGAGCAGAAACTGCAACCTGTTGATCACGCCGTGCTGATAACGGTTGAAGATATCGAATGCAGGCACGAGGTCGCCCTCGCGCAGCGCCTCGTCCAGGGTGTAGCGGTACTTCTCCATCTCGGCCACGTCTGCAGCGCGTAAATACATGCGCTGGTTGTCGAGCATGGCCAGGTACTTCTCGAAGATCTCGCTTGAGAGGCTGTCGTCGAGCTGTTTGCGCACGAAGTGCGTGTAACGAAGCTGCTCGACGATGGTCAGGCTGGTACTGGTGTGTACATCGAGCGGCTTGAGCGGAGTGTAGGACTCCGCCGGAGCGACGACGGCACCGGTTGCAATGGCAGCTTCGTCTGGTGACACGCGCAGGGCGGTGTCGGCGTGCGCGGCGAATGTCAGCAGCGCGGCTGCAGCCAGCGATGTTGGTGTGAGGGCATGTAGCAGTTTCGACTTCTTCAACGCGTTTACTTCCTCTGTTTCCTTCGCTTGCTTCGGCTTGGGCGACGTCTCTGCAGTGCAGCCGTTGTTTTCAAAGCAGCTGCGTACCTGTAGGGTGCGCGGCTGCGGCTCACCCAGTCTAACAGCGCATTGGGCACCGTTTGCCGGGTTGAGTTCCATTTGTGCGGCGGTGTTCAGAGGCCCAGACCCCCATGAACCGCGCAGTCCCACATCATGGATGCGGCTTCGCCACAACGCTATGACCAGAATGTAACGTGCCCCGGCGGGCAACGCCACGCCGGCAGACCATCATATCCAGGAGTATTTCGTGCCTACACGCCGCGAGTTCGTTCGTCCCCTGACCTCCCAAAGAACACCTTCCCGCCTCGCCGCCGCAGTGTGCGGCGTCTTTATGGCAACATTCTTTACCACATCATGCGCGCAGCCACAATCGGAGCCACCGCAAGCAGCACCTGTGGAGGTGGCGCTGGATTCGGAGATTCGCAAGGGTTCATACCAGGTGGGCTTCAACATGGCCCGCCAGCTGAATGGGCAGTTCTCCGGTGCGCTCGACGAGCAGGCATTCATGGCTGGCGTGGCTGATCTGCTGGCGGGCAAAGACAGCCGGGTAGCGCCGGCTGACGCTCAGGCAGCCCTGCAGGCACTGCTCACCGAACAGCGCGCACTTGCAGATAAGGCAGCGGCTGCGGAAGCGGAGGCGGGTGCCGCCTATCTGGCGAAGAACGCCGAGCGTGATGAGGTGACGGCGCTGCCCTCCGGGCTGCAGTACGAAGTGCTCACCATGGGCAAAGGCGCCAAGCCCGCGGCAACGGATCGAGTGACGACCCACTACGAGGGCCGGCTGCTCGACGGCACGGTGTTCGACAGCTCCTACGCGCGCGGGGAGCCGGTCGCCTTCCCCCTGGATGGGGTCATCAGCGGGTGGACGGAAGGCCTGCAGCTCATGCCCGCGGGCTCGAAGTGGCGGTTGTATGTGCCGTCGAACCTGGGGTACGGCACGCGCGGTGCACCGCCCTCCATACCGCCGAACGCAACGCTGATATTCGATGTGGAGCTGCTCTCCATCGGCGGTGAATGAGGCTCACGCGTCGCTGTCTTCCAGCTCGATGCCGAGCGGACCGAGCAGGTAGCCCACCTGCTCGGCGAGCATACGCGTACCGCTGAGGTCCAGCTGCCGTGGGTCCAGGTTGTTGAACGTTGCCCCGCGTAGGTCGGCGCCCGACAGGCATAGTGCCTGACCGCTGATGTTGCTGAGGTCACTGTGGCGCAGGTCGGTGTTGCTCAGATCGCAGTTGGACAGCAGCCCCTCGATCAGGCGGCAGCCGCTCAACACCGCGCCGCTCAGGTTGGTGTTGGAAAGGTCTGCGTAGCTCATGTTGCAGCCGTCGAAGCGCGCGCTGATCATGGGCGTGCGGCTTGCGATGGGCATGCTGAAGTCAGCACCGGTGAGTTCCACGCCCTGCATCTGGCAACGCTCGAACTGCACGTCGTAGGCGAGGATCTGGGTCATGTTTGCCATGGACAGATCGCAAGCCGTGAACATGGCCCCCGCCAGGTCGGCGTACGCAAACTCGGCGGCCTGGTCGTGCTCTGAATCGAAGAAGGTGCAGCGTTCGAAGCGGCAGTCGCGCAAACTGGCGCCGCGCAGACGCGACCCGGCGAAGCGGCAGTTGGTGAACGTTGCACCATCGAGCTCTGCGCCAGCCAGATCCAGCGCGCTACAATCGAGGTCCTGGTAAGTACCGTCCTTTTCCAGCTGCATGAGGTCCTTCCGTTGAGCAAGCCAAACATACCCAAGCGGCCCAACGAATCCTATACCGCAAGATATCGGCGGGAGCGCGGCGAAGGAAGCGGGCGGGCCAAACCCGGTGCGGTACAGCGCAAGCTCACCCGTGTGGTCGTTGCCGGCAGCCTGCTGCTGTTCGTCGTGGTGATCTGGCTCGTGGTGGAGCTTGGCGCGGATCGAGACGAGATGCTGGCGCTGTTCGGCACCAGCCTGCTCTTCATCGGCGCGCCGCTGCTGCTGGGTCTCGCGCTCGGCGGCGTCTGGGTGGTGCTGAAAGTGTGGCGTCAGCGTAGCGCTTCGAACACACGCTCCGAGCGCAACTCGAAACCCGCTTCGTAGTCCAGGCTGAACGCGACAGCGCGGGCCTGGCCCAGGATGCTGTCACGTGTAACCAAACCGATGGCCCGTGAATCGAAACTCTCGTCGCGATTGTCACCGAGCATCAGATAGGCACCTTGCGGGACCTGCACTGGGCCGAAGGAGGTCATTGTTCCAGGTGGGTGTATGCGGCGAACCTGCACCAGCCGTTCGGAGCCGAGAAGCGTCTCTCGATAGGTGAGATACAAACCGTTCTCATGCAATAACGTGCGTTGCGCTGTTATGCCGTTCACTTCCAGCACGTTGTTGCGCATGGTCACCGTATCTCCGGGCAAGCCGATGACGCGCTTCACGTAGAGTCTTCCGTCCAGGGGTGATGGAAAGGTGACGATCTCGCCGCGCTGCGGATCAGCCCACCGCGCAACCGACAGGTGGGTGAAGGGTATGCGCAGATCGTAGGCGCGTTTGTCGACGACGATCTGATCGCCCACGGAGATGGTCGGCTGCATGGAGCCGGTGGGAACCTGGTTCCAGTCTGCGACCACGCTTCGAAAGACCAGCATGCCCGCAAGCACCGCGACGAACCAACGCCAGTCGCGCCAGACTTGCTGCCAGCTTCGACGGGTGGGTGACGATCGGCGACTGCGGGTCTTGCTGACGGATGCTTCCGCCATATCGACCCCTGCCAATGTGTGTGGCCCCTGCCAAAGAGGTCATGTTACTGGCAGAACTGTGAAATCCGTCACGCTGGGTTGTGTGGATTTTGTAACCCGACGGCTACTGCTGGGTTTGCTGCTGCTGCATCTTCGCCAGCGCTTCGGGGCTCGCCTCGCGTTGGTACTTGTCTTTCCACTCGGCGTACGGCATGCCGTAGACCCGCTCCCTTGCGGCTTCGTAGTCTACCGCCACGCCGCGCTCTTCAGCGGCGGCGACGTACCACTTGGACAGGCAGTTGCGGCAGAAGCCGGCCAGGTTCATCAGATCGATGTTCTGCACGTCCTTGCGGGCGTCGAGGTGTTCCAGCAGACGCCGGAAGGCGGCTGCTTCGAGTTCGGTCTGTGTATCTGAGCTGCTCATGGTTATTCAGGGACTTTTGCGTGAGTAATTGACGGCGGAATGATACCACGTAGCATCAACCGCCCATGCTTATGCGAGGGTTCGCCCGTGGAGTCGCTGCTCAGCGCCGAGATCATCGGTGCATTTTTGACCCTGACTGTGCTCGAGATCGTTCTCGGCATCGACAATATCGTCTTCATCTCGATTCTCACCGGGCGACTGCCGGTGGAGCAGCAGGCGCGGGCGCGGTTCATCGGCCTCGGGCTTGCCATGGTCATGCGCATAGCGCTCCTGTTCTCCCTGGCCTGGGTGATGGGCCTGACCGCAGATCTTTTCCATGTGTTCGATATCGGCATCTCCGGGCGCGATCTCATCCTGCTCATCGGCGGTACGTTCCTCATTGCCAAAGCAACGCGCGAGGTGCACAACGCGCTCGAAGGTGAAGTGGAGGGCGGTGGTGCGGTGCGCGCCGCCTCGTTTTCCAGCGTGCTCGTGCAGATCGCCCTCATCGACATGGTGTTCTCGCTGGACTCGGTGATCACCGCCGTTGGGCTGGTGGATGAGATCAGCGTCATGGTGGCGGCCATCGTCGTCGCGGTGGGTGTGATGATGGTGGCAGCGGGGCCGGTGAGCCGATTCGTCGAGGAGCATCCCACCGTGAAGATGCTGGCCCTGTCGTTCCTGCTGCTCATCGGCTTCACCCTGGTGGGCGAGGGGATGGATTTCCACACACCCAAGGGCTACATCTACTTCGCCATGGCGTTCTCCTTCGGCGTGGAAATTCTCAACATCCGCGCCAAAAAGAAGCGCGAGGATCATCTGCAGCTGCGTGCCACCCAGTTCGGCCGGGTGGTGGATGGTAAGCCGGTGACGCTGCGCGAAGAGGCGTGAGCGCTGCTCAGCCGCGGTAGTCGGTTTGCTCGTCGCGTAGAAACACCCACTCCTCAGCGTTGGAGCGCTCGGCGTTGAACCGGTAGCCGTGCCAGTCGAAGGCCTGCAGCGATTTCAGCGTCTTGCAGCGGTTAGCCACCATGTAGGCAGCCATCAGGCCGCGGGCTTTCTTGGCGAAGAATGAGAGAAAGCGGTAGCTGCCGTTCTTGAGATCCAGAAACTTCACATCGATGACGCGCGCGTTGATGCGATCGCGCTGAAGCGCGCCGAAGTACTCGTTCGACGCGAGGTTGATCAGCACTGGCCGGGCCTGGGAGCTGAGATCTTCGTTCAGCGCATCGGTGATCTTGTCGCCCCAGAAGGCGTACAGGTCTTTGCCCGACCGGGTGGCGAGCCTCGTACCCATTTCAAGCCGATAGGGGTGAATCAGGTCCAGCGGCCTGAGGATACCGTGCAGCCCGGAGAGGATGCGCAGATGCTGCTGTGCCCAGGTCAGGTCACGTTCGGAGAAGTTCTGTGCTTCCAGACCGAGGTACACGTCGCCCTTGAACGCCAGTGCTGCCTGTTTGGCATCGCCGAGGCTGAAATCGGGTTTCCACTCCGCATAGCGCCGTGCGTTAAGCTCTGCGAGCGTGTCGCTGATGCGCATCATGGAGGCGAGATCTGCCGCGGATTTGCGCCGCAGGCTCTGCACCAGCGTGGCGGACTCCTCGATGAAGCGCGGCTCGGTGAACTTGCGGGTGGTGGGTGGCGTGTCGAAATCCAGGGTCTTGGCCGGTGATAGCACTGCCAGCATGAGCGCGTTGGTCTCCTGTTCAGGGAAAATGTGGTTGAATCCTCGCCGGCAGTGTAACCAAAGCCGCAAGCAATGTTGATGGTCACCCGCTCGGACACGGGACATGTCCGCGATGGCAACGAAGATTACCTGGAAGCGCATGCAGACAGCGGCTTCGCCGTGCTGGCGGACGGCATGGGGGGGCTCGCTGCGGGGGAAGTTGCCAGCCGCGAAGCGGCGCGGGTGGTCGCTGAGGTGCTCATGGAGCGCCGGCACCGCAAGAGCGCGCGTATCGAGCAGGCCATTCGAGCTGCAGACCGAACCATTTACCAGCACAACCTGGCGCGGGCGCCGAAGCGCCCGATGGGTACCACACTGATCGTGTGGGCACACACCGCCGAGCAAATGGCGCTGGTGGCGCACGTGGGCGATTCACGCGCCTACTGGTTCGACGGCGACTATCTGCAGCGGCTGACCAGCGATCACTCAGTGGTTCAGAACATGGTCAATCAAGGCATGATGAGTGAGCGGGAGGCGCACACAGCGCCCAACCGGCACGTGCTCACGCAGGCCATCGGTCTCGGCGAAGAGTTGGACATTGCCACCACCGAGTTCCCGTTCTCTCCAGGCGACCGCTTCCTGTTGTGCAGCGACGGGCTGTCGGACATGGTGCCCCACGACGAGCTGCAGCATCTGTTTCGGCAGCGGCTTGGCCTCGATGTTCTGGCCGACGCGCTGCTGCGCGCGGCGCTGGATGCCGGCGGCTACGACAACGTGTCCATCGTGCTCATAGAGGTATAATTCCGCCATGACGAGCAGAGCCCAGAGAATCGAACGCGCATTGGATGCAGGGTTGGAACTAGCCCACCTGGAGGTCATCGACGAAAGCAGCGGCCACAACGTGCCGAAGGGTGCGCAGTCGCACTTCAAGGTGGTGCTGGTGAGCGAGGCCTTTTCAGGCGTTGGCCGGGTCGCCCGGCACCAGCAGATCAACGCCCTGCTGGCGGGTGAATTCGACAGCGGTATGCATGCGCTGGCCATCCACCCCTACACGCCGGATGAGTGGCGAGCGCGCCACGGTAACGCACCCATGTCGCCGCCCTGCGCAGGCGGAGGCCACTGATGGATGTCGCTACCTTCTATCTCTTCAGCGATCTCGACGGGCTGGAAGCGCTGCGTGCACGCTGGTTGGCGCGCGGTAGTGAGCTTGGTCTGCGCGGTACGATCCTGCTGGCCCACGAAGGCATCAACGGCACGCTGTGCGGTGACGCGCGGCATCTCGACAGGTTTCTTTCTGAGGTGCGTGAGCTGCCGCCGCTCGCCGGGTTGACCTGGAAATTTTCCAAAGCGGCTGACGACAACGCCGTGTTTCACCGCTTCAAGATCAAGATCAAGGCAGAAATCGTTACCTTCGGCGTGCCGGACATCCGGCCCGCCGAGCATACCGGCGAACATGTGGATGCAGATACCTGGAATGCGCTCCTCGACGACCCGGACGTGGTCGTTATCGACACCCGCAACCGCTACGAGACGATGATCGGTACCTTTCCCGGTGCGGTGGATCCAGGCACCACCAACTTTCGCGAGTTTCCGGACTATGTGCGTGCCCACTTTGATCCGGCGCGGCACAAAAAAATCGCCATGTTCTGCACTGGCGGCATTCGCTGCGAGAAGGCCGCCGCCTTCATGCTCAGCGAAGGCTTCGAGTCCGTGTACCAGCTGAACGGTGGCATACTTCAGTACCTTGAGGATACGGCCCAAGATGGGGACAACAGGAATCGCTGGCAGGGCGAGTGCTTCGTGTTCGATCAGCGGGTGTCCGTGGACGCGACCCTCCAGGAAGGGGCGTTTGAGCAGTGCTTTGCCTGCCGCCGGCCGCTGTCGGAGGAAGACCTTGCGTCTGCCGACTATCGTGCCGGTGTGAGTTGCCCGCATTGCATTGATGAGCGCCCGGAGGAGGCGCGCGAAGGTTTTGCGGAGCGACGCCGCCAGGTGCTCATCGCCGAAGCCCGCGGCCGGGCGCACATCGGCGTGGCGCAGGAACGTCGCTCGGTGACCAAGAGAGCTTGAGCGGCTCTTGCGTTAGCATGGTGAGGAACAAGAATTCGGAGGGGCACGTATGAGCTTTGATATCTTTGCACCGGCGGACCCGTCACTGGCGCCGGGTGAGGCGCGCTGCCCGGGCCCGAGCGTGCAGGATCTGCTGGCGAAAGATCGCGCGGCGCCGCCGCCGACACTGCGTGGCGAATCCTATGAATTCCTGGGCGATGCGGATCTGCCCTTCGAGCGCTACACCTCGCAGGCGTTCCACGATGCCGAAGTGGAGCGCCTGTGGTCACGCACCTGGCAGTGGGCCTGCCGTGAGGAGCACGTGCCGCATCCCGGCGACTACTACGTGTACGACATCGATCGGTATTCGGTGCTCGTGGTGCGCGGCAACGATGCGCGCATACGCGCCTTCGTCAACAGCTGTCCGCACCGCGGCATGCAGTTTTTCGATGCGGGTACGCAGGGCAGCGGCAAGCAGTTCCTGCGCTGCCCGTTCCATGGCATGTCGTGGGAACTGGATGGTAGCCTGCGCGACATACCCTGCCGCTGGGACTTTCCCCACGTCGAAGACGAATCCTTCGGCCTGCAGGAGCTGCCGTGCGATGTGTGGGGCGGTTTCGTGTTCATCAACCTGGATGAGAACTGCGCCCCGCTCAAAGAGTATCTCGGCGTTCTGCCCGAGCACTTCGCCACCGCGCCGCTGGAGAACCGCTTCGTGCGCATGCACACGCAGAAGGTTGTGCACGGCAACTGGAAAATGGTGATGGAAGGCTTCCTCGAGGCGTATCACGTGCTCGCCACGCACCCCATGCGGCTGCACATGTCGAGCTGGGCCAATACGCAATATGACCTCTTCGGCCCCAACGTTTCGCGCTTTCTGCAGACGTTGACCAGCGGCAATCCGGTGCATCCCCGACAGATCAGCGAGCGTGAGCTGTACGGTGAGCTCGGTCGTGATCCGAACGAGCTGGCCGAAGGTGACACGGCACGCAACGCTCACTGCGACAAGCTGCGTGAAGAGTTGTCGGCACAATACGGCGCGGATCTTTCTGCGGTGTCGAACTCGATCCTGCTCGACTCCATCGAGTATCACCTGTTCCCCAACGCCTGCTTTTTTCCTGGCGTGACGATCCCGCTGATCTACCGCTTCCGGCCGCTGGGTGTGGATCGCACGATCCACGATATCCTGCAGCTGCAGCCGGTACCCGACAACGGCGAGCGGCCGCCGGCTGCCGAGGTGGTGACCCTGGATATTGATACGTCCTACACCACCGCGAAAGGTTTCGGGCCGCTGGACGTGGTGCTCGATCAGGACTCCGATAACTTCAAACGTCAATGTGCAGGCATGAAGGCGTCACTGAAGCAGGGCCAGACGCTCGCCAACTACCAGGAAGTGCGCATCCGCCACTTCCACAACACGCTCGACAGCTACCTGGAGTAGCTTTGGGCTGGACGGTCTACATCATCGAAGCATCGGACGGTTCGTTGTACACCGGCATCACCACCAACATGGAGCGGCGTTGGCAGGAGCATGCCGAGGGCTTACGTGGCGCCAAATTCTTCTGTGCCGGCCGCCGCCCGGAGCGATTGCGTTATCAGGAGCCGGCGGATGATCGCAGTGCTGCCACTCAGCGGGAGATCGCCATCAAGCGCATGAACCGGGCGCAGAAGTTGTCGCTCATTGGGCAACATCCATGAAGATTGCGGTCGTCGGCGGCGGTGTGAACGGTCTGTGCTGCGCCTGGATGCTCTGCAGTCAGGGCCATCAGGTCACATTGTTCGAGCGAGGTGCGCTGATGCAGCGTACGAGCCGCGCCTCCTCCAAGTTGCTGCACGGTGGGCTGCGCTATCTGGAAAACTTCGAGTTTCGCCTGGTGCGCGAGGCGTTGCGCGAGCGTGACGGCTGGCTGCGGCGAGTGCCGAGCCTGGCACAACCCTTGCGGCTGGTGGTGCCCATCTACAGAAACAGTCGGCGCGGCCGCTGGATGGTGGGCGCCGGGCTGATGCTGTATCGCCTGCTGGCGCCGCGCAGCCCGTATGGTGATTTTCTATGGCTCGGCCGCGACGAGCTCCTGGGGCGTGACCCGGATCTGCGCGCGGAGGGCCTGCTTGGCGGTTGGGAATTCTCCGACGGGCAGATGGACGACTACGAGCTCGGTTTGTGGATCGCCGGCCAGGTGCGCGACCTCGGAGGCGACATCCGCGAGCAGTGCGGTGTGTCGCAGGCGCGGCCTGACGGTACGGTTGTTACCGAGGCGGGTGAGAGCCTGGAGTTCGAGCGCGTAGTGAACGTGGCAGGACCCTGGGCTGAAGGCCTGGCGCAGGCCAGCGGCGTCACCCTGCCCTACCACCTCGACCTCGTGCGGGGCAGCCACCTCGTTCTCGACCGTCCCTGCCCGCAGGCCTATCTTCTGGAAGTGATTGGCGAGCGGCGAGTGTTTTTCGTGTTGCCCTGGAAATCGCGGACCCTGCTCGGCACCACCGAAGTGCGTCAGTCCATCGATGAGCCCATCGAGTGCAGTGCCGAGGAAGAGGCCTACCTGCTCGGTGCCTATCGCAGCTACTTCGGCGTGGAGGTAGGGCCCACACAGATCATCGACCGCTTCGCCGGCGTGCGCCCGCTGATCAGCTCGGCGCGCAACCCCAATCGCGCGTCCAGAGAGTACGCGTTTCATCACAGCGATCGTCTGCTCACCGTGATGGGCGGCAAGTGGACCACAGCCATGGCGCTTGGCAAACAGGTAGCCCGACGTATCCGCAAACGACGGGGGCAGGGCGCGTGACGCAATCGGCAGCGCCTGAGGTGGCGCTCATCGTCGGCGGCGGTCCCGGCGTCAGCGCAAGCTGCGCGAGGCTCTTTGCCGAACAGGGTATGCAGGTTGCCATCGCCGCGCGTAACCCGGACAAGCCTGCGCTCGAGGCGCTGGATGCGCTCGGTGTGCATCGTTTTGCCTGCGACGCGGCGGACGAGGCGTCGGTAGCAGGGTTGTTCGCCGAGGTCGAGGCGGCGCTCGGCAGCCCACGCCTCGTGGTACACAACATCGACGGCCGCTCGCCGGATATCTTCCGCAAGGCCATTCAGGAGGCGCCGCCGGAATTGGCGCGGCAGACGCTCATGAATGGTGCGTTCAGCGCTTTTTTAGTGGGTCAGCAGGCAGCGGCACGCATGCTGACCCATGACGTCGATGCCAACGGCTGCCGCGGCACCATCGTGTTCACCAATGCCAGTGCCGCCTTCAAGGGCTATCCGCGCAGCGGCGCCTTCGCCATGGCCGCACACGCCAAGTCCGGGCTTGCCCAGAGTATGGCGCGGGAGCTCATGCCGCAGGGTGTGCATGTGGTGCACGTGCCTATCGATGCGGCCATCGGCCGTCAGCAGCCAGATGGTAGCCGCGCCCACTGGGCCGCAGGCAAGACGGTGGATGACAACATGGCCTTCCCTGAAGAGATCGCCCGCACCTATCTCGCGCTGCATCGTCAGCACCGTTCCACGTGGGCCTATGAGATGGTGCTGCGTCCGTGGACAGAAAACTGGTGATGTATCCGCCGCGCGCCGGCTTGCCAGCGCCGGAAAATTGTCATCTGTCGCAGGCGTGATGCAGTGCACAACAATCGCCGGGCACATCGCTAGAATCGCCGCCGTATTCCCTGCTGTGTAGATCAGTAACATGAAGTCCTACGTTGTACGTTTGTTTGTTGCGAGCACGATGATGGTGGCGGTATCTGCGGTTACGGCCGATGAGATGCGCCTTGAGCAGATTCGAGTGGATGAAGAGATCGTCGTCGTTGCCGACGTCGTGGATGCCGAGCGTCTGCCGAAACCGGCCGTGCCGGAAATCGTCGCCAGTGATGTGGTGCTCGAGGATCTCGCCAGCCGCCTGGCGCAGCCGCTAGCCAGCTCCGAGTCCTGAATCCGGCAGTAGCCTCTCTGCTTAGCAGGGTGCTGAAAAAGTACTTCCTGTACTTTTTCAGCGACCGCGGGCTGTCGCCCGCTCACGCCGAATCAAGCACTTACGTGCTTGGTTCGCGGCCCGTCCGTCCCTGGCCGGGATACCAGGCTGCTTTTTCAGCAGCCTGTTAGAGCCTTGCCCGCCAGCCACGCCCCGCTGGCCACACCTGTTCTTAACAAATAGAACTGTCCGGATTTTATAACACGTAAGTTGTCCGGTTGTGCTTGCGCCGGCTGCGGAGCCCCTTGGGCGTAGCTCAAGCAGCCGGCAGGTACAGTGGCCGCGTTTACGCGGCCTGCCTTTTCCCTCCTTTGTTGCTTGCGATGATGTTGCCGT
>JAUIED010000025.1 GCA_030428905.1 Gammaproteobacteria bacterium
TGGCGTTCGCCGCCATGCTGATGGCCGGCCTCGACGGCATCAAGAACGAGATTCACCCTGGCGACAGCTTCGACAAGGACCTCTACGATCTGCCGGCAGAAGAGCTCGAAGGCGTTCCAACCGTTGCCCACACCCTGAGCGAGGCGCTGGATGCACTGGATGCAGACCGCGACTTCCTGAAGGCGGGCGACGTGTTTACCGACGGCCTCATCGACGGCTATATCGCGCTCAAGCGGGATGAAGTGGAATTGCTGAATATGACCACCCACCCGCTCGAGTTCGAGATGTACTACAGCGTGTAAGACCGATCGTACAAAAAATACGACGGGCTTCCTGCTTCGCCCCAACCGGTATTCCGGTTGGGGCTTTTTTTTGCTTTTCTGTGGTCCAATAGGAATCCAGCCAAGGCGAGGCGCACATGCAGCGGGTCGCAAACATCATTCTGACGGCGCTGGCACTGTTCTCGGTCACAGCCGAAGCAGCCACGAAGGTCTACCGTACCGTTGATGAAAACGGCAATGTCATCTTCACCGATGTACCGCCCGGCGAGCGCGGTGTGCCACAAGGCAACACCACGGAGGTGGAGATCGATCCGATCAACAGTTTCGAGCCGTCAGGCCGGCGTACAGATGCATCGGGCCGGGAGCTGTGGATCGTCGATGGCCTGGAAACCGAAGCGGAGGACGCCGACATCCCGGTCGTCTATAGCTCCCTCACCGTGCAAAGCCCCGTCCCTGAGGAGGCAGTGCGCGCCAACGATGGTACCGTGCACATTACCGGTGCAGTGGTGCCGGAGCTCGCTGCGGATCATCGCGTGCGCCTCGTGCTGGACGGCGCGCAGCACAGCGTCTCGGCCGAGGCGCACTTCACACTCACCAACATGGATCGCGGCGCGCACACCGTGATGCTCGAAGTCGTGGATGCCACTGGCAGCGCCCTGATCAGCAGCAACCCGACGACCTTCTACGTCTTGCGGGCGCACCGCTAAGAGGCAAACGTCTGATTGACCCATCGCGGTGCATGCACTATTTTGGTGCACACCTCCGGCAGTCAGAGATGCAACTACCAGCATGTCTATCCAACGCTCAAAACAGCAGGCGAGCGAGGTTTGGCCTCCTGGGTTAGCAAGCGCTCACTTTCCTGCGGTAATCACAGCCACGTCCAGCCGCAGGTTGGACCAGTTCTTGCACACAGCTCGCCATGGAAGACATCACCACGCAGATCGTTGACGCACAGCGCACCGGCTTGATACTGCTCAACCGGAGCCTCGCAGTGGTGTTCGCTAACCCGGCAGCACAGCAGATCCTCGGCCGTTCGGCTGAGCAGATCATGGCGCTGCCCACCGCCGATCTCTTCGCCAGCAATGGCGCCATGCTCGCCACTCTGGCCCGTGCGCTGGAGGAGAACCAGGGCTTCACCGCTCGCCAGATCAACGTCAACAGAGCCGATCTGTCGCACCAGATGGTGGACTGTAGTGCCATTCCAACGAGCGACGGCCTGCTGTTGGAGCTACACGCCATCGACGCTCAACTCTGGCTGCACCGGGAAGACCAGGCAGTGCGCCAGCAGCAGGCGACTCGCGAGCTCACCAAAGGTCTCGCCCACGAGGTGAAGAACCCGCTTGGCGGCATTCGCGGCGCCACTCAATTGCTGGCTCGCGAGCTGGACCGGCCGGAGCTGCGCGAGTACACCGACGTCATCCTCTCCGAGGTCGACCGTTTGCGCGACCTGGTGGATCGGATGCTCGGGCCCAGAGCGGCGCCCCAGTTCGCTGCTACGAATGTGCACGAGGTGCTTGAGCGGGTAATCAGCCTGTGCGCCGCCGAGTTCGGCGAACCGCTGCGTTTCGAACGGGACTACGACCCTAGCCTGCCGGCGTTGGAAGCCGATCGAGACCGCCTGTTCCAGGCCTGTTTCAACATTGCCCGGAATGCTGCTGAAGCACTGCGCAGCGAATCCGCACCGCAGATCTGCATACGCACCCGCATTGCCCGCCAGCTCACCGTAGGTCGTCAGCGACACAAGAGTGTTCTGAAGATCGACATTGAAGACAACGGCCCCGGAATCGCCGAAGAGCTGAAAGACCGGGTGTTCTTTCCCATGATCAGCGGCCGCGCCGAGGGTACGGGCCTGGGGCTTGCGATGGTGCAGACCATCGTCGGCGAACATCACGGCGCAATCGAATTCGACAGCAGCCCCGGCCGCACCGTGTTCACTATGTACCTGCCGCTCACACAACCAGCGACGAGCGCATAGCGCAGCGAGCGGTAACTGAGGAGTCAACCATGCGCGATACAGTCTGGATCATCGACGATGACCGCTCCATTCGCTGGGTGCTCGAACGCGCCCTCGATGCCGCAAGTATTTCCAACGTCAGTTTCGCCGGCGCGGATCAGGCGCTTCCACACCTGGAAACAACACCGCCCACAGCGATCATCACCGACATACGCATGCCGGGTATGAACGGCCTCGAATTCCTCGGCGCGGTGCATCAGCGGCACCCGCAGCTGCCCGTGATCATCATGACCGCCCATTCGGACCTCGACAGCGCCGTACAGAGCTTCCAGAGCGGCGCGTTCGAGTACCTCGCCAAGCCCTTTGACGTGGACGAGGCGGTTGCTGTGGTCCAGCGCGCCATCAGCCACGCGCAAACCAACGGCGGCAACAGCCAGGCTGCGGCAGAATTTGCCGAGCCCATGCCAGACACGGAAATCATCGGCCAGTCGCCAGCGATGCAGGAGGTTTTCCGAGCGATTGGCCGCCTTGCCGCGTCGCACGTTACCGTGCTTGTCAACGGGCAATCCGGCAGCGGCAAGGAGCTGGTGGCACGGGCGCTGCACCGACACAGCCCACGCGCATCGGCACCGTTCGTAGCACTGAACATGGCTGCCATTCCCAGCGAGCTCATCGAAAGCGAGCTTTTCGGACATGAAAAAGGCGCGTTCAGCGGCGCCGTTGCCCGGCGTATGGGGCGTTTCGAACAAGCCAACAACGGCACGTTGTTTCTCGACGAGATCGGCGACATGCCATCATCAGCACAGACCCGCCTGCTGCGCGTGCTGTCCGAAGGAGAATTTTTTCGCGTCGGCGGCCATGAGCCGGTGCGTGTGAACGTGCGCATCATTGCGGCCACCCACCAGAACCTGGAAGCGCTGGTGGAGCGTGGAGCGTTTCGAGAGGACTTGTTTCACCGCCTCAACGTCATTCGCGTGCACGTACCCACCCTTGCCGAGCGGCGCAGCGACATACCGCTGCTCGCCAACCACTTTCTCCGGGCGGCAGCACGCGAACTCGGCGTGGAGCCAAAGCGCCTGTCGGACGCAGCCCAGGCGCGCATGCTTTCTCTGCCGTGGCCCGGCAATGTGCGGCAACTCGAAAACACCTGTCGCTGGCTGACCGTCATGGCCCCTGGCCAGGAAGTGCAGGTGGACGACTTCCCCGCCGAGCTTCGAGATGCCACCGCTGCAGACGCGCCCACAGCCGCCGCCACCGACTGGCAGAGCGCGCTCGGCGATTGGGCAGATGAACACTTCGAGTCTGCCCCTGGCACGCCTCTGCTGGATATCGCCCAGCCAGCATTCGAACGCACCGTGATACTCGCAGCCCTGCGCCACACGGGCGGCCGAAAAAAGGATGCCGCCATCGCGCTCGGTTGGGGCCGCAACACGCTCACGCGCAAGATGGCAGAGCTGGACATGCCCGGCTGATGACGTTGAAGGTCGTGCTCTATCAGCCGGAAATTCCGCCCAATACCGGCAATATCGTGCGCCTGTGCGCGAACACCGGCGCAGAGCTGCATCTCATCGAGCCGCTTGGCTTCGACTGGGACGACAGAAAGCTGCGGCGCGCCGGGCTCGACTACCACGAGTTCGCCAGCGTATCGCGCCACGCCTCGCTCGCGGACTTTCAGCGTTGCCACACCGACGGCCTTACCTATGCGTTCTCGACAAAAGGCCGCACGGGCTACACCGAGGCACAGTTCGGTGCACACGATGCGCTGGTGTTCGGACCGGAAACCAGGGGGTTGCCGGATGAGGTACTCGACCGCATGACGCCCGACCAGATCCTGCGCATTCCCATGCAGCGCGAATCGCGCAGCCTCAACCTGGCCAATGCAGTCGCTGTCGCGTTGTACGAGGCGTGGCGTCAGCAGGACTTTCGCTGACGCCGTGTTTCAGTGTGCGGTGCCGGCAGGCGGCGTTGCCTCAGCTTGCCGCTGCGCTAAAGCCTGCGCATACAGCGCATCGAAGTTCACCGGTGCAAGATGCATCGCTGGAAAGCCCCCCTTGATCACGAGGCTGTCGATGGCCTCCCGCAGATAGGGAAAGATGGTTGCAGGGCAGATGGTACCGAGCACCCGCTGCAGCACATCTCCGTCCACCCCGTCAATGAAGAAGAGCCCGGCCTGCTGCACCTCGACGATGAAGGCGGTCTTGCCGCCTGCCCGCTTGGCCCGGACAGTGGTGGTGAGCACCACTTCGAAACGATTGTCGGCCACCTGCCCGGCGCGGCTGTTGATGTCCACGGACAACTCCGGCTCCCACTGCTCGCCGAACACCTCCGGCGAACCGGGAGATTCGAACGAAGCATCTTTCACATAAATACGCTCAAGGCGCACTTGCGCGGTGCCGCTTTGCGCTTCGCTCATGCTTTGACCACCGGCAGGCTCTGGTTGCGCCACTCCATGATGCCGCCGGTGAGGCGGCTGACGTTTTCAAAGCCTTTCTTGCGCAGCATGGTGCCCGCCGCGCCCGCGTGCTGCCCCATCTTGCAGGTGAGCACGATGGGCCGCTCTTTGTACTTCGTAAGCTCATCGATGCGGGTTTCGAGCGAGGCGTAGGGAATATTCACCGCATCGACGATATGGCCCGCCTCGAACTCCTTGCGATCGCGTATGTCGAGCACCACGGCGTTTTCGTTGTTCACCAGGGTCACCAACTCCTGGGCGCTGACGCTCTTGCCGCCGCGGTTCATCTCATTGCGTATGAACAGCACCAACAGCACGAGAAACATACCCACCAGCACCGGGTGGTTGCCGATGAACTCGAACAATTGCTCCATAGTCTGGGGGCCGCGCCGTAAAAAAGGGGCGGCATTATATTCGGTGACCCGGTTCGACGTATACGCACACGGCTGGTGTAGAATGCCCGCCGCACGCGAATCACCCGCGCATAGGGAAAGCACAAGGGCAGGAAGTCATGCGTAAAGTGAATCTTCTGGTCATTCTGGACGGTTTCGGCCACACCGACCCCTCACCCACCAACGCCATCACCGAGGCAAACACACCCGTCTGGGACCGCCTCATGGCGCAGCGTCCACACACGCTGATTTCCGGCAGCGGCGAGGACGTGGGGCTGCCAGACGGGCAGATGGGCAATTCCGAAGTCGGCCATATGAATCTCGGCGCGGGACGCGTCGTGTATCAGGATTTCACGCGCATCAACCGCGCCATCGAGCAGGGGGAGTTCCAGAAGAACCGCGCACTGAGCAACGCCATGGCCAAAGTAAAGGCCAATGGCAGCGCACTGCACCTGATGGGTTTGTTGTCACCGGGCGGCGTGCACAGCCACGAAGAGCAGATCTTCGCAGCGATACGCATGGCCGCCGACGCGGGCATTGAACGGGTGTATCTGCATGCCTTTCTGGATGGACGGGACACACCGCCGCGCAGCGCCGAGGCCTCGCTCGAGAAGGCTCAAGCGCTCTTCAGGACGCTCGGCAACGGCCAGGTCGCCAGTATCACCGGCCGCTACTACGCCATGGACCGCGACAATCGCTGGGACCGCGTCGAGCGGGCGTACAACCTCCTGGTGCGCGGCGAGGCGCCGTTTCACTCAGATGATGCGGTTGAAGCCCTGCAGCAGGCATACGCGCGGGACGAAAACGACGAATTCGTGCAGCCCACGGCCATTCACGCTGCCAACGAGCTGCCCATACGCATGGCAGACAACGACGCCGTAATCTTCATGAATTTCCGTGCCGACCGCGCGCGGGAGATCACCCGCGCCATCATCGAACCGGAATTCAGCGGTTTCGCGCGGCGCAGTACCGTCCAGCTTGCCGACTTCGTGATGCTGACGCGCTACGCAGACAACATCGATACCGCCTGTGCGTTCGACACACCGGTGCTGAAGAACACTCTCGGCGAGTACGTGGCAAGTCTTGGCAAACGGCAGCTGCGCATCGCAGAGACGGAGAAGTACGCACACGTGACTTTTTTCTTCTCCGGCGGCCGGGAGGCGGAGTTCGACGGTGAAGAGCGCGTGCTCATTTCGTCCCCCGATGTCGCAACTTACGACTTGAAGCCTGAAATGAGTGCGCCCGAGGTCACCGACAAGCTGGTCGCAGCCATCGAGTCCGGTAACTACGACCTGATTGTGGTGAACTACGCAAACGGCGACATGGTCGGGCACACCGGAGTACTTTCCGCCGCCATTCAGGCGGTACAAACACTGGATGCCTGCCTTGGCCGGCTGGTGGACGCCGTAGAAGCGACTGGCGGGCAGATGCTCATCACAGCAGACCACGGTAATTGCGAGCAGATGGCCGACGCCTCCACCGGACAGGCGCACACCGCCCACACCTGCGAGCTGGTGCCGTTCGTCTACGTTGGCCCCGCCGCAGTGGAGCTGTCGAGCGGCGGAACACTGCGCGACGTGGCGCCGACGCTGCTGGCACTCATGCGCCTGGAAGCACCCGCCGAGATGACCGGCAAGAGCCTCGCCACCTTCCGGGAGCAGCAGAGCGCTTGAGGCGAAAGCTGGCGAGCGCTGCTACTTCCCTGCTCGCAGCGCTCGTCTGCTCCATCGCCGTTGCCGAGCCCATCGACGAAGCGGCCACCGCCTCCGAGTTGAAACAGATCGTCTCCGAACTGAATGCCCTGGACGACTGGCTGGACGATGCCGGCAAGCGCCAGGCGAAGCTGCAATCGGAGCTGAAAGCTCAAGACCAGGCGGTTTCGCAGGTCACACGCGACGTGCGCACAACCGACGCGGCCCTATCATCTACCCAGGACGAAATCACGAGCCTCGAGGTGGAACGTAACGAGCTGTCGGTGGTGCGCGCCAAGCAGGCGCAGCGCATCGCCCAGCACGTCAACGCCGCCTACCGCCTGCAGGGCCAGGATGTGGTCAAGGCCCTGCTAAACCAGGAGTCTCCCAGCGATTTCGAACGCATGCTGCGCTACCACCGCTACTTCAGCGACGCGCGCCTGGAGGCCCTGCGCGGCTACCAGGAGACACTGCTGAAGATCGACAGCAACCAGCAGGAGCTCACCACAGAACGCGCGCGCTTGACCGACACGCGGGCCACGCTCGCGGCACGCAAGGTTGCGCTGGAGAGCCAGCGCGGCGAGCGTGCCGAGCTCATCGCTCGCCTGGCCCGGGAAGTTACCAGCAAGACAGCAAGGGCCGATAAGCTGCGCGAGGATCGCGCCCGCCTCGAAGCGCTCGTGCAGGAGCTGGCAAGGCGCAAGCAGGAACTGGACGGCGCCGACTTTGCCGCCCGCAGAGGCCGCCTCACCGCGCCGAGCAGCGGACATCTCATCTACAAATACGGCGAGAGCCGCGCCGACGGCCGGCTGCGCTGGGAAGGCATGGTGTACCGCACGGATGCAGGTGCTGCAGTGCACGCCGTACACCGCGGCCGCGTGGTATTCGCCGACTGGCTGCGTGGCTTTGGCCTGCTGACCATCATCGACCACGGCTCGGGATACATGACCCTCTACGGCTACACCGACGATCTGAGCAAGACCGTCGGCGACTGGGTGGAAAGCGGCGAGGTTATCGCACACGCCGGGCAGAGCGGCGGGCAAGCCTTTGACGGCGTGTATTTCGAGATTCGCCAGAAGACCTCTACACTGGATCCCCGGCCCTGGCTGAACCGCGCCGCCAAATGAGGTAACCGCTGATGAATCTGCGCGCCATCACGCTGCTCGGCATCATCACCAGCATGGTCACCGGCGTCACCATCGGCGTGATTCTGGCGCGGGGGGAAGCGCGCACTCGAGCACCTTCCGACGCAGACACCCTGGCCGCGGTGTTCCGGCATGTATCGGCAAACTATGTGGACGAGGTGTCCAGCGAGCAGCTCATCGATGACGCGCTGCGCGGCATGATCGGCGGCCTCGACACGCACTCCCGCTACCTGGACACCGCCTATTACGATGCGCTGCAGACCGACACCACCGGCCACTTCAGCGGCATCGGCGTACAACTCTCCCTGGTGGACGGCTATTTCACGATCGTCGATGTCATCGACGGCACGCCCGCAGCAGGCGCGGAAGTACAGCCAGGCGACCGGCTGGTGGCGGTGAACGGCACCAGCCTGCGCGGCAAGCGCCTGTCAGAGGTGACCACAATGCTGCGCGGCAAGCCGGGTAGCGGTGTCGATCTGACATTACGGCGCGGCGCAGACGACAAGCGCGAGGTACACCTCACCCGCCTGGATATCGAGCTGCCGAGCATCTCCCACCGCTGGCTGGCGCCGGGCTATCTGTACCTGCGCATATCACGCTTCCACCGGTTTACCCACCGGCAGATGCTGACGGCGCTGGAACAGCTCGACACCCCCCTGCTCGGCATAGTGCTGGATCTCCGGGGCAACCCCGGCGGCCTGCTGGGCGCATCGGTGGATGTGGCGGGCGAGTTCCTCGATGGCGGCCTGATCGTGCGCACCGAGGGGCGAAACGCGGCGGACGTCCAGCGATACGAAGCTCCCGCAGGCGGTGCGTTGATCGAACCGGCGCTGGTGGTGCTGATCGACGGCGGTTCCGCGTCGGCGTCGGAGGTGGTGGCGGGCGCACTCAATGATCGCGGGCGCGCCGTCCTCATGGGATCGAAGACGTTCGGCAAAGGCTCGGTACAGTCGGTGCTGTCCCTGCCCGGCCAGCGCGGTGTAAAGCTGACCACGGCGCATTATTTCACTCCGGCAGGCACCCGCATTCACGAGCGCGGCATCGAACCGACACGCGTTTGGAGCGGCGAATCCGCAGCGCTGGTGGACGCCGCCCTGGAGCTGCTCATGACAAGCCAGCAGCCGCAGAACGCACGAATGGAAATTGCGCCGCCCGGCGGGTAAGCTCCCAGTCCTGATCGAACCGCAGAGTTCGGCGGAAACAAAAATATAAGCTCCGCGAAGCCCAATCAAAACGGGCACTCGAGTGAGCACACAGTTCTGGGGGAAAGGCTCTGTTTTCACGGGTCCTTTGGCTGAGCGTTGCTGTCGCGACATTGCTTGCCCATGCATGCAACACGCAGGCAGCCGAGCTCGCCATCGTCATTGATGATGTTGGCTACCACGAGTCGCGCACAGACCGCCTGTTGGCGCTGCCTGGGCCGCTGACGCTGGCAGTCCTGCCGTTCGCGCCACATAGCCGCGACGTGGCGCTGCGTGCCGCCCACTACAACAAGGAAGTGATTCTGCACCAGCCTATGGAGGCCAACCCCAGCCCATGGGTGCGTCTTGAACGCGGCACACTGCTGAGCTCCATGGCAGACGCCGAGCTGATGCGCATGCTCGAGGCGTCCATCAACGCGATCCCGAACCTGGCCGGGGTGAGCAACCACACCGGTAGCCTGCTGACGGCGCACCCGCATGCCATGCGACTCGTGATGCAGGTGATCAAGGCGCGCGGGCTGTATTTCCTCGACAGCCGTACCACAGCCCAAACGGTGGCGTTGGACACGGCGCGCGCGGCGGCCATACCCGCAGCCCGGAGAGATGTATTCCTCGACCACGTGATCGAACGGCAGTCCATTCACGCCGCGTTCCAGCAGGCGGTGGCGCTCGCTCGAAAACGCGGCCAGGCGATCCTCATCGCCCACCCGTACGAACTCAGCATCGACTATCTGGAATACGCTCTGGCTGAGCTGCCAGGCGACGTGACGCTCGTTACCGCTGGATCTCTGGCGCGGACGACTTATCCAGGAACGCCTGCCCCTCGGCAAATTGCAGCGTTCCCTCATAAATCGCCCGGCCCGTAATCGCGCCAACCACCCGCGCGCCCGCCTGCGCAAACACCGCTGCCTGCAGAGCTGCGAGGTCTTGCGTGGTGTGTAAGCCGCCTGAGGCGATGACGTCTATGCCCGCCTGAACCGACAGCGCCACCGTAGCCTGAACGTTAAGCCCCTGCAGCATGCCGTCACGATCGATGTCCGTGTACACGATGCCCGCCAGAGGCAACGCGCCAAGGCCTTTCACGAAGTCGACCGCCGAGACGCTCTTGGTATCGTCCCAGCCGGCGGTGGCGAGCATGCCGGAGCGCGCGTCGAGGCCGAGCAGAATGCGGTGCGGGTGCTTCTCAGCAAGGCGCACGAGAAAGTCCGGCTCCTCGATGGCTCGAGTGCCGACGATGAGGCGCGCCACGCCGGCATCGAAGTAGGCCGCAGCAATCTCCTCGGTGCGTACCCCGCCACCGAGCTGCACCGGTACATCGGGTATCGCCGCCACCATGGCTTCCACCAGCGCCTGGTTGCGCGGCGCGCCGGCGAACGCGCCATCCAGATCGACAATGTGCAGGCGACGGGCACCTTGCTGCGCCCAATGCCTGGCCATGGCTACCGGGTCGCTGGAAAAGACCGTAGCGTCGTCCATGCGCCCCTGCCGCAGACGCACGCACTGGCCTTCCTTGAGGTCGATAGCGGGTATCAGATCCAACGTTACAACGCGCCTTTGGTGGACGGCACCGCACCCGCCATGCGCGGGTCTGCGGCCACAGCTACCCGCAGCGCGCGGCCGAACGCCTTGAACACGGTTTCTGCCTGATGGTGGGCGTTATCGCCACGCAGATTGTCGATGTGCAGGGTGACCTGGGCGTGATTTACGAAGCCCTGGAAAAACTCACGCAATAGATCCACGTCGAAATCTCCCACCCGCGCGCGGGTGTAGGGCACTTCGTAGGTGAGGCCCGGGCGCCCGGACAGGTCTACCACCACTCGGGAAAGCGCTTCATCCAACGGCACGTACGCATGGCCGTAGCGGACGATGCCCTTCTTGTCGCCAACAGCCTGGGCAAACGCCTGGCCGAGCACGATACCGACATCCTCCACGGTATGGTGGGCATCCACCTCCAGATCGCCCACGGCGCGAATGCGCAGATCGAAGGCACCGTGCCGTGCTACCTGCGCGAGCATGTGGTCGAAGAAGGGCAGCCCCGTGGTGAATTCGTGCTCACCGGTGCCGTCCAGGTCGAGGCTGAGCTCGATCTGCGTCTCGGAGGTGTTACGGGTTACGGTTGCCGCCCGTTGGCTCATGTTGGTCGTCCGCTGTCTTAGCGGCGCGCAGTATACCCGCTACAAACGGTCCATGAGGCTGCCGTGCGGCAGAAATCGGTTGTCGGTGTTAGCCTTGATCCAACCGGTAAGATCGTCCGGATAGGCACCGCGGGCCTTGAGCTCGCGCACCAGCACCACTACCGGTGACTTTGCCCCGGAATCCCAGCCGGTGAGCTGCTGCTCGGCCAGGGTGAAGAGCTTCACCAGCTGCACCACTTGCCCGGTTTCGAGGTCCGCCACAGCAGCGCGCCAGTCACCCGCATCAGACCGCGCAAGCGGCCCGAGGCGTTTGATGCTCAGCTCATCCAGGCCGTAGTGGGCAGCCTCGAGGTTCTGCGCTGCATCAACGAACTGCGCGACAACCTCCGGGGTGAGGCCGGATTGCATCAGCGTCGGGTCGAAACTATCTACAGCCATAGCGGGACAAACCAAAAGTTCTTATAGTTCATAAAGTTACAAGGTAGTTACATCCGATACATCGGAATGTGATCCAATACTAAATAGAGTTTACGGATCACGCATGAAAGGCAAGGAGCCGTAAAGGAGCCATTGAAGGAAGATGAACGAGCGAATATACCAAGACGATCACGGCGGTTGGTACTTCCACATTCGTGGCAATCAGATAGCCGGCCCGTTCGCATCCTACGATCTCGCCGAATCCGGACTCAACAAACACGTTTCATCATGCAGCAAACGGGTCTCCGGGGGCTTTCGCTGGCCGCGCAACTGGCACCCCGCGCGACTGCTCCGCCGTTCAGCCGTGCGTCAGGCTTGATGCCTCTATAATCGCGCCCCTATGGGCAAACTTCTTTCGGCGATATTCCTGTTGCTGCTCGCAGCCGCAGCAGCATTCTGGTGGTGGGTGCAGGACGCCAACCGGCTCAAACCGCACCTCGAGCAATATCTCAGCGACACGCTTGAGATGCCGGTGCGCATTGGCGGCGACGTGTCCTGGCAGCTCTGGCCGCCGCTGTATGTGACCGCCTCAGACCTCAGCGCAACGGACGAAGACAGTCGCTACAAGGTACGCGAACTGCAGCTTGCTGTGTCATTCGCAGACCTCTTCGGCAACCCGGACGACTGGCGCGTGGACTCGCTGATCATGAGCGACGCAGAACATCGCGAAAATGAGGACATCACCACCTTCGAGACCGTCGAGCTCAGAGACTACGCCCCAGAATCCTGGGCAACTCTGCGGGCGAACGGTGAAAGCAACGGCATGGCGTTTTCCCTTGACGGCGATGTGCGCCAGCTTCCGGCTGAGCTACTCACGCTCGAGTTTCGCGACCTGACAGTGCGAACCTCCGAATTAGGCGCCGTCTGCCAGGGTCAGGCCGCAGACAGCGGCGCGACAGATCTGCCTGAGGCTGCCGCTGATGCGCTGCTGCCAACGGATACGCTGCTCGGCTGGCACTGGACGGCATCCTGTCGGATTCCTGAGATGACGATCAACGGCAAAGCCTTCACAAACCTGCGCCTGGACACATCACACCAGGCCGGCGACATGCGCAACGATTTGGCGGTTCCCGAATTTTTCGACGGCACCGCCACGTTTGCGCTCCACACCAATCTGAATGGGCCGGTGACGTGGAAGCTGAAACCACACCTCGAAGGCGTTGCCCCCGAGCCGCTCATGACCTGGCTCGGCCGGCCCGTGCGCTGGCAGGGCACGCTCCGCGCGCAGGGCACCATCGACGCCTCCGGCAACACGAGCGCCGCCATCATCGACAGCCTGCGTATGGATCTCGGCTTCGATGGCGGTGAGGGGCAGATCGACATTTCCGAGATCAAACGAC
Source organism: Gammaproteobacteria bacterium (assembly GCA_030428905.1). Classification (GTDB taxonomy): domain Bacteria; phylum Pseudomonadota; class Gammaproteobacteria; order Pseudomonadales; family Azotimanducaceae; genus SYFY01. The sequence continues at coordinate 13,070 of JAUIED010000025.1, forward strand.
AGGTTGCAGCGCTGGCGCAGTACAGCAAGGAAGCATCCAGCGTCGACAAGTGGCCGGACACATGGAACTACACCTACCTCGTGGGCGCCTGGCGCGCCAATGGCCGGGCGCATAGGCTCGATCTTGCGCTCGACAACCTCACAGTCATGGCAGACGGCACCTACGACCTCGTAAGCGACGCGCTCGATATGAAAGCGAGCCTCACCTTCGGCGAGGACCCGGCGTACTCCCGATTCGATGTGAACCCGCTGCTTGTGGGGCTACCAATACCGGCACAGTGCCGCGGCAGCCTGGCGCAGCCCACCTGCCGCCTGGACGATGCGCAGGCTCTGAAAAACGTTAGCCGAGCGCTCACCAGCGGCGAAGGCAGTGCTCTGAAAAGTAAGCTGAGCGAGAAAATCGACGAAGAAGTGCCGGAGCAGTATCGCGACGCGGCACGCACGCTGCTCGACATACTCAGCGGCGCGCTGGACGACAAGGATCGATGAGCCGAGCCATCGCTGAGCGGCTGCTTGCCTGGCATCAACAGCACGGTCGTAAAGATCTGCCCTGGCAGAAAAACCGCACGCCCTACCGGGTGTGGCTCTCGGAGATCATGCTGCAGCAGACCCAGGTGACCACCGTAAAGCCCTACTTCGAACGCTTCACCGCGAGGTTCCCAAACGTTTCCGACCTTGCCGCAGCAGACCTCGACGACGTGCTACACCTCTGGACGGGGCTCGGCTACTACGCCCGTGCCCGCAATCTGCACAAAGCAGCAATCGCCTTAGTGGACCGGCATGGCGGCGAGCTGCCCAACGATCAGGAGGCGCTGGAGGCGCTGCCGGGCATCGGCCGCTCTACCGCCGCGGCCATACGCGCCATTGCCTACGGTGCGCACGCGGCAATCCTCGATGCCAACGTCAAGCGCGTGCTCGCAAGATACGAGGCGATTGACGGCGATCCGAGCAAAGCAGGCACTCTGACCAGGCTCTGGCAGCTTGCCGAAACGCACACCCCTGCCCAAAACACCGATGTGTACACGCAGGCGATCATGGATCTCGGCGCCACGGTCTGCACCGCGCGACGACCTGCATGCGACGTCTGCCCGCTGGCAGACACCTGCGTTGCGCATGCGCGCGGTGAAGAATCCCGGTACCCCGAGAAGAAGGCGAAGAAGGCCAAGCCCGTGCGCAGTACCAGCATGTGGTTGCTGACGAGCCCGCAAGGCGCTTGCCTGCTGGAACGCCAGCCGCAACCCGGCCTTTGGGGCGGCTTGTGGTCACCACTCATGCGCGCAGAGGATATTGCGCCGGAAGCGGTTTGCGCAGAGCTTACTCTCGAGCCCGCCGGACCCGCCCGGGCGCTCGAGCCATTTCGCCACACGTTTACGCACTTTCATCTGGATATCACGCCGTTTCAGCAGCCGGTGAAAGACAAGCAGGAACACGTGCAGGATGCAGATCTGCGCCTGTGGTACGAGCCCGGAGACAACCGCCCTATCGGCCTGTCGGTGCCGGCGGTTAAACTGCTCGCTCGTTTGAACGACACGGCGGACAGATGAGCAGAACGGTGCACTGCAGAAAGTACGACGAAGACCTGGAAGGGCTGGATGCACCACCCTTGCCCGGCGCCCGCGGCCAGGAGATCTTCGAGCAGGTTTCGAAACGGGCATGGCTGGAATGGCAGGCGCTGCAAACCACGCTCATCAACGAAAAGCACCTGAGCCTCATCGACAAGGAAGCGCGTGCCTATCTCTCCGAGCAGATGGAGCGATTTCTCAGCAACCAGCCAACCGACATGGCGGAACACTTCACGCCGGGCAGCGAGTCATGATTCGGCGGTTGAGTGCCTTACTGCTCATCGCAGCGGCAGGCTGCACCTCGCTGCCGAACAGCTACAACCCGCCGGGGCCTCCGGACGTCGAACTGGTAGCGGATCAACCGACGACCAGCAGAACCTACTACGTGGATCAGCGGATTGGCCGCAACCCGTGCACTCAGTACGATCCGCGCTCACAGGCCTGCGGCAGCGGCCGAGAGCTCGCCTTCAACAATCTGACAGACGCGAATGGCCTGGCACAGGCCGGTGACACGATTCTCGTGCGTGCCGGAACCTATGCGGAGCAGATTGCCCCAAGCCGGTCAGGCACCCCACGCGCACCCATCGTCTACCGTCGCTACGGCGACGATGCCGTGCAAATCGTCACGCTTCAAGCCCCGGCCATCTGGCTGATCGGCACTCATTACATCCACGTGAAGGGTTTTGTCATCCGCGATTCGCAAGGTTGGGGGCGGCTGGAGAATGCGCACCACAACCTGATCGAGGACAACGACTTCCGCGAGGCATTGGCACGCGGCACTACCGGCGGGCTGAAGCTGGTGCAGAGCCACTTCAATATCGTGCGCGGCAACACATTCTACCGGGGCAACGACAGCATCGTGGTGCAGACCTCGGACCGGAACCGCATCGTCGACAACCACTTCGAGTTCGCACGGCACAGCCTATTCAGCATCCGCTGCGGCAACTTCAACATCCTGCGCAACAACTACCTGCACAACGAGCGGCAGAAAATCGGCGAGATCTACGACTGCGAGGGCATCAGCGACGCACCGTTTGTGCTCGACGCAACCAAGCGCAACCTGGTGGAAGGTAACCACTTCGCCTTCTCGCGCGGCGCCGACCAACCCACCCGCTACAACGGTATTCAGTTTTCCGGCCAGCTGGGCCTCATTCGCCACAATCTCTTCAAGCGCAACGAAGGCGGCGCCATCCACTTTGCCGTGTACAGCGACGAAGCGCTCAACACCTACGGCAACCGTGTGGTTGGCAACTGGTTCTTCGACAACCGCTGCTACGCCGTGAGCGGCTCCACCGCCGGCGGCATACGCGTGGGTGACAACCGCGTGATCGGCAACCTGCTCTCGGGCAACGTCGACTGTCTCGGCTACAAGAACAGCGTCATGCGCGCGCCACTCTTCGACATGGTCGACAACGAAGAGGCGCCGGCGCCAATTCAGGGGCTGCCCCGGGTGTGGCACACGCGCACGATGAGTGCCGGTGCCGGCCGCTCGATACCGGTAGATGATGTGCTGCCGTTTTTCGACGGCTACGGGCTCGCCGGTGAGCGCGGCGATGCGGTGCAGGTGGAATCCACCGGCGCCGATGCCTTCGTGATCGGCATCGACTACGAAAACCGGCAGCTGCTGCTCGATCGAGACCTCACCTGGGAGGGTGGAGATGGCGTGCGGATACTCGAAACACTGGCCCGCGAGCCGTTCACTGTGATGCCGTCGAGCCGGGTAGTGCGCGTGGAAGAATGACCGTTAATTGACAGATATGGGGCCTGCTGTAGTGGAATTCAACCGCTGGACAGGCGCGCCCCCACGACTTAGTCTCGGCTCTGGCGCTGACCACACACGCGGCAGTGACCAACAAACCAGGCTCCAGATTCTTGCAATCTCGGACTTGATCCGCCCCTGAGGCAATTGGACAGGTACCAGGATATGAACATTCTCGATTTCGCTCGGCGCAAGCGCGCACAAGAAAAAATCTCCATGGTCACATGCTACGACTACTCGAGCGCCTGTGTGCTCGAGCAGACGGACGTGGACACCCTGCTGGTGGGCGACAGCCTTGCCATGGTGATGCACGGCTTCGACAGCACAGTGCATGCAACGATCGACATGATGGCCATGCACACCGCAGCGGTGCGCCGGGGCGCACCCGGCAAGTTCATCGTTGGCGACATCCCGTTTCTCTCCGCACGCCGCGGCACCACACAGGCGATGGACGACGTGGCGGCACTGATGCGCGCCGGCGCTAACGCCGTGAAGATCGAAGGTGAGGCGGGCCAGCTCGACCTGATGGCACATATCGTCGAGTCCGGTGTGCCGGTGATGGGCCATCTCGGCCTGACGCCGCAATCCGTGGAAGCCTTCGGCGGCCACAAAGTGCAGGGCCGCAGCGAAGGTCAGGCGGCAGCCATCATCGAATCGGCCAAACGCCTGGAGCAGGCGGGCTGCTTTGCGCTGGTGCTCGAATGCGTGCCGGAAGTGCTCGCAACCTCCATCACCGAGCAGATCGGCATACCGACCATCGGTATCGGCGCCGGCCCTAACACCGACGGGCAGGTGCTGGTGCTGCACGACATGCTCGGCATGAACCCGGCGTTCAAGCCGAAGTTTCTTCGTCACTACGCCAACACTCGCGAGGTGATCACCGGCGCGGTGAACCGCTTTCACGACGACGTGACGAGCGGCGCCTTCCCGAGCCGTGAGGAGAGTTACGCATGAAGATCACCAAGAGCCTTCAGGCCTGGCGAGAGCTGCGCCGGGACATCCGCGGCAGCATCGGCTTCGTGCCCACCATGGGCGCGCTGCACGCAGGTCATGCAGCACTCATCGAGCAGAGCGTGGCGGAGAATGACGTGACGGTGCTGAGCATCTACGTCAACCCGACGCAGTTCAACAACGCCGAGGATCTGGACAACTACCCGTGCACGCTGGAGGCAGACCTTGCGCTCGCAAAGCGCCTGGGCGTGCAGCATGTTCTTCTGCCCCGTTACCGGGAGATGTATGCCGACGGCTTCCGCTACCGGGTGGAGGAGACGGAATTCTCCAACACACTTTGCGGTGCGCATCGCCCCGGCCACTTCACCGGCGTGCTCACGGTAGTAATGAAGCTCTTCAACATCGTGCGGCCGAATCGCGCCTACTTCGGCGAGAAGGACTTTCAGCAGCTCACGCTCATTCGCGACATGGTGGATGCGTTCTTCCTCGACGTGGACATCATTCCGGTGGCTACGGTTCGGGAGGCGGACGGACTGGCGCTGAGCTCCCGTAACGCACGCCTCAGTCAGGCCGCGCGGCGCAAGGCGCCGGAGTTCAGCCGGCTGCTCAACGATCCACGGGACGACGAGACCGTGGCCCGAGAACTCACGGCGCGCGGTTTTGCCGTAGACTACGTGGAAACCAGAAACGGGCGCCGTTTCGGCGCCGTCACAATGCCTTGCGGTAAACACGACGTACGCCTGATCGACAACGTCGCCGCCGGGTAGGAACCGCAAAACACACGGAAAACATATGAGCGCACGCGCCGGCCGGCTGCGAGCCGACTGGCCGTTTGCCGCCGCCGAACAGCCCTACTTCTACGGCTGGATGATCGCCGTGGTCTCCACGCTCGGCTTTCTCATGAGCATCCCCGGCCAGACCATGGGCATGGCGGTGTTCGCCGATGCATTCATCGACGCGTTCGGGCTCAGCCGTACGGAGCTGTCCACAGCGTATCTGTTCGGCACCATGGCAAGCGCGCTGTTTCTGACCCGAGCCGGCCGCTGGTACGACCAGCTCGGCGCGCGCTTCATGATCGTGGCCGCCTCCCTGGTGCTCGCGGCGACGCTGGTCGGCATCAGCCTTATCGGCAGCGCAGCTACCGCACTGAGCGGTCTTACCAACCTGCCGACGGCCGGCATCTCGTTCGTCCTCATCCTGATCGGCTTCTTCGGCGTACGTTTCAGCGGCCAGGGCGTGCTTACCAGCGCCTCGCGCAACGTGCTGCTGGTGTGGTTCGAGCGGCGTCGGGGACTGGTGAGCGGCGTGCGCGGGGTGTTCGTCTCCCTGGGTTTTTCCATCGCGCCGGTAGTGCTGGCGCTCCTGATCGACACCTACGGCTGGCGCGGCGCGTTGTGGTTCATGGCCGCAGTAGTGGGCGTGGGCTTCGCGGCCTTCGCACTCGTCACGGTGCGCGATCACCCGAAGATTTGCGGCCTCGAGCCGGACGGCAGAAACGTCGCTGATGCCACGCAAACCTCAAACAAAGCAGCACAAACGCACTTCACACTTGCTGAAGCGCGCCGCAACCCGGTGTTCTGGATGTACGCGCTGGCGCTGTCCATGCACGCCATGTTCGGCACCGCCGTCACCTTTCACATCGCCGCCATCTTCGAGGAAGCCGGCCGCAGCCGGGTGGAGGCGTTCGCCTACTTCGTGCCTCAGGCGGTGGTGAGCGTCGTCACCAACCTCGGCGCCAGCGCCCTGGCCGATCGCACGCGGCTGAAGCCGTACCTGGTGATCATGCTGGGGGCATTCATCGCCGGGGCATGCGGCCTTACCCAACTCGACAGCGAGGCTGGCTACTGGTTGCTGGTGGTCGGCTTCGGCGCGGGCGGCGGCCTGTGGGGCGTGCTGTCGAACCTCGTGTTCGTACGCCAGTTCGGCACCCTGCACCTCGGTGAGGTGAGCGGCCTGAACACCTCCATCACCGTGTTCGCCAGCGCCATCGGCCCAGTGCTGTTTTCCCTGGCGAACGATGTATTCGGCAGCTTTCGCGCCGCCGCATTCGGCTGCCTGGGGCTCCTGGCGATTCTGTTTGTATGCGCTGTGCTGCTCCGGCAGCCGCTGGACCGCGCGCCTCAGAACACGAAGTAGCCGCCGTCGATGAGGAAGGTCTCGGCGGTGTGAAAGCTGCTGGCCTCGCTCATGATGTAGATGGCGATGCCCGCAAAGTCATCTCCCGTGCCCCAACGCCGAATCGGCATACGCGGCATGACGTTGTTGTAAAACTTCTCGTTGGAGAACGTCGCCTCAGTCATATCCGTCTCGGTCCAGCCGGGCAGAATCGTGTGGGCAGTGACACCGTAGCGCGCATACTCGATGGCGAGCGCCAGTATCATCGACACCAGCCCGCCTTTCGTCGCCGCATAGTGCTCGCCACGGGCCTGGCCCGATATAGCAGCCAGACTGGCAGTACCCACCAGCCGCCCGAAGGGGTCGCCGGCTTGCGCGCGCTCCTTCATGTGCCGGGCGGCAGCGCGGAAGGTGAAGAACACGCCGGTCTGGTTGACGCGGATGATGTGGTCCCACTCCTCGATGGTCATGCGATCGAAGGCGACACCGCGCCCGCCAACGCCTGCGTTGGCAAAGCAACCATCCACGCGCCCGTGCTCCGCCAGCACTTTGGCAAACGTGTCATCCACCGCTGTTTCATCACCCACGTCGCAGATGTGCGCGCTGACCTTCGGGCCGATGGCCGCAAGCTCTTCCAAAGCATGGGCATTCTTGTCCGCATTCGTGCCCCAGATACTCACCTCGGCGCCGGCTTGCACCAGGCCCTTGGCCATGCCGAGGCCGATACCGCTGTTGCCGCCGGTAATCACCGCCACGCGGCCGCTCAAATCGAAAGGTGCAAACGCCATCAGAATCCTCCAGCCTGCGTGCGGATGTTGAGCTGTCCGGCCAGGCCCGCATCGCGGTGCACATGTGCGGCCTGATACTCAGGTGAGGCGATCATGTTGCGAAACGCCTCGGTGTTCGGATACTCCACCAACGCCACCATGTCCCACAGGTCTTCCACCTCGCCGAGCATGAGGCCGGTCACCGCACCGCCGAAGATCGAGCGGCCGCCGAGGCCGGCGATGATCTTCGTTACGGCTGCCCCATACAACGCGTAGGCCTCAGCACCCGTGAGGTCCGACGCCCTGCCGTCCGCGTATTCCGCCTTGTCTTTGAATTTCAGCAGATTGACCATCACGAAGGGGCTATCCGGAGCATCCGGCCCGAAAAACTCGGCGATACGCTCGGCGCTGGGCTGCGCCTGATTAATGACTTCCATGGTTGGCCTCTCGGTTACACTTGCCAGGCATCATGAACACGCCAGAAAGAAAAGACCACATCGACGCGCTGGCTGCAGGCGTGCTGGTCGGCTTCAACGCCGTTCTCGGCCTCAACCAGGCGCTGGTGAAGCTGGTGAACGTTGCGTTCTCTCCGGTCTTTCAATCGGGGCTGCGCAGCGCTTGCGCTTTTTTCGTGGTGTACGCCTGGGCAAGGCTCGCCGGCAAACATCTGAGCATCCGCGACGGATCGTTGAAGTACGGCCTGTTCGTCGGCTTTCTCTTCGCGCTGGAATTCGCGCTGCTGTTCATCGCCGTGGAGTACACCAGCGTTGCCCGCGCCTCGCTGCTGTTCTACAGCATGCCATTCATCACCGCCCTGGCCGCGCACTTCCTGTTCCCTGAGGAACGCCTGACGCCGCTGCGATTCACAGGCCTCGCCATCGCCATCAGCGGCATCACGCTGGTGCTGTTCGACGAACAATCCCAACCCGCACCCGACGCCTGGATCGGCGATTTGCTGGCCCTGGCAGCGGCGTTTGCCTGGAGTGGCATCGCGCTGTTTACCCGCGGCACGCGGCTCATTCGCAGCTCACCGGAGCAGGTGATGCTCTACCACCTGTCGGTCTCCGCCGTGCTGCTGGTGCCGCTGGCGCTGATCATCGGCGAGCCGATCCGTGAACCTACCGCCGCGCTCCTCGGCGTGTTCGCGTTTCAGGTGGTCGCGGTTGCCAGCATCGGCTTTCTGCTGTGGGCGTGGGTACTGCGCATCTACCCCGTGAGCAACATGGCTTCCTTCAGCCTGCTCGCGCCGGTGTTCGGCGTGTTTTTCGGCTGGCTGATCTTCTCGGACCCATTGTCCTGGCGCTTCGCCGTGGCACTGGCCGCGGTGGGCGCCGGCCTGATCCTGATCAACCGACGCTGACGTCGCCGAACGATCGCCTCAGTGCACCCAGGTGATCGGTGGCATTTCCGCAAACGCCGCTTTCACTTTCATGTTCCAGCTGCGCTTGAGGTTCCACAGATACTCGTCATCTTCCTCGAAGATCCGGTATCGGCCCGGCTGCAGGCTGCCGGCCTCGTAGACATACATCTCAATGGGCGGCCCGACCGTAAGGTTACTGCGCATGGTGGCGTCCATGGACACCAGCGCGCACATGGCCGCCTGCTCGAGCGGCGTACTCATGGTGAGCACACGATCGAGTATGGGCTTGCCGTACTTGGACTCGCCGACCTGAAGAAACGGCGTCTGATGAGAACTCTCGATGTAGTTACCTTCCGCGTACACCATGTAGCAGCGGCACTTGGCACCGGCGACTTCGCCGCCGACCAGAAAGCTTGCCTCGAAGGCGGGGCCCCCGCCGGTGTTCTTTTCCTGTTCGATGAGGCTGATCTGGCCGATGTACTCCGCCGCCTCGCCGAGGTTTTTGACGGTCAGCAGGCTCGTCTCCGCCTCCTCCCGCATGTCGCGCTCGATCTGCGCGACAACGCCCTGCGTGGTGGCGAGGTTACCCGCCCACGTCAGCACGAACTGACGCTCGCCCGGCACGCCATATGTACGCATCTTGCTGTGGGTGCTGGCAGCGTCCACGCCAGCGTTGGTACGCGAATCCGATGTGAACACGAGACCAGCCTGCACGCCGATCCCCACGCAGTAGGTCATGATCGCTGAATCTTCCCCTTGAATACGCCGTGCTTATACACAGCACGAATAACTTCGGATGCGCATATTGCGTTAGATTCCTTCACATCGCTACTGGCCGGCGTAGACTGGCTTCACGGGGCGCGGACCCCAGCGCATCATCCAGTCGATGAGCCGATCCAATAGGCCATACCTTGAGCAAGCGTCTTCCGGGTTCGCCCCCCGACTTCCAGACCCGAGTCGTTTCCTCGGCTCGCGCACCAAACGGCGGTTGACCCGTTGCCTGCCCGCCGGTTTAATACGCCGCTCGCTCGTGCGGGCCTCCCGTTCAAGCACACTCTCTGAAGATTCGGCCAGGTAGCTCAGTCGGTAGAGCAGCGGACTGAAAATCCGCGTGTCGGCAGTTCGATTCTGCCCCTGGCCACCAATCAAATCAGGCTCTACGGCTCTACCCAGTTGATGGGGGACGGCCGGTATTCACTAAGTACGGTTGATGATGCAGGCCAGTCCTGTAGCAATATCGCCCACGCCAGTCAGGAGATACGCAGGCGATGGGACAGCTCGACATCGACAGGATCCGCTGCACTCCTGTGTATTCTTTCGTGGAGGCAGCCCACTACCTCAATCTACCCGTAAGCACTCTGTCGTCGTGGTTCCGCGGCCAGTCGTACAAGCACAACGACGAGATTCGGCGTTTCCAGCCAGTCATTCGCCTCGACGGGGAACCCGGCGAGGGCTTGTCCTTTTTGAACCTGGTCGAGGCGCATGTGCTCACAGCGATCCGGCGCGAACATCGTATCCCCCTGCAGAAAGTCCGGCGTGCCCTCGAGTACGTGGAGCTCGAGCTCGGATTACAGCGCCCGCTTACCAACACACGCTTCGAAACTGACGGCGTGGACCTGCTGGTCCGTGAACTAGAGAAGCTCGTGAATATCTCCCAGGAGGGCCAGCTCGAGATCGAACCCGTGGTTCGCACATTCCTGCGGCGGATCAAGCGCGACCCCGAAGGGGTACCGATCAAGCTGTATCCGTTCACCCGCACGACTGTGTCGGACACAGAACCCGAGCCTGTTGAAATCGATCCGCGCGTCGCCTTCGGCCGCCCCGTGCTTGCGGGTCGCGGCGTGCCCACGGCCGTGCTCGCCGACCGGTTCACGGCCGGCGACTCCCTCGCTGACCTGGCGCAAGACTATGACACCTCCACGCAAGTCATCGAGGAAGCCATCCGCTGCCAGCTCAGCCGCCGCGAAGCGGCTTGAGCAGGCTCGCTTCTACCTGGATGAGTCGATCTACTCGCGGGCCTTGCTCGAGGCCATGCACGACGCCGGGGCAAAGGTCGAACACGCCGGCGGCGCATTCCCGTTCGGCACCGCCGACGAGGTCTGGCTGAAGGCTTGCGGCGATCGCCACTGGATCGTGCTGACTCGCGACCAGCGCATCCGTCGCCGGGTGCTCGAGCGGTTGGCGATCCAGCAGTCGGGCGCGGCGGTCTCCGCACTCACAGCAGGCGAGGCCACGGTCTCTGAGACCGCGAATGTGGTGACTCGCCTGCTGGTGAAGTTCGCGCACATGGCCGTGAGCGAACCGAAACCCTTCCTGTACACCTTCGGCCGGGCTGGGCGGCTTAGCCGGGTTCGATTGAGCCGATAGACAGGAGCGGCAACCCAAGCGCTGGTATTAGAGCCTTTACCAGCAACAGCTCTTGGTAAAGCCTGCTTCACCAGAGGAAAAGCAGACACACCAGAAGGGCCAGCACCGGAAGATAAGAGTGGACCACCGACACACCGCAGGAACGGTTGAGTCTGCTACCGGCGGCGCAGGAGCACATCCTCTCCCAGGAAGACGGCAAGGACCGGTTCGTGCGTGCAGTGCGCGAGCTGACCCAGGTCTTCGCGCTTGCCAAGGAAATGCACGAAGCAAACGCACGCGGAGAGCAGCTCGGGCTCTCTGACGACGAGCTTGCCTTCTATGACGCGGCGCTGGAGACCACTGACAGCGCCGTCCAGGCGCTCGGTGACGACACGCTGCGCGGTATTGCCCGCGAACAGGTCGAGACGGTCCGGAACAACGTGACCATCGACTGAACGCTTCGAGAGAACGTGCGCGCCCAGCTGCGCGTGCTGGTGAAGCGCATTCTGCGCAAACACGGATACCCGCCCGACAAACACGAGAAGGCGACCCCGACGGTGCTGGAGCAGGCGGAGTTGCTGTCGCAGGAATCGGTGGCGGCTTGAATGCCGACTTTGCGGCATAGGAGTCAGCAACTGCGTCAGATAGACGGATCGCGGTGCGGCGGCGAGCCCACTGCGTCGTGGGGTTCACGCGCCACGAAGTCGCGCAATTCTGTGCATCCGCCATCGGCTGTGACGAGCCCGTCCTCATTGGCACCGACCACGCGTTCTCGTTCACGGTGAGTTTCATGGAGCACTATGGGCTCACGAGCTGGGATCAGTTCCTCGACGACTTCATACGCCACTGGCCCACTGCCGATCCACACACCTAAGTCGACTTCGTGCGCGATGAAAGCGCGCACCCCGGTGCGGCGAGCGAGCTGCGACTCTGCGAGCAGTGGACGGCCGGGCCGGAGAGCGTGTTCCAATTCGGCGTGCAGGAGCGGCGTCGCCGAGGTCTATCCCTCGCTCTTCCGCCGCCGCTATCCGAAGGAGGACCGCACGCCCGACGAGCACAACGCTTACTGCGTGGCCGCGTGGCTCGCCGAGATGGACCGCCGTGACACGCTCGGCTATTACTTCAAACCGCCGCTCAGCCTGCCGGAGCTGCGCAACACCCGGGATTTATCGCCCGTTGCGCCGGACCAACGCAGCTTGTTGTTCCTGCTTGCTTTTCCCCATCGCGCTCTAACTCGCCATCTACCTGATACAACAGGAGAAACCGCGTGGCCCCGAATAGGGGCCAGCACGCCCCTACATCGGCTGCGCAATCCTGATGAGCTGCTTGCCGCGGTTCTTGCCTTCGAACAAACGCAGGAACGTCGCCGGCGTGTTCTCGAACCCTTCCTGGATGTCCTCCGCGTGCTTGAGCTTGCCCTCCGCGATCCACTGCGCGAGCTCTGCCATGGCCTCACCGGCACGGTCGAAGAAGTCGATGAGGATGAAGCCCTCCATGCGGCAGCGGCGGATGACGAGCTGCATGTAGTTTTTCGGGCCCGGCGGCAGTTCTTCGGAGTTGTAGGAGGAGATGCCGCCGCACAGAACGATGGTGCCGTTCTGCGCCATGTTGAGTAGCGCCGCGTCAAGGATGTCGCCGCCGACGTTGTCGAAGAAGAGGTCGATGCCCTTCGGGCACTCCTCGCGCAGGCGTGCCTGCACGTCTTCTGCCTTGTAATCGATGGCGGCGTCGAAGCCGAGTTCGTCGGTGAGCCAGCGGCACTTGGCTTCGCCGCCGGCAATGCCTACCACCTTGGAAGCGCCTTTGATCTTGGCGATCTGACCGGCGACAGAGCCGGTGGCACCCGCAGCACCCGATACGACAATGACATCGCCCTCCTTGGGGCGCCCGACTTCCAGCAGGCCGAAGTAGGCGGTGAGCCCGGTGCCGCCGAGGGCGCTGAGGGTAAGTGCTGGGTCGATGCCTTCCGGCACCTTGCCGATGCGGCCCATGACGCCGGGGTTGCCGTCGGAGATGGCGTACTCCTGCCAACCGAACATGCCGTTCACAAACGTGCCAACGGGGTAGTCGGCGTTGCGCGACTCCACCACCTGCCCGACGCTGCTGGCGCGCATCACTTCGCCGATCTGCACCGGCGGCACGTAGCTTTTCACGTCGTTGAGCCAGCCGCGCATGGCGGGCTCGAACGCCAGATAGATATTGCGCACGAGGAATTCGCCGTCTTCGATGTCGCGCAGCGGCTCGTCGGCGCGCTCAAAATCCGACACCTTCACCATCCCCTGGGGGCGCGACTTCAGGCGCCATTGGCCGTTGACTCGATTGGACATGTGTAAGAACTCCCTGCCAGATGAATTTGCGCATCATCTTACCCCGAGGAGGCAGATCGGCGCGCACATGGGTATCCTTCGCCGCCGCATGAATACAGCAGACATCACCCTGCCGGGCTGCGGCGCCAGACAACCCTTCTTCGAGATGCATGCCGAAGCGCTGGGCCTGACGCCGCTCGCCGGGGCGGGCGCAGAGCGCTGGTTCGCCCCAGGCCCCGTCAGCCCATTACGGTGTGGCAGGTTCCACGGTGCGCGTGCGCAGGACTACATATATCTCGCTGCTACAGTCGCGGTACCGCCAGGGGACAGCCTGGAAACACCAACCCACGACCTGTACGCAGAGCTTCTGTCGACACTGACGGAGCTTGGGTGCACACAACCGCTTCGCTTCTGGAACTACCTGCCAACGATCAATGCAGGGAGCGGCGATGCAGAACGCTACCGACAGTTCGTTGCTGGCCGCGCCCAGGCATACGATGCGCAGCCATTGCCGTACTGTGCCGCTACGGCGACCGGTAGCAAAGATGGAACGATGTTCGTGGGCGTGCTTGCCGCACCGCCGACGGTTGCGGCGACACATCTGGAAAACCCCCGACAGGTCAGCGCCTACGATTACCCGCGGGCCTACGGCCCCCGAGCCCCAGGATTCGCTCGCGCAACGCTGGTGGGGGACGGTTCGCTGCTGCTGATCTCCGGCACCGCAAGCATCGTCGAACACCGTTCACTGCATGAGGGTGACATTGCGGCGCAGCTCGAGGAGATTCGCCGCAATGTAGACAGCCTGAAAGGCCAGACGAGCTGCCATACGCCCGTCGCAGTGCGCTGCTACGTGCGCAACCCTTGCGACCTGGAGACGGTGCGCCACGCCTGGCACCGCGTGTTCCCGGACCATCCGCAACCCATGATGCTCGCGAGCGACATCTGTCGCCGCGAGCTGCTGGTGGAAATCGAGGCGGTGTACCTGGCTACTGGAGCTTGACCACGTCGCCGCGCAGGGTGACGCCGGACATGATGGCGCCCGAGCCGCACTCGAACTCCGTTTCGCTGGAGACTTCGTTGCGACGATAGAAGCTGACGATGTTCACCACCGCGTCGCCGCCTTCACGCACGGCCCGATCCTGCAGGCTGCGCATGGCGGAGAGAAAGGCGCGCTGGCATACCGCTTCATCCGAACGGCCAACGCCATTGGATTTCTTGTTGGACTGAAAGTTACCGAATTTCTTGGCGATCGGCGGGTGATTGCCTTCGCCAAAGTGAAATGCGATCTCGCCGGTAATCACCTCCTCGGCAACCGGCGAAGCCAATGCATCAGCTACCGAGTACATGCGCTTATCGTCGCGCGCAAAAGCCTGGCCACAGAGCATAACGGCCAACGCAAACATCACCGTTCGAGACAACGTCTTCCCTGGCTGGATCATCTTGGGGAACTCCTTCTACCGAGGCCGCCAAGTTTGCCCGCTCGCGGCGGAGCGTTCAACGAACCGGCGTGAAATGGCCGACACAAGGGAATAGCATGGCGCGCATGATCATGCCGCTGCACATTCAGGCGCTTCACTGCTGGGCCCCGCAGGCAGACGGTGTCGCCAGTTGGCTTGCCTGGCGCGATGGAAAGGCCAAACCCGCGGGCGCTGAACCGCCGCCGCTGAAAGACATCAAGCCCATGCAGCGCCGGCGCCTGTCGCTGGCTGCGAGGGCAGCATTTGCAGCGGCCGGGGCATGCCTGCAGGCAGTGCCGGAGGCCGAGCGGACGAACCTCGCGTGCGTGTTTGCCAGCGCGCACGGCCAGTGCAATGCCTCACTGAAAATGCTGGAAACTCTCGCCCGCCACGAACAACTGTCTCCGGCTGCCTTCAGCCTGTCGGTACACAACGCTATCGCCGGCCAATTCAGCATCTCGCACGGCCTCACGGGCGTTTCCGTAAGCATGGCCCCTGGCCGCGATGGTCTTGGCGGCGTGCTGATGGAAGCGTGCGGGATACTGCAGGACGACACCGCCAACCGCGTGCTCGTCTGCTGCGTGGAGGAACCCGTGCCGGAGGAGCTCAAGCCCTACGAGGAGAACCCGCCAACTCCACTGGCAGCCGCCATCCTCCTCAGCGGCGAGGCAACTGCTGGCTGCGTGCGCCTGCACATGCAACGCAACCCTTCCGACGGCGCGGCACCCCTGCCATTCTGGCAGCAGGTGCGCGAATTCGTGTGCTTCGCGGGGCAGGGGCAGGGGCTTCTTACCCTGGCGGCCGGCCCGGCGCAGTACGCCTGGCAGCGCGATGCGCTGGGCTGAAAGGCTGAACTACGGCCAGCGCCTGGTGGGCACCGCCGCGGGATTTCTAACGTTCGGCGCCGGCGGCCTCGTCTTTGCGGCGCTGATCGTGCCGTGGGTGTGGGCAAGCCAGCGCAAAGGCGCCGCACGTGAACGTGCGCTGCGCCGCTGGATCAGCCGTGCCTTTCGCACCCATGTGAACATGCTGCGCGCCTTCGGCGTGCTCGAGTACCGCCTCACCGGTGCGGATGCGCTGCGGCAGGGCCGCATCGTCATCGCCAACCACCCCACCCTGCTCGATGTTGTGTTCCTGGTCGGCTTTATCGAAAATGCCACATGTGTTGTCAAAGCCGGACTGTTCGAGAATTTCTTCATCGGCCGCGTGATTCGCATTGCCGGCTACGTGAGCAACGACGACCCCGAAAGGATGATCCGCGCTTGCGCACAATCATTGGACAACGGTGCGACGGTCGTGATCTTCCCGGAAGGCACACGCTCAGAGCCGGGCAGGGAACCGCACTTGCAGCGGGGCGCCGCCTACATCGCGCTTGAGTCCGGTGTGCCGTTGACGCCGGTGCGCATTCGCTGCGTTCCGAGCTCGCTGACGAAGGCCGAGCGCTGGTTTGAAATTCCCGCGCGGAAGATGCAGTTCGACTTCGACGTGCTCGAACCGCTCTGCGTGACTGCACACAGCAACAAGCCTCGCGCCCTGGCCGGCCGAAGCGTGAACGATGAGATCAGGCGGGTGCTTTTCGAGGCGCCCGAAATGGAGAGTATGCATGTCAGTGATGTCAGCGCCTGAGCCGAACGCCGAAGCCCTCGGCCCGCTGGAAGAAGAGATCAAGGAGCTGTTGATCCGCACCCTGGAACTGGAAGACATCACGGTGAGCGACATCGTCTCCACCGAACCGTTGTTCGAGGACGGTCTGGGCTTAGACTCCATCGACGCGCTGGAGATCGGCCTCATGCTGCAGGAGAAGTTCGACGTGGTCATCGACGCTGAAGACGAATCCACCAAGGTGCATTTCGCGTCGGTTGCCAACCTGGCGAAGTTCGTTCATCACAACAGGGCCGCATCGTGAGGTCCGACGCCGAGATCCTCGGCCTGCTCACCGATCTTCTGGAAGACATGTTCGAGGTGCCGCGCGAGGATGTGCACCCCGGTGCCCATCTGGTGGACGACCTCGACATCGACTCCATCGACGCGGTAGACCTGCTGGCGAAGCTCAAGGAAATCACCGGCAAGCAGGTGGATCCGGAGCAGTTCAAGGCGGTGCGCACCGTGCAGGACGTGGTGGCCGCCGTGGCGGAAATGGAAGCCGCCTGAGCCGCGCGCACGCCGCATGGCCCGCCATCTGCTGAACGGCACGCTCATCGTGCTGACCCTTGCCTACCCGATCATCGTCTACTTCGGTCTGGCGCGCCTGCCCGTCGGCGCCTTCGCCCTGATGCTGGCGGTGCTGTTCGCAGCCCGGACCCTGCTTTCCCGCGACACCTCGGGCGCCGGCTGGATTCTGACGATGGTGGTCATCGTCTTCGCGCTGGTCGTCTGGCTGGCGGGCTCCGAGCAGCTTCTGCTCTTCTACCCGGTATTGATCAACGCCTGCCTTCTCGCGGGCTTTGCCTACACCCTGGTTTACCCGCCCTCTGCGATCGAACGCCTGGCGCGGCTCACCGAGCCGGAGCTGCCGGCGTCCGGCGTGCGATACACACGCGTCGTCACCTGGGTGTGGTGCGCATTCTTCCTGATCAACGGGGCGATTGCCGCCATTACGACCGCAGACCTGAGCACCTGGACGCTCTACAACGGGCTCATCTCCTATGTGCTCATCGGCACGTTGTTTGCCGTGGAGTACGTGGTGCGGCGCCGTTTCCGTAGAATGCACGCCGATGAAGACCACGTCCCTGGAAACTAAGCCCCTGTTCGACGAGCTGACGGCGCAGATGCACGCGCCGGACCACGTGGTGGCCTTCCAGGACGGCGAACCGCGCACCTGGCGGCACTGGCTCGGCAATGTGCAGTCTCTGCGGGGGCATCTCGACGGCAGAGACGGCGGCTACTGGCCGTTGTTTTTCACAGACACCTACGAATTCTCCGTGGCGCTCTTCGCGCTGTGGTCTACCCAGCGCGTGCCGGTGCTGCTGCCGGACGCATCGGCGCATACCCTCGAACGCCTGCCGGCGCATACCGGCGGCTTTCTCGGCGAGCTGCCGCAGACCCTGCCCGGCTACGTGGATTGGCAGAACGTGGACTCACCGGAACCCGTGGAGGACCTGCGCTGCGCCCTTACCTGCACCACCGCGTTGTCCACGTCGGGCTCCACGGGCGATGCGCTGATGATCGAGAAAACCCCGGCACAGCTCATCGGCGAGGTCGCCTGCTATTACGAGCTCTGGGGCAGCGACATGCAAAGCTGTACGTTTCTGGCCACCGTGAGCCACCAGCACATCTACGGGCTGCTGTTTCGCCTGCTGCTGCCCATGGCGCTCGGCCGGCCGTTCCTGGCAGAGATGCTGAGCAACCCACGCAACGTTTTGCAGCGCAGCGCCGAGCACGAAGCGGCGGTGTGGGTGGCAAGCCCGGCGCAGCTCAAGCGCACGCACGCCGACATCATCCGCGATCTGTCCACCGCCAACGTGCAGTTCATATTCTCGAGCGGTGGCCTGCTCGAAGCGCCCGCCGCTGCGAGCATCGAGGCCCTGTTCGCGCAGCCGGCATTTGAGGTCTACGGCAGCACCGAAACCGGCGGCATCGCCTACCGGCAGCAGTACCAGGCAAAACACAGCAACCCCTGGACGCCCCTTCCGAACGTCGACATACGCTGCAACGACGAGGGCCTGCTGGAGGTGTGCTCTGCGTACACCCAGAACCACTGGATGACGACGGGTGATCGCGCCGAACTGCTCGAGGCGAACCGTTTCACCCTGCTTGGCCGGGCGGACCGGATCGTCAAACTGGAAGAGAAACGCGTTTCACTCACGGCAACCGAACGCGAACTCGCTGCACTCGACGCGGTCGATCAGGCGCGCCTCGTCGTGCTGCCCGGCAAGCGCGCGCAGCTCGCCGCCGTCATCGTCCCGAGCCCGGCGGGCGTGGAAGCGTTGACCAACCTCGGTCGCAACGCAGTAGTGCAATCGCTGCGCAAGGCGTTGCTGGCGAGGCTCGACAGCCACGCGGTACCCCGGCGCATGCGCTTCGTGCACGAGCTCCCCACAACCACCCAGGGCAAAGTGCGCGCGGTGGACTTGCAGGCGCTCTTTGAGCACGGTGAGCGCAACGTGCTGCCGATCGTTACAGCAGTGAACATACCCGCGGCCGACGGCGAACCGCTGACGCTCGACCTGCGGGTGCCCGCAGATCTCGACTACTTCGCCGGTCACTTCGAAGGCTTTGCGGTAGTGCCTGGCGTGGTCCAGCTTCTGTGGGCGCGGCACTACGCCCGGCTTCATCTCGGGTTCAGCGGGGATGTGCAGAATATGTCGCAGGTGAAATTCAAATCCATGCTACGCCCGGGCCAGGCGGTGACCCTGACGCTGAACATGCACGGCGGACAGCTCCGCTTCCGCTACGCTGCAGATGGGCGCGAGTTCTCGTCCGGCCGCCTGCAGGCCGAACATGTCTGAGCGCTGTTTCATCATCCCCGTGTACAACCACGCGCAAGGCATACACAACACCATCACGAAGCTCGAAGCCTTCGCAATGCCCTGCATCGTCGTCGACGATGGCTCCGATGCGGAGTGCGCCAGCGTGATCGCCGCGCTCGAACAGCGCTATCCCTACGTGGAAGTAGTCCGCCACGAGCGCAACCGCGGCAAGGGTGCCGCTGTAAAAACCGCGTTACGGCAGGCGCACGCCCGCGGCTTCAGCCACACGCTGCAGATCGATGCAGATGAACAGCACGACACCGCTGAAATACCAAGCTTACTGGCCGCCTCGGAGCAACACCCGGACGCCATCATTCTCGGCGAGCCGCAGTTTGACGCTTCGGTACCGCGGCTGCGTTTGTACAGCCGCTACCTGACCCATGTTTGGGTTTGGATCAACACCCTGTCGCTGCGCATCCGCGACGCCATGTGCGGCTTTCGCATCTATCCGGTGGCGCAACTCATCGAACTCCTGGACGCACGACCACTCGGTGATCGCATGGAATTCGATATCGAGGTGCTGGTCGCCCTGCGCTGGCGCGGGGCGCGCTTCGTCGGCGTGCCGGTGCACACCCGTTACCCCGAAGGCGGGGTGTCGCACTTCCGCCTGGTAGAAGACAACTGGTTCATCAGCAAAATGCACGCGCGCTGCTTTTTCACCATGCTCGCCAACCTGCCTCGCGCGCTCACGGGGAAGGTCTAGCTTTATGCAGACCCGCTCACCGCACTGGGCCGAGATCGAAGACTTCGGCATCGTCTGGGGCATGCGCTTTCTTGTCATCGTGCACCGCTACTTCGGACGCTGGATTCTGCCCATATTTCTCTACCCTGTGGTGGCCTACTATTTCGCAACCAACCGTTTGGCCCGCACCGCATCCCTCGACTATCTGGATCGTCTGACCCGCTATGCGCCAGATACCGGCGTCACGCCGGGACTGTGGACATCGTTCAAGCACTTTCTCAGCTTTGCACACAGCATGCTGGACCGGGTTTCTGCGTGGACCGGCGTGATACATCACGGCAACATCGCCTTTCCCAACCGCACGGAGGTGGAACGGCGCGTGCTCGACGGCCGCGGCATGATGATGATCACTGCACACCTGGGATGCCTGGAAGTGTGCCGGGCGCTGGCCAGCCAGCGCGACGATGTGAAGCTGAACCTCCTGGTGCACACGAAAAACGCACAGCGCATCAACGCACTCCTCGAACCGCTCAACCTGCACCGCCAGCTCGAACTCATCGAGGTGAGCGAGGTCAATCCCGGCACCGCCATCCTGTTGGCGGACAAGATCAGGCGCGGGGAAATCGTCGTCATGGTCGGAGACCGCGTGCCGATCAGCGGCGGCAAGAACACCGTGGAGGCTTCTTTTCTCGGCGAACCCGCGTACTTTCCG
This sequence comes from Gammaproteobacteria bacterium, assembly GCA_030428905.1. Classification (GTDB taxonomy): domain Bacteria; phylum Pseudomonadota; class Gammaproteobacteria; order Pseudomonadales; family Azotimanducaceae; genus SYFY01. Next base: position 33,555 of record JAUIED010000025.1, read on the forward strand.
CAAGGTCCGTTCATCCTCGCGCACGTGCTCAAATGCCGCGTGATGACGCTCTTCTGTCTGCGCTACGATGGCCGCTACCACATCCATCTGGAACCGTTGGCCGACCGCGTGGAGCTGCCGCGTAAGAGCCGTGATGCGGCTCTTACCGGCTACGTGCAGACCTATGTGGATCGCCTCGAACACTACTGCCGGCGCACACCACTGCAGTGGTTCAATTTCTACCCCTACTGGATAGCGGATCAGGACACGTGAACAGCCCAATAGCACCTGTTGAGGTGGAGATTGTCGTGCCGTTTCACGATGTGGATGCCATGCGCATCGTCTGGCACGGCCACTACCTGAAGTACTTCGAGATCGCCCGCACCGCGCTCATGGAGAGCATCGACTATGCCTATGCGCAGATGGCGGCTTCGGGCTACGCGTGGCCGATCATCGATGTGCGCAGCCGCTACGGCGGTTCCGCCACGGTTGGCGATCGGCTCCTCGTACAGGCAACGCTCATCGAGTGGGAACATCGCCTGCGCATCGCCTACCGGATCACCAACCGCGCCACCGGCAAACGCATCACCCGCGGCAGCAGCACCCAGGTTGCCGTGGATATGCCAAGCGGCGAGATGTGCTACCGCTCGCCGGATGTTCTGTTCGATAAGCTCGGTCTGGACAGGCCTGAGTGAAGCGCTGGCGGCTCGTGGCGTTCTTCGTTGCGCTGCAGGCGCTGCCGGCGTATGCCTGCGAACAGCGCGGCGCAGTGCTTCTGCAACAGATCAGCGAACGGGTACAGAAGCACCGGCGCTGGACGGCACCATTCAGTCAGCGCAATCACATCCGGGTGCTGAAAGCGCCGCTGGTGTCCACAGGACGTGTAGAGGTAGATGCTGAAAGCGGCGTTGTCTGGCTGATCGAGAAGCCCATCGCCAGCCGCATGGAGGTCGGGCCACAAGGACTTACCGTCGACGGTGAAGCGTTGCGCTCGACACAGCTAGTGGCGGCGCTGTTACGCGCGCTGATCAGCGGTGAGCTCGGCGTGCTCGAGCAAACCTTCGAGGTCAGCGGTTGCAGCGACAGCCCCCGCTGGACCGCAGACCTCACGCCGCGCTCCGCAGCCATGCAGCAACGCATCACGCGGTTGGCCCTCGCTGGCTCCGATCACGTAGAGCTGCTCACCATCCACCAGCCCGGCGGCAACCGCCTCGAAATCGAGCTTCAGGCGCCGCAACCCCTCGCCGATGCCGGCTGAACGCAAAGTCCTCGCCGCCGCGTGGCTAGGCCTGTTATGCGGGCTGGCGGCAATCGCAGGCGTCGAACACCGAAACGGCTGGCACCTGCGTGCCGACATCCTCACCCTGCTGCCTGCGTCGCAGCAGCAGCCAGCGGTGCAACAGGCCACTCAGCGCATGGCCCAGTCTTTCGAGCAGCAGCTTCTGCTGGTGGTGCCGCCGCCTGCAACCCCCGCAACCTTCGAGCAAACGCTCGAGATCGCCCGGCTACTTGAAAGGCAGATGCAATCGAGTGGCCTGTTCGAACAGGAAGCGCCGGCAAGCTGGGACGCCACCACCTGGCAACAACACCGCTACCAGCTCGTCGATACCGACACGCTCGAGAAGATTGCCCGCGACCCGTCGGCATTGCTGAAAGAAACGGAGGCTGCGCTGTTTGGCCTCGCCACCAGCCCGGTAGATCTCGAGCACGATCCGCTTGGCCTGCATCAACGCACGTTGCGTGAATTTTTACCCGACAACGTCGAGCCGCTGAGCGAACGCGCTTTCCTGACCGGGACCGGCACGCTGTTCATCACCGCTCGCCTGCGGGCCTCCGCTTTCGATGCCGGGCATGCGCAGGCGCTGCTGCACTGGATGGCCGACATGAAGCGCTGGGCGAACGGCGAAGGACGGACGCTGCTGGCCTCTGGTCTGCCGCTGTTTGCCGCCAATGGTGCCGTGCAGGCGCAGCGCGAGATCAGCCTGTTCGGCAGCTTGTCATTGGCAGGTGTCGTACTGCTCCTGCTATTCACGTTCTCAAGCCCCCGACCGCTACTTGCCACACTGACCTGCATCGGTATAGGTACCGCCGCCGGCTTCCTTCTCACCCACGCGGTGTTCGGCTACGTGCATATGCTGACACTGGTGTTCGGCGTGAGCCTGATCGGCATTTCCGTGGATTACGCGCTGCACTATCTCTGCGCGGAAGGCGGTATTGCCGACGTCGGCCGCGGTATCACGCTCGCCATGCTTTCGAGCGTGGCGGCGTTCGCCAGCTTTTTCGCCACCCCGTTCCCCGGCCTGCAGCAGATCGCCGCGTTTTCGGGTGCCGGGCTGGTCGCCGCCTGGCTGACGGTGGCGGGCCTGCTACCGCTGGTTCGCTTGCCCGGCCCCGGTGACCTCGGGCAGCGGGCGATGCGGGCCCTTTCCGGCCGCGGCGATCACCGATTGCGTCATCCGTGGCCCGTCGCCGCCGTAACGGCGCTCGCGCTCCTGAGCGGCATCGCCATGTTGCAGCCGAACGACGACGTTCGCGTGCTGCAGAGCGTCGATCCAGCGCTTGCGGAGGATGACGCGCAAGCCCGCCTACACTTGCCCGAGCAGCGCGCCAGCCAGTTCTTCCTCGTCGAAGCCGCCGACCCAGCGGAACTTGCGCGCATCGAGCAGTCGCTGAGCGAACGGCTCGAAGGGCTCGGCGTGGCGCACCGTGCGCTGGTGCATGCCTACCCCACCGAAGCGCAGCAGGCCGCCAGCCACCGCACTCTGCAAGCAGCCTACTACGACAGTGGCGCGCTGGCCGACTGGTACCTCGGGCTCGGCATGGATGATTCGCTGGTGGCCGCCAACGCGGAGGCGTTCGGCGCCGCCGCAACCGTGTTATCTCTACCAGCGTGGGCGGAGGCCGCACCGCCACCCTGGCGGGATCTGTGGCTCGGCTGCGACGCCACCGCCTGTCGCAGCATCGTCACACTCGCCTCGGTACCGGACCCCGGCACGCTGACCCGGCTGGATGTACCCGGTGCCACCTGGGTGGACCGCGTCGAGGAGATCTCTTCGCTGCTGGCTCGCTACCGGACACTGGCCACCGAGGCCCTGGGTGTGGTGTACCTGGTGCTGGGTGCAGCATTCCTTGCGCTTTTCGGCCTGCGCGGAGGTCTGCGGGTGCTCAGCGTACCCGCGCTCAGCGTGCTCACCGCGCTCGCCGCCAGCGGCCTGTTGGGCCTGCCATTCACCCTGTTTTCGGTGCTGGCGTTGATGGTGGTGGTCGGCATCAGCCTCGACTACGGCATCTTCTACCACCTGCACGGGCGCCAGCGGCCCGCCACGGCGCTGGCCATCAGCCTCTCAGCACTGACGACCGTGTTAGCATTCGGCATGCTGTCGTTCAGCAGCACGGCAGTGGTAGAAACCTTCGGCAAGACCCTGTTTTTCGGCATCACCGCCGCCTGGCTGGCGGCACCGCTTGCAGGCCAGCCCATCAGGAGCAGCAACCCTTGAACTCAGCAGATGTGCTCATCATCGGCGCCGGGCCTTCGGGTGCCACCGCAGGAGCGCTACTCAACAAGCAGGGATTTTCCTGCCAGATCATCGAGCGGCAGCACTTTCCGCGCTTTTCCATCGGCGAGAGCCTGCTGCCGCAGTGCATGGATTTTCTCGACGAAGCCGGCATGCTGGAGGCGGTCAATGCCGCCGGCTTCCAGCGAAAGGACGGCGCGCGTTTTCTGCACCGCGGCAGCTACGCCACCTTCGAGTTTGCCGAACAGTTCACTCCCGGCTGGGGCCACACCTTCGAGGTGGTGCGCGCCGATTTCGACAAGATCCTCGCTGATGAAGCCGAACGCCAGGGGGTGCGCATCACCTACGGCCAGCAGATCGAGTCGGTACAGGTCGCCCATGACGACGTGCGCGTTGAGGCCACGGACGAATCGGGCGCAACGCATCGTTATCAGGGGCGCTTTCTGCTCGACGCCAGCGGTTTCGGCCGCGTGCTGCCGCGCTTGCTCGATCTGGAGAAGCCCTCAACGTTTCCCGCTCGCCGGGCATATTTCACCCATATCGAGGATCGCATTGATCACCCCGGCTACGACCGGGACAAGATTCTCGTCACCATCCATCCCGAGCACGGCGATGTCTGGGTGTGGCTGATCCCGTTCAGCAACGGCCGCGCATCGATCGGCGTAGTAGCTGAGCAGGCGTTCCTGGATGCGCTGCCCGGCGAGCCCGTGGACAAGCTCAAGCAGCTCGTGTTCGAAGACGACGAGCTGGGACGCATGCTCGCAAACGCGGTGTTCGACACGCCGGTGAATACGCTCTTCGGCTACTCGAGCAACGTCACACGGATGTGCGGCGAGGGTTTCGCCCTGCTCGGCAATGCCGGCGAGTTTCTGGACCCGATTTTCTCTTCGGGTGTGACCATCGCGCTGCGCTCGGCCAGCATGGCTGCACGCGCTGTGACAAAAACGCTCAACAACGAGCCGGTGGACTGGGATGCCGAGTTCACCAAACCCCTGGGCGATGGTGTTGCCACGTTCAAGGCGTTCGTGGAGACCTGGTACGAGGGCAGCCTGCCCACCGTGTTTTTCTCTGCCATACAGCAGCCGCGCATCAAGCGCATGGTGTGTTCGATTCTTGCCGGCTACGCCTGGGATACCACCAACCCCTACACCAGCCGCGCGAAAAGCCGCATCGAGGTGCTCGCGGGCCACAGCCGTGCGGATTAGCCCTCGGCTGACGGCGTTGTTGACGACCGCCACCCTGCTCTGCGGCTGCACCACAGCCGGCGCCTACCGACCTGGCTTCGTTGCTGCCACGCAAGCTGAGGAGACAGAGCGCCGCACACAGTCGTTACTGCTGGAAGGCGCTGGACAGCAGGTGCAGCTGATCGGTGTGCTGGAGCTCAATCGACACAGCACCAGCCTCGCTGCCGTCACGCCTCAGGGTATGGTGCTGTTCAGCGTCGATCAGACCGCCAGGCATACGAACGTGCAACGGCACCCGGACCTGCCCGCGTTCGTGGACATCGAGCAGGTTCTCGCCGACGTGCGGCTGGTGAACTGGCCCACGGACGCACTGCGCACCACCCTGCGCCGCCGCGCCGAGCTGCACGAGGATGAGGATTCGCGGGGCGTTGTCTACCGCGGCGAGCTCATCAGCGAGGCACGATTCGAACCCAGCATTCAGGCCTGGCACACGGCTCGGCTCCACAACCTGCAGCGCGGCTACCGGCTCACGGTGCGGAGCATCTGACGTGTACTACCTCGACCATCTCAGCATTGCCTGCGCGCTGGGAAACAGCCCTGCGGAAGTTTCCGAGCGCCTGTTCTCTGCCGGGGATCGCGCCAGCTCACCGCTCGAATCGACGGATCAGTACTCACCGGGACGCGCCTTTCACCTGGGCCGCGTGCACGCCGAGCTGCCGCAGATCGACCCCTCGCATGGTATCTACAACTGCCGGAACAACCGCCTGCTTGCCTACTGCCTGCAGAACATCCGCGCCCAGGTCGACGCCCTCATCGCCCGACATGGCAGCCAACGGATAGGCATTGCGCTGGGCACCAGTACATCCGGCATCGACGCTTCCGAGCAGGCTACCGAACAGCGGATCGTCAGCGGCGCCTTGCCGGAGCACTTTCACTTCGTGCAGCAACAGCTCTTCGGCGGCACCGACTACCTCGCCGAGCGCCTGGGCGTGCACGGCCCGACCGCCAGCATCTCTACCGCCTGTTCATCCAGCGCCAACGCGCTGACCAGTGCCGCCCGCATGCTCGATCTGGATCTGGCCGATGCGGTGCTGGTGGGCGGCGCCGATACGCTCTGCCGGTTCACCGTGCAGGGTTTTGCCGCACTGGACGCCATGAGTGCGGGCCTGAGTAACCCCATGAGCCGCAACCGCGATGGCATCAACATCGGTGAAGCCGGCGTGCTCATGGTGCTGAGCCGCGAACCTTCGGCCGTGGCGCTGCTGGCCGTGGGCGGCAGCAGCGATGCGCACCACATCTCCGCACCTCACCCACAAGGCCGCGGCGCAGAAGCGGCGATGCGCCAGGCGCTGCACCGCGCCAACGTCGCCGCCGATGCGGTGGAGTACGTCAATCTGCACGGTACCGGCACGCCGCACAACGATGCCGCGGAAAGTCAGGCCGTGGCGCGCGTGCTCGGCACCACAGTGCCCTGCAGCTCCTCGAAACCGCTTACGGGCCACACCCTGGGTGCCGCGGGCATGCTCGAAACCGCCCTGTGCTACCTGCTGATGCATCCCCAGTTCAACCGAGCGTGCGGCGCAGTGCATCACTTGTGGGACGGCGAGCGAGATGCCGAGCTCGCACCGATCAGCCTGGTGAAGGAGGCGGGGCGCGCCCGGCCGCGGACCGTGCTCAGCAACTCGTTCGCCTTTGGTGGCAACAACACCAGTGTGCTTCTGGGAGCAAACCGGTGAGCGGTGCGCAACCCAACTCCATCGAATCGCTGGTGCCCCACACCGGCGAGATCGTTCTTCTCGACAGTCTGGTGACGGTTTCGCAAATAGCGCTCTCCGCCCGCACCACCGTGCGCGCGGACGGCCTGTTCAACACCACCCCGGAGCGCGTGCCGAGTTTCATCGCCGTTGAGTACATGGCCCAGGCCATGGCGGCGTGGGCAGGACACCACGGCCTGGCACGCGGAGAGCCGGTACGGCCCGGTCTTCTGCTCGGCGTGCGAGACTATGTGGCGAGCGCGCCGTACATGCCGGTGGGCGAAGCGCTGGAGGTCACCGTGCGCCAGGTTCTGGAAACCCCCGCCGGCACCGCGGTGTTCGACGCTGAGGTGACAGGCCAAACCGTACACATCACCGCAAGGCTGTCGGTTTTGACGGTAGAATCGCTGGAAGACTTAAAGCGCCTGTCGAGCGAAACGAACTGAGATGCCAAGCCAAACCGTACTCGTCACCGGCTCCAGCCGCGGTATCGGCGCCGCCATTGCCGAACGGCTGGCGCGGGATGGCTTCGATGTGGTGCTGCACTGCCGCGCGCAGTTAGACAAAGCCCAGGAAGTTCGCGCGGCGGTAGAACGCAACGGCCAAGCAGCACGCATTCTCTGCTTCGACGTGGCCGACCGGGCCGCGGCAAGAGCGGCCTTAGAAAGCGACATCGCCGAACACGGCTGCTACTACGGCGTGGTGTGTAACGCCGGCGTCAACCACGACACCGCCTTCCCCGCCATGACCGAAGCACAGTGGGACGGCGTGGTGCACACCAACCTGGACGCGTTCTACAACGTGCTGCATCCCATCGTCATGCCCATGGTGCGGACGCGCAAACCGGCTCGCATCGTCACGCTCGCCAGCGTTTCCGGGGTGATCGGCAATCGCGGCCAGACCAACTACGCCGCCTCCAAAGCAGGCATCATCGGCGCCACCAAGTCGCTCGCGCTGGAGCTCGCCAAGCGGAAGATCACGGTGAACTGTGTCGCCCCCGGCCTCATCGA
>JAUIED010000220.1 GCA_030428905.1 Gammaproteobacteria bacterium
GTGTGATCCTCGTCGTTCGGGAGCACGCTGACCGAGCAGCGCGAGTGACGAGTGCACCGTAGGGAACGCGGTCACCCCCCGCGTTATGGCGACGTTACCGCGGAGAGGAAACCGCGCGCCGCGGGGAGGGATCAGCGTCTCGGCGCGGCTGCTCCCGACAGATCGTCCGCACTTGTTGAGTGAACAATTCCGCGATCTCTGTGAGGCACCGCCGCCTTCAGGTCCCAATGTGTGGGAAGCAACCAGATTTTGCCCGGCGCCAGATACGGCATCCGGCGCGCCGCGGCGTCTGATGCTGGGACGCATCATCGCCGGCATCTTGGAGACCGCGCTCCTCTTTGGCATTGACGAGGTGACATACGTGGCGAGCGCCGCGTTGGCGCCGATGGCCGAAGTGGGCTCGGACGGGCACCCCAAGCGCGGTGGATTTCTACCGCCGGTGGCCCTCGAACGACGCATGTGGGCCGGCAGCCAGATGACGTTTCATGCGCCGCTGCGCATCGGCGATGCCGTGGAGAAGACATCGCGGGTGGTAAGCGTGGAGGAAAAATCCGGCAAGGCAGGTCCGCTGGTATTCGTCACCGTGCAGCACACGGTGCAATCGCCGCGCGGGCTGGCGGTGGAGGAAACGCAGAACATCGTCTACCTGCAGATGCCTGACAAGTTCACGCCCGCGCCGCCGAACCCGTTGCCTGAGGATCTCTCCTGGCGAGACGCGGTGGCGGTCGATCCTGTGCTGCTGTTCCGTTTCTCGGCGCTTACCTTCAATGGCCATCGCATTCACTACGATCGTACGTATGCCATGGATGTCGAGCGTTACCCCGGGCTGGTGGTACATGGACCGCTGCAGGCCTTGCTGCTCATGGAGTCGGCGCGGGCGAGGTTTGCCGAGCGGACAGCGGCAACCTTCGAGTTCCGCGCAACGCGCCCGGTATTCGACTTTGACGACATGAGCGTGTGCGGCCGCGAGATGGAAGATGGCAGCCATGCGCTGTACACCGCGAACAGGCCCGGCGATATCGCGGTGCAGGCGCGCCTTACCTGGTCATGAGGCGGGTACGTCCGCCGCTGCTTCCTCGTTGATGAGTGAGAGCACGGTCACCGGATCCACCCGGTAACCGTTCATGCTCACCGACCAGTGCAGGTGCGGCCCGGTCACCCGGCCCGTCGCGCCGACCAGGCCCAGCACCTCACCCTGTTTCAGTGTGTCGCCTTCGGCGACGTGAATCTCGTGCAGATGGCAATACATGGTCACCAACCCCTGGCCGTGGTCGATGAACACGGTGTTGCCGTTGAAGTAGTAGTTACCGGTGATGCGCACCACGCCGTCGGCGGCGGCTTGCACCGGCGTGCCGGTGTTGGCGGCGATATCCAGGCCGCTGTGCGGGCTGCGCGGCTCGCCATTGAGCACGCGGCGAAAGCCGAACTGGCTGGAGGTAACACCCTCTACCGGCTTGATCATTGAGCCGACGGCCGGTACGCGGCTGAAGCGCTGGTATTCGGCGCGCATGCGTGCAGATTCTGTTCGAATACGTTCCAGGCTCTCCGGGTCGGGGTTGACCATCTTCTTGTTCTCAATGGTCAGCCGCTGCTCCGGGTACTGCTTGGCCACGACTTCGAAGGTATGTGGTGCGCGGCCTTCGGCTCCGAGTATGTAGGCAGTCTTCGTGCCGGGTTGGGTGTTGATGCCAATGCCCACCAGCGCGAAGCCGTTGCGCACCAGAGCAGGGCGGCCGTCGTACTCCACACCCTGCGCACCATCCGGCAAAGCGAGACGATACACGCCGCCCGGCACCGCCTGCCCCCAGGCCACGCTGCTGACGAACAGGGCTGACAGAATGATCCACTTGATCACGAAGACTCCTCCTTGCGTGCGGCGCCGAGCCCCTCGCCCGGGTGCCGTTGTTTGACCTCTAGGGTTGCATACCCGTCGGAGAGGTGCGCGAGCACCTCGTCCTCGAGCGTGTGAATGCTTGTTTTTGCGTTGCCGGCGGTGTCGGTAAGGATCGCGTAGCCGCGGCCCAGCGTGTCGAGAGGGCTCACCGCGTGCAGCGTGCGTGCCAGCGCCGCCGCCTGCTGCTGGCGCACCGAGATTGCCGACTGTATGGCTCGTGCAGCGCGAGCGTCGAGCCCTCCCAGCGCTTCGCTCAGGCGGCGGATAGCGCGCTCGGGATGCTGCGCGGAGAGACCCCGTTCCAGACCGCTGAGCGTCTGGCGCTGGCGGGACAGATGCTGTGCCATGGCTCGCCCGGCTCGCATGGCCAGGTCGTCCATGCGTTGCATCCACTGCTGCACCCGGCCTGCGGGGCTCGTCAATCGAGCTCTCGTGTTGTCGAGCCGGGCACGAAGTTGGCTGAACCGGTGGCCGGTGAGTCGGGCAAGCAACGCCTGCGTTTCGTTCAGGCGTGCCGACATCGTCTGCACATCCGGCGTGCACAGCTCCGCCGCCGCTGAGGGGGTGGGTGCGCGCACGTCTGCGACATAGTCGGTGATGGCCGTGTCTATCTCGTGGCCGATGGCCGAGATGGTAGGGATGGGCGCGGCCGCCAGGGCGCGCGCGACGCGCTCCATGTTGAACGTCCACAGGTCCTCCAGCGAGCCGCCGCCGCGAGTGATGATGGCGAGGTCGGCCTGGACTTCAGGTAGCCGCGCGATGGCGTCGAGCACCTGTGCCTCGGACTGATCGCCTTGAACGGCGACGTCAAGCACTACGACTTCCACCACCGGATAGCGACGCCGCCATACGCTGAGCATGTCCTGCAGCGCAGCGCCGGTCTGCGAGGTGATCACCGCGATGCGCTTCGGGTAGGCGGGCAACGGGCGCTTGCGTGCCGGGTCGGTGAGGCCTTCGCTGTGTAGCTGCTTGAGAAGCGCCTCATAGGCCAGGCGCAGCGCGCCTTCACCGGCGGCTTCCATATGGTCGACGATGATCTGGAAATCACCGCGCGCCTCATAGAGGCTCACGCGGCCGCGCAGGAGCACCGCCAGGCCATCTTTGGGTTGCAGGTTGGCGAAGCGGTTGCGGTTGACGAACATGGCGCAGCGGATCTGCGCGGATTCATCTTTGATGGAGAAGTACCAGTGGCCGGAGCTCGGCCGGCGGAAGTTGGACAGCTCGCCGGTGACGCGCACCTCGTTGAAACGGCTTTCGATATGCACCCGCGCGGCGCGCGCGAGTTCCGACGGCGTCATCGCCGGCAGCGGTTGGGGAGCATCTGAATCCACGCCGGGATTGTAGCGGCCTTGACATGGCTGCACTACCGAGGCCCTCTATACGCATGAGTGAAACACTGACATTCGAAGAGGTGCTGGCCCGTGATGCCGGCATGCTGAACCGACTCGGCATGCGCTATGAGTGGCATCGCGATGGCGCCTGCCGCATGGCGGCCACCGTGGATGCTGACGTAGTGAACGCCGCCGGTTTTGCGCACGGCGCGCTGTACTTTGCGCTGGCCGACACCGCCAGTGCCTATGCCGTCCGCTCGCTGGGCGTCTATGGCGTGACCACCGATGCGAACATGCACTACGCGCGGGGTGCTGCGGCAGGGGATGAGATCCATGTGCTCGCCGAGGTGGTCTCCCGGTCCCGACGTCTGGCGAGTATCCGCGCTGAGGTGCGGCGCACGGCGGACGATGCGCTGCTCACCCACGGCACTTTCAGCTTCCTGCTGCTTGGCTGAGGGCGAACGCTACCAGCAGGGGCAGGGTGACGAACGACAGCAGCGTGCTGAGCAGAATCACACCGGCCACCTGCTCCGGCTCGTTGTCGAACTGTTCGGCGAAAACGATGTTGAACACCGCCGCGGGCATGGCCGACTGGATGATGACAACGCCAGCTGCGATGCCTTCGAGATCCAGCAGCCACACCAGCGCATAGCCCAGAGCCACGCCGCCCAGTACTCGCAGCACCGCCATGGCGGCGGGACGTGCAAATCCTGCAAGCTTCAATCGCGCAATGGACGTGCCCAGCATGAGCAGCATCGCCGGGATGACGAAGCCGGCCAGCAGCTCCGCCGTCGCACTGACGAACAGCGGCACAGCGCCTGGCTCAGCACGCGCCAGGAGTGCGGCCAACAGCGCCCATATCACGGGCTGCCGCAGTAGCCTTGCCGGCTCGAAGGCGCCGGATGCCAGGGCCAACCCCAGCGTGTACTGAGACACCGAGTTGACAGCGTAGAAGCACACACCCAGCGCAAGACCCGCCTCGCCGAAGGCCATGAAGGTGAGCGGCAATCCCATGTTGCCGGTGTTGGGCTGCACCAGGGTTGGCAGGTACACCCGCAGCGGCATGCCGGCGAGTTTGAGTGTTAGCGCGCCGATCAGCAGCATGCCGACGATGCACGCCGCCGCTGCTGCTGCCACGGTGCGGAAGGCCTGCGCATCAACGTCGATGCCGGTGAGCGAGGAGAACACCAGGCAGGGAGCGCCCACGGTCATCACCAGGCCACCGATGGTGGCGTTGTCGAACGGCAGGCCGCGGCGGTACCAGGCGTAGCCGATGCCGGCGACGATGAATACCGGGGCGATGACGTTGAAGATCTGCAGGAGCAAAACGGTAGCTCGCGTGGCGGCGCGCCATGATAGCCTCTGCTGCATGAACATGCGGCTGCCCATCCTCCTGATATTGCTCTGCCTGGCGGGCTGCCGCGCGGCGGCGACGACAGATCTCGCCTTTGCGCGGGAGGTAACCGACGCCTTTGCGGCCGAGCTGCAGCAGGCGCTGGCCGGTGCGATGGCGCAGGGTGGCCCAGTGGCGGCGGTGTCCGTGTGTCGCGATCAGGCGCCGGAGATCGCCTCGTCGGTATCTGCCCGCTACGGCGTCAGCGTCGGCCGGGTGAGCGACCGGCTGCGCAATCCCGCCAACGCGGCCACTGCCTGGCAGGCGGAGGGGCTTGCGTTGTTCGCTGCTGAAGACGCCGGCGCGCCGCGGCTCGAATACCTCACCCAGGCAGATGATGAACGGCGCTACATGCGGGCGATTCGCATCGCGCCGCTGTGTACCACCTGTCATGGCGATACCATCCCCGAAGCCGTTGCGGCGGCCCTGGCGGTGGACTATCCCCACGACGCAGCACGCGGCTACCGGCAGGGCGATCTGCGGGGAGCGTTGTACGTGTCGTGGTCCGCGCTATGAAGTGGCGCACACCCATTGGCCTGCTGGTGCTGATGTCGGTGGCCATGCCGGTGGCGTTCAACGCCTGGAGCGCGTTGCTGAACAACTTCGTGGTAGAGCGCGCAGCGTTCACCGGCGTGGAGATCGGCATCCTGCAGAGCCTGCGCGAGGTGCCGGGCTTTCTGGCCTTCACCACCGTGTTCGTACTGCTGGTGCTGCGCGAGCAGACCTTTGCGGTGCTCTCGCTCGCCGTGCTCGGTCTGGGTGTTGCCATGACGGGCTTTCTGCCGACCGAGTACGGCCTGTATTTCACCACGGTGCTCATGTCCGTGGGCTTCCACTACTTCGAGGCGGTGAAACAGTCGCTGGCACTGCAGTGGCTCGGCAAAGCCGAAGCGCCGCAGGTGCTCGGCCGGTTGATCAGCGTGGGTGCGGTGACCTCGCTTGTCGTCTACAGCGCGCTCTACGGGTGGCTGGAGTGGCTCGACGCGGACTACCGCAGTTTGTTTGCGCTGTTCGGCGGTATCTGCATGCTGCTGGCGGTGTTCATGTGGCTGGGCTATCCGCGTTTCGATGATGGCAGCGAGCAACGCAAGACCATCGTCCTGCGCAAACGCTACTGGCTCTATTATGCGTTGACGTTCTTCTCGGGCGCGCGTCGGCAGATCTTCATGGTGTTTGCCGCCTTTCTCATGGTGGAGAAGTTCGGCTACGCGGCCTCCGAGGTGACGCTGCTGTTTCTCATCAACTACGCCTTCAACTGGCTGTTCGCCGAACGCATCGGCCGTTTCATCGGCCGCATCGGCGAGCGGCGTGCGCTGGTCATCGAGTACGCAGGCCTGATCTTCGTGTTCACCGCCTACGCCTTCGTCACCGATGCCACGCTGGCGGCGGTGTTGTACGTAGTGGACCACATGTTCTTCGCGCTCTACATCGCCATGACCACCTACTTTCACAAGATTGCGGACGAGCGTGACCTGGCCAGCAGCGCCGGTGTGTCGTTCACCATCAATCACATTGCAGCAGTGGTAGTCCCTGCAGCGCTGGGTCTGGTGTGGGTCAG
>JAUIED010000221.1 GCA_030428905.1 Gammaproteobacteria bacterium
AGCAGGCGGTGCCAAGCAGGAGCGGGAGACCACCGCATTCTATGGCGACTTCACCTGGGAAATTACCGACCGCTGGCGCGTATCCGCTGGTGTTCGCTACACCAACGACGAGAAGAAGTTCTTCCGCCGCGCAAACCCTGGCGGCCCATGCACGGTCGACACGCCGATCAAGGACCAGGTGACGGTTGGGGGTAACTGCCTGGATCGCCGCTCCAACGCCATCGCGAGGGTGGGCGGCGGCTTCACGCCGAGAGATCTGCACCCCTTCCACATCCCGCTGCCGGACAGCGCCTTTGAAATTGCTGGCACTTTCGATGATGAGTGGGATGAAACTACCTACCGTTTCGTAGTGGACTGGCAGGCGACCGAAAACGGCATGCTCTACCTGAGCTACGCCACCGGCTTCATCTCCGGCGGCTTTACGGAAACCTGCTCGAGCCTGGCTACCTGTCAGCCGTTCGATGCGGAAACCAACGAGAACATCGAGATCGGCTTCAAGGGTCAGTTCCTGGACAACACGCTGCAAACCAACTTTGCGGTGTTTTTCACCGAGTACGAAGACCTCATCCGCTCCCAGGTCATTCCGTTCACCAACATTTTCGGTGCCACTACGCAGGAAACGATCAACGTGAACGCCGGTGTGACCGAAGCCCAGGGCTTCGAGGCCGAGGTTACCTGGCTGCCGACGCCGAACCTGCAGATCGATTTCAATCTCGGCTACCTGGACCACGAGTACGAGGAGTTCTTCCTGAATGGACAGGATCTGTCGAACCTCGACGTGCCGTTCTCGCCGGAGCTGAAGTACGGTATTTCCGTCACCTACGAGCACGAGTTCCTCGAAGGCTCCCTGGCGTGGAACACGAACTTCAACCATCAGGACGAGAATGAGTTCAGCGTCTTCAACTCACCGCTCACCCAGATGAGCGAGCGTGACCTGTGGGATGCCAACGTCACCTACCGCGACGGGCAGGAGCGATACAGCGTCACGCTGTGGACCAAGAACCTGCTTGATGAGCGGTACCGCACAGCGGCCAACTCGGTTGCGGGTCTGTGGAACTTCACGATGTACGGGCGCCCGCGCTCCTACGGTATCGAGTTCGCGGTGCACCTCGACTGACCGCGACTGCGCTGCAGTTCGACCATCAGAGCCCGCCCTATGGCGGGCTCTTGCTTTCCAGCCGCTGCTCCCGGCGAGTCAACGCGCGCCTCAGGCGCTCCAGCCGTTCCTGGTTGATGGGGTAGCGCCACAACACGATCACCGCGCAGAAATAGAAGAGCCACGGAGGCAGCACGTAAACGTAGGACAGTGCGGATATCGTCTGCGCGGAGTTTTCGCCGCTCGGATCGAAACCGAGCGCTTCCAACAGGGGTAGAGCGATCGCTGGCGCCAGCGCCACCATCAGCTTCTGGCCTAGCGACCACACAGCGATGTAAGAGCCGGAGATATTTTCTCCGCTGCGGCGCGCGGCAATCTCGATGACATCGGCCTTCATGGACATGGACAGGGCACCGAAGTTACCGCCGGCGATACCATACAGCGCCAGCACGACGAAGAACCACATCAGGTCACCGTGTTCCAGAAGCAGAAATAGCGGCGTGATCAGGACGAACAGGATCCCGCCAGCAATCCAGGTTTCCTTCTTACCGATGCGCCGGGCGATGGCTACCCAGATAGGTAACGCGACGATGTTGGCGCCGTAGTAGCCGAGCAGTATGGCCTGGGTGTGCTCCTCGGCGCCGACCACAAAGGCGGCGAACAGCATGAACGTGGCCGAACCCCAGCCGGTGCCGAGCTGCATGAGCAGAAACGCAAAAAACAGGAGGAGGAACGAACCATTCTTGAACATGCGTTTAGCGTTGAGCAGCAACGGCGAGTGTGCGGTGCCGTAACGCGCCGGTTCTGGCACCCGCCACAGCGTAATGGTGACCAGCAGCGGTAGTAGTATGAGTGCCATGCCGCCGATGATGGCAAGGCCTTCACTGGGCAGGTTGCCGTAGCCGGTGATCTTGCCGGACAGCACCGGGATGGCGAGCACGCTGACGTTACCGAGGAAACCGAAGAACTGCCGCCAGCCGGTGATGCGGGTGCGCTCGTCGTAGTCGTCCGTGAGCTCCGCACCCCAGGCGTAGTAGGGAATGTTCACCATGGTCCAGCCGAGCCACAGGAGTACCGCCCATATCAGGAGGTAGGTGCTGGTCACCCCCTGTGTCGGGTTGAACAGCATATAGGCCGACACTGTGAGCAGCGCGGCACCCACGGCGATCCAGGGCTTGCGCCGTCCGAACCGCGATGTGGTGCGGTCGCTCAGATAACCGATGAGCGGGTCTGTTATGACGTCCGTCAGCCGGCCGAAACTGATGATCAGCCCCACCTCGGTAAGACTGAGGCCGAAGTCCTTCGAGTAGACGTACGGCAGGTAGAGAATGACCGGGATGCTCGCCAGATAGACGGCATACTCCGGCAGGCCGAACAGCGTCAGCTGGGATCGCTTTAACCGATTCTGCAACGGCTCAGCTCAGGCGTATCGCGGCAGCGGGGCACACTTCTGCAGCTTCCCGGGCGTGCTGCTCGAGCGCTGCGTCTTCGATTTTTCCGACAAGCACTACCGGATAGCCATCTTCATCCATGCGGAACAGCTCCGGATGGTTGTAGTAGCACTCGCCGGACATATAGCACTTGTCGCGATCGACGGTCACGGTTTTGCTCATCGATCGAACTCCAGCCACAGCTCGCGCGGTGCGCGGAAGCCGCCGGAGTCGATGGACGGGGCGATGATGCCGTCGTGCTCGGCGAACTTTGGCCGCACGTTCTTGAGCCCTCTGGCGAGCATCGTGCAGGCGATGGCGGACTCCTGCCGCGCCATCGCGTAGCCCATGCAGAAATGCTGACCGATACCGAAGCCCAGGTGCCCATTCTTGCCGTCTTTATAGCGGCCGGAGCGATTTTCCCGGCCCATGTGCAGATCGTCGCGGTGAATATCGAATACGTCCGGGTCCTTGAATGCACGTTCGTCACGATTGCCGGCGCCGAGGTACAGAATCACACCGGCGCGTTCTGGAATCACCTCGCCGTGCATGGCTACTTCGCGCGTCGTATAGCGGAACTGCGCGTGTACCACCGGGTCATAGCGCATCATCTCGGTAAAGACGTTCTCCCAGAGCGCCGGTTCGTCCCGAACATCTGCAAACTGATCAGGCCGCGTGTACATCATGTGGTACCACATGTTGGCAATGGCCTTGTCTGTGGTGTCGCCACCTGCCGCCAGGAGCAGCGCGACGAAGCCTTTCACTTCTTCCACCGACATACGCCCGCCGGCAAGCTCCGCCGTGCAGATGCGCGACAGCAGATCCTCGCCCGGGTTGGTGCGGCGCTCGGCGATCATGGGATCGATGTAGTCCCACATGTCGTTGCGGGCCTTCAAACCGCGTGCCAGGTACTCGCCGCCGAAACCGAGGCCGGCGATGAGATCCTGATACCAGCCCACGAATGTATCCTCGTCTTCGCGGGGCAGGCCGAGCATGTTGGAGATCACCCGGATCGGCACCTGGCTCGAGAACTGTGAAACGATCTCCACCTCGCCGTCGTCGATGAAACGCTCGATCACTTCCTGCGAGATGCGGTCGATCATCGGCAGGAAGTCGTTGAGTTTCTGACCCACGAATTGCCCGGCGACGATGTTGCGCAGGCGCCGGTGTTCGTCGCTGTTGCCGTATTCGAGGATGTTGGGCCCGAACACGTGCCGCGAACCGAAATCGTAGGGGCCGTCCGGCTTGTACATGGCGCGGTCGAAGCTGCCGTTGTCCTGAAAGGCTGCGTCCACGTCCCAGTAGCGGGAGAGAATCCACCGATTGTGGAAGCGGTCATGAAACACCGGGTGATGGTCGCGCAGTTGCTTGTACACCGGAAACGGATCGCGCTGGAACGCCTCCGAGTCGAACACGCGTGGATCCAGGTTTGGCCCCAGATCGGGTAACGCCTCAGCCATGACACCTCCCTCTCGCATCGTGGTTCAGACCACCAGAGTACGCATTGTTGCAGCAGAGTAAAGGGTTGCTCTGACACCTCGCGCCCACGGCCATATACTGAGGCTCTATCGGGAAGGGAGAAGTGTTATGCCACAGTTTCTGTTGATCGGGCTCTGTGAGCCGGTGGATGCTTCGGGTCAGCAGGCCTTCGAGGAGTGGTTCATCGATCAGCACATCGAGGACACGACCCAGTGTCCGAATTTCGTGCGCGGCCGGGTATTCGAACTCAAAGGGCCGCACCTGGATATCGATACCGTGTCGCGCTACATCTCGGTGTATGAGGTGGAGGCGGAGAGCTATGAAGAGGCGGAGCGTGTGCTCAACGCCTGGCAGGCCGATCCGAACGCCTGGCCGGGTCGCAAGCGGCATCTCGACACGCAGGCGCGTCTGGGGGCGATGCCCATGAAGATCGGTGGATCGGGGTGGTACGAGCTGCTGCGCTCATACGATGGGCCGGGACGGGACGCGACGACAGATCGCTGATTGGGGCGCTCATGCTGCTGGCAGCTCTGGACTACGTTGGTGTGTTTGTGTTCGCCGTTACCGGCGCAATCGTCGCGGGCAGAAAGGGCATGGACGTGTTCGGATTTGTTGTGCTCGCGCTGATGCCCGCCGTGGGCGGGGGTACGATACGGGATCTCGTGCTGGATGTGCCGGTGTTCTGGACACAGGACACCACCTACCTGTGGATTACGCTCGCCGCAGCTTCGGCCACGTTCATCGCCCATGGGTTGCTGCAGCGTGTGCATCGCATCATGTCCTGGCTGGATGCTGCCGGCCTTGCGGTGTTCAGCGTGCTCGGCGCTGCCAAGACGCTGTCACTGACAGGTGAGCCGACGTTGGCGGTGGTGATGGGGGTGGTTACGTCGGTTGCGGGAGGCATTGTTCGCGACGTCATCGCCAACGAGGTGCCGTTGGTGCTGCGTAGCGAGGTCTATGCTACGGCTGCGTTTTGCGGTGCGTTGACGTATGTTCTGCTCGCCGATTGGGCAGTGCATGCGGTGTGGCTCGGCGTTGCTGCTGCGTTTTTGGTGCGCGCGCTGGGTATCGCTTTCGGTCTGTCGCTGCCGCGAACGCGCCAGCGGTGAAGGCGGCCCTCCAGGTTGGAGGTAAGGGCTTCAGGTGGTCCGCTGTCAGGTGCGCGGTTGTGTCAGCCGGCTTGCTGACATCGCGTTGCTGAAAGGTGAAAAATTGTCGGGCCCGTAGCCTGGATTGAAAATCGCGAAGGCGATCAATTCGAAGTGCTCGGAGCGGGCTTCGATTTCCTCTCTGTAGATCCCTGCAACGACGCTTGCCGGGTTCTCGAATGCGCCGCAGCCGAATGCACTGAGTACCGCGAACTTCACGTTGTTTGCGAGGAGCGTCTCGAGTTGCGCGACGATGCGCTTTCGTGCGTCTTGCTCCTCGAACACATCGCCGTAGCGCAGGTCCTGGGCTGCGGCGCGCATTTCGTAGAAGGGGAAAATCTCGTTGTCGGCCAGCCACGCATAGCCCAAACCGGCTTCCAAGCGGTCCTCGGCGCCGCGGATGCACACACGGGGGTGTTCGACATCCAGATACACTTTGCCATCGCCAGCGGACAAGAGTCTGGTCATGTGCGGCAGGTATCGGTTGGACTGCGGATCGTAAGAACCGGGGTCGACGTGGAAGTGGCAGTCCGTACGCCGAAACATGTTTTCTTCCTGTGCGGCGGCACCTTCCACGTAGGCACCGCCCGGTACGAAGGCGTTTGCCATGTTCAAAACGGCGAAACAGCGGCCGTGCAGTTGCGTGAGGTGTTGTGTCACGTCACCCCAGTCCCCTTGCTCAACCAGCACCTTCTGCGTGGGGCGAACTGCTGATCCTTGCCAGGATGATAGATTGCTTTGTGCTTGCTGCTGATAGCGATCGGGGGGTGCTGCGTTCTCGAAAGCTGCTAGCGTTTCCCGAAGCACGCGACGACGCAGCGAAGAGATCGGGTCGGAAAAGTGCCGGGCGCCGACAAAGTGAGATTCCGGTATCAACTTTCGGCCAGCCATTTGCTTGCTATCGCTGCGCCCAACCCCCGGAGAAAGGGATGGCCTGGCCGACAAAGAAGTCTGCTTCGTCGCTGGCGAGAAAGAGCGCGAACATCGCGTCTTCCTCTTCGCGCGCCA